>JBDTPP010000021.1:0-31860 GCA_039932615.1 Pseudoxanthomonas sp.
GAGCGATGGCGGCCAGGATGGCGATGATGGCGACGACGATCATCAGTTCGATGAGGGTGAAGCCCTGTATGTTCTTCTTCATTGCGGATCTCTCTTCAATAGTCGGGAAAAGTCGGACGGTGCGGGGTCTGGTGATCGGATGATGGCTGCTATAGATGATCCGAGGAGTTGTGTAACGCAGAACCCGTGCCAATTGATCTTTGGTGACGCCAAGTGGGCGTCAAGGCAGGTTGCGTGCGTGCGCAGGGTCACGATGTGACGCAGAACGGCAGGAAGGGGCCAGCTGTGTAGATGAGTAAAAAAGGTTTCCCGATGCACGATGCGGGGCTTAGCGCAAGGCGAGCCGCACGGTGCTTGGTCCCGACCGCATGAATGTCCATGCTGCCCGTTGTAGCTCGGCATAATCTGGGACTGTCGGCTGCCGGTAGAATGCGCAAGGACTCTTTGGTCCCGGATGGATGACGAATGTTTCGCGAAATACTGATGATCCTATTCGTGACCTGCTCGACCCTGGGCAGCCAGCTGCTGATTAAACACGGCGTGGCCCAACTGGCCCTGCGTAGCCCGCCGCTGACCGGCATGCCGTGGTTGGCCGCTGCCATCCTGTCGCCGGCCGTGATCGCCGCCATCGTCGTGCAGGGCATTGGCTTCATCGTCTGGGTAGTGGTCGTGAGCCGAGTCAAACTGGGCGTGGCCTTCGCCATCTCCGGCGGATCTTTTTATATCCTGATGGCTGGCGTCACCTGGTTGTTGTATGGCGAACGCCTGACTCTGGGGCAGTGGGCCGGCCTGGCCCTCATTTCCACCGGCGTGCTGATGGTCTCACTGCTGGGCCAAGCCAGCTGATGAAGTCTTGCGTGGCCACCCCTCCGGGCACCTTGCCCCATAGTTTCGTGGTGCCGGCCTACGGCGACTCACCCCATCTGCGCGCCTGCCTCGACTCGCTGCGCGCGCAGACCCGGCCTTCGCCGATCCTCATCTGCAGTTCCACGCCATACGAAGGACTGCAGGCACTGGCCGACGAATACGGCGCCCGGATGTTCCTGCATTCGCCCAACGCCGGCATCGGCCGAGACTGGAATGTCGCCCTTGCCGAGGCCGACAGTGGGTGGGTGACGCTGGCGCATCAGGATGACATCTACCTGCCCCGGTTCACCGAGCAGACGTTGACTGCGGCCGCGCGCGATTCCCGGGTGGTGATGATAATGACTGGCTATGGCGAGTTGCTGGCAACCCAGACGCGGCTGTTCAGTCCCATGCTGCTGGTCAAACGGATATTGCTGGAACTGGGTTTCCTGGGCCGCGACGTCATTGCCGGCGTGGCCGCCCGGCGCCGCCTGTTGCGCTTCGGTTGCCCGATTGCCTGCCCAAGCGTGACCTTGCGTACCGACATAGGCCTGCGCTTTCGCGAAGACCTGAAGGTGAACCTGGATTGGGAGTCGTGGTTGCGGCTCGCGCGGCAGCCCGGTGCCTTCGCATTGGTCCGCGAGACCTTGCTGATGCACCGTATCCATGCCGGCAGCGAAACCAGCGGCGGCATCCGCAGAGGCGTGCGTGCGCGCGAAGACATGATGATGTTCGAGGCCCAATGGCCGGCGCCGATTGCCCGCTTTCTGGCGGGTGCCTACGCTATGTCCTATGCAACGGGAGAGGACTCATGACCCACGCGGGTGACCAGATGCTGCGCGCTACCCCCCTGACGCCGCGTGAGTTGGTGCAGGAACCGGAACCACCCATGCGCGTGGCAGTGGTGATTCCCAGCTATCGCGTGAAGCAGCACATCTTGCAGGTCATCGCCAGCATTGCGGGCGAAGTAGAGCGCATTTACGTGGTCGACGATGCATGCCCGGAACAATCGGGCGACTGGGTCGAGGGCAACTGCTGCGATGCGCGTGTGGTGGTGCTGCGCAATGCCGTTAACCAGGGCGTGGGCGGGGCGGTGATGGCCGGCTATGCGCGCGCGGTGGAAGACGGCGTGGATGTTGTGGTGAAGATGGATGGAGACGGGCAGATGGATGCGGCCACCCTGCCGCAACTGATCGGGCCGATCGCGCGCGGCGAAGCGGACTACACCAAGGGCAACAGGTTTTATGACCTGGACCAGATAGGCCGCATGCCGATTGCGCGCATCCTGGGCAATGCCGTACTGTCGTTCATGACCAAGATTTCATCCGGGTACTGGGATCTGTTCGATCCCACCAACGGCTACACCGCGATCCATGCGCGGGTAGTGCAGCGGTTGCCGCTGGACAAGATCAGTCGCCGCTATTTCTTCGAGACCGACATGCTGTTCCGCCTCAACATCATCCGCGCCGTAGTCGCCGATGTGCCGATGGAAGCGCGTTACGGCAGCGAGACCAGCAACCTGCGCATCTCACGGGTGCTGTTCGATTTTTCTTTCAAGCACCTGCGCAACACCTTCAAACGACTGTTCTACAATTACTTCCTGCGCGACCTGTCGTTGGCATCGATTGAATTGCTGCTGGGCCTGCTCTTCCTGGGCGTGGGCACCACGATGGGCGTGGCGTTCTGGGCGCAATCTTCCGCGACAGGGGTAGTCACCTCGGCCGGCAGCGTGATGCTGGTTGCCCTGCAGGTGATCGTGGGGATCCAGTTGCTGCTGGGTTTCCTGGCATACGACATCGCGTCAGTACCGCGACGCACGCTGCACCGGCTGCTTTCCCGAAATGGATGAGTGAAGCCCCGACCAATTGCACGCAGCCGAACCCGCCATCACGGTGAACCCATGAAAATAGGTCCTGCTGTCAGGAAGCTCCTGCCCGCTAGCGCAGAAAGGAAGGCGTCGCGCCTATACCGGTCCGTCTTCGTCGATCTGGGAAAAGTCGCGGCATTGCTTTCCCGCATGCTGCCCAAGGATGCATTCGTACTCGATATAGGGGGCGGCGACGGCGATCTGCTGAATCTGGTGCTGGAAGCGCGTCCTGATGTGCGCGTCGCCATGGTCGACATCGCGGGCAGCGTGGGCAAGTTCCTGGAACCGCGCTACAGCGAAAGAGTCGAACTGCATCCGGGCGTGGCCATCGAAGACCATATCCTCACGTTCGCAGGCAGGTACGATGCCGCCGTGGTCAGCGACGTGATGCATCACATTCCGGGCCCACACCGGGCCAGCTTCCTGCTGAATGTAGCCAATGCCCTGCGTCCCGGTGCCCGCATGCTCATCAAGGACGTGCAACCCGGACACCCCGTGGCCACGCTTGGCCTCTTTTGCGACAGATATCTAAGCGGCGACAAAAATGTTGCCTTGATCTCTGCCGAGCAATTGTGCGAAATGACGCATGCCTCGTTGCCGCGGCATACGTCCAGCGAGCTGGGCCTACTGGCAGTGGATCGTCCAAACTACCTGGTCCAGCTTCAGTTCGAATGACCGCCGACGGCGTCGCCATCGGTGCCGGATTACAAGTCCTGACAGGAAAAGAAATGCAGAAGCTTGCCTATACGGCGCTTGAATCGATCAGCCTTCCTCGAGCGGTCCAGAGGCTGGAATACATCGAGAACCGGGTCTTGGGGAAAAGAGTCTTTGACCTGGGTGCGCTGGATGAAACCGCGCTGGATTCGAAGAAGGAGAAGGGAAACTGGCTGCATGCGCGCCTGTGCGCCGCCGCCGCCGAAGTGGTGGGGATAGACAATTCGGACCTGGTTCCGCCGGAGGGCCTGACAACGGCATCGAATGGGCGAATCATCAAAGGAGACATATTCGACCTGTCACCCGTGGTTCGCGAGTTCGGGACGCCAGAAGTCATCATTGCAGGTGAATTGATCGAACATCTTCCCGATACGCTGCAATGGTTGCGCAGCCTGAAAGGCAATCCCGACATCGCAGGCGTGGAGCTTGTTTTTTCCACTCCCAATGCGTGCAGCTGGCACAACTTCCTGATCGGCCTGACGGGCCGGGAATCCACCCATCCCGACCATCTGCAGATCTATTCCTACAAGACCCTGAGAACGCTTTTCAATCGTTCAGGAATTCAATTGCAGGAGCTCGTGCCCTATCACGCGCGGTTCGACGAGATGCTTGAATCCTCGCATGGGCCAGCGCGCGTGGCGGTCCACGGGTTCCAAAGCGTGGTCAATTTGCTTGAATTCTGTTCGCCGGCGATGAGTGCGGGCTGGATAGGCATAGCGAGAATCTGATCGCTTGCGCTTGGTCGCCCCAAGCGCGACCTTCGCTTCCGGATCGTGGCAATGAACGCGGGCGTACGAGCTCACGGCAGGATGGCGCTCCTACGGAGCAGGCTTATTCCATGCCCAGCTTTTTCAGCTTGTAGCGCAGGGCGCGGAAGGTGATGCCTAGCTGGGCGGCGGCCTTGGTCTTGTTCCAGCGGTTGTCTTCCAGGGCCTTCTGGATCGCAGCGCGTTCCAGGTTCTCGATGTACGACGGCAGGGCGCCGGTTCCCGGGTCAATGTCCATGGGCGCATCGCTGCCGCCGGGCGCCGGGCCGGGCGCCGTGTCCATGGAATAGCGTTTGCCGTCGGCGGAAGGCAGGTGCAGGTCGGGCGCGTCGATGCGGTCGCCGTCGGCCATGGCCAGGGCGCGTTCCAGCACATTTTCCAGCTCGCGCACGTTGCCCTGGAATGGATGCCCGGCCAGTGCATCCAGCGCCGCGGGAGTGAGCTGCGGCACATTGCGGCCGTGGTTGCCGGCCAACCGGGCCAGGATCGACTTGGTCAGCTGGGGCAGGTCGCCGGTGCGTTCGCGCAGCGGCGGCACGCGCAGTTCGATCACGTTGATGCGGTAGTAGAGGTCGTGGCGGAAGCGGCCGTCGTTGGCCAGTTCGCCCAGGTCCTTGTGCGTGGCCGAGAGGATGCGCACATCGACCGGCACTTCGTTGGAGGCGCCGACCGCGCGCACCGATTTTTCCTGGATTGCGCGCAGCAGCTTGACCTGCATCGGCAGCGGCAGCTCGGCGACTTCGTCCAGGAACAGGGTGCCGCCGTTGGCCGCCTGGAACAGGCCCGGCTTGTCGGCGTGGGCGCCGGTGAAGCTGCCCTTCTTGTGGCCGAAGAATTCGCTTTCCATCAGTTCGGCGGGAATCGCGCCGCAGTTGACCGGCACGAACGGACCGGCCGCGCGTGCGCCCTGCTCGTGGATGGTGCGGGCGACCAGCTCCTTGCCTACGCCCGATTCGCCCAGGATGTAGACCGGGGCCTGGCTGCGGGCGACCTTGGCGATGGTTTCGCGCAGCACTTCCATGGGTGCGGAGGTGCCGAGCAGGCGGCTGGCCTGTTCCGGCGGCGGTGCGGCGGCGGGCGCGCGTTCGGTATTGTTGAGTTCCAGCGCGTGCTTGACCAGGCCGCGCAGGACCGAGATATCGACCGGTTTGCTGACGAAGTCGAAGGCGCCGGCCTTCAGTGCCTCGACCGCCAGCTCGACATTGCCGAAGGCAGTGATCATGGCCACCGGGGTCTCGGGATACTTGCTGGAAATGTCGCCGACCAGCTGGATGCCGTTGCCGTCGGGCAGGTTCATGTCGGTGAAGCACAGGTCGTAGCGGTTGCGGGCCAGCAGTTCGCGGGCCTCGCCCAGGTTGGCGGCAGTGTCGATGCGCAGACCCATGCGACCGAGGGTCAGGGTCAGCAGTTCGCGGATGTCGCGTTCATCGTCAACGATCAGGGCGCTGCGGCTTTCACTCATGCTTTTCTCTCACGCTTTTCCCCGCAATGTTCCCCTGTGCAGGAAGTGTAACTGCTACATGACCCTGTAGGAGCGCCGATGGGCGCGAGCTTTGTGGGAGCGGCTTCCAGCCGCGAGCTCTGCCCCGCAGGAGCGCCGCATGGGCGCGAGCTCTTCCTGTGAGGAAAGGAAAGATCAAGAGCTCGCGGCTGGAAGCCGCTCCCACAACATCAGGTGGGGAGCAGGGTGTGCGGGCCGGGCAGGGTGATGCGGAAGCAGCTGCCGCCGCCGGGGACGGCGACGTATTCCAGGCTGGCCTGGTTGGCCCGGCACAGCTCGCGGGCGATGTACAGGCCCAGGCCGGTGCCGTGTTCGGAGGTGGTGTAGAACGGGCGGAACAACTGCGCGGCCACGCCTTCGGGAATGCCCGGGCCGCGGTCCAGCACGTCGATCATCGGCCGGTTGTCGACCTGGAAGACGCGCACCCGCACGCGCGCCGACTCACCCGGCAGGCGCCCGTAGTTCAACGCGTTCTGGACCAGCACGGTGATCACTTGCTGCAGGTGGCGCAGGTCGACCAGCGCCGGCACTGCCTTGGACCCGATCACCGTTTCCAGGCTGTCGGTCTCGATCGACATCGACTGCTGGTATTCGTCAACGAAGCGGCGCACGTAGGTGTTCAGGTCCACGTGTTCAGGGCTGGCGCGCTCGCGCCGGGCCAGGCCGAGCACGCTCTCGACAATGCCGTTGGTGCGCTGGCACTGCTGGTGGATGATCTGCAGCAGGCGACGGTCGCCGTCGATGATGCTCCTGGATTCCTCCAGCAACTGCACTGCGTAGTTGATCGCCGCCAACGGGTTGCGGATCTCGTGGGCCAGGCTGGCCGAGAAGCGGCCCAATGCGGTGAGGGTCAGTGATTCAGCGCGCCGCGAGACCACGCTGGAATCGTCCAGGAACACCAGCGAAAGCTCGCTGCCGGCCAGCAGGCGGGCAAAACGTGGCTGTACTTCCGGCTGGTCCGGGGAGAGCTGCAGCGGGGTTTCATCGTTCTTCCAGCCGTTGCGCCATTGGTCCAGGCGCCGCGCCAGCTCGGGCGCGATCTGCGGCAGGTGTATGCCCCGCGTGTCGTTTTCGCCCTCGCTGCCGTCGCCGATCAGCAGCGAGGCCGCCTCGTTGGCCAGCTTGATCCGGTTTTCGGCATCGACCACCAGCACCCCGGTGCGCATGCGCCGGATGATCAGTTCGTTGACTTCGAACAGGTTGGCCACTTCCACGCCGCGCTGGTCGGCCAGGGCCTGGCTGGAACGCGCGCGCTGGCCGGCTTGGCCAGCCAGGTAACCGACGGCCAGGTAGCTGACCGCAAACATGATCACTTCGGCCAGCGGCCGGTCGGTCGGGGTCTTGCCGAGGATGTTGAATGCGTATTCCAGGGCCATCACCAGCGAGGCGAAGATCGCCACGCCGATACCCAGCCGGGCAGGCAACAGCAGGCCGGCGGCGGCGACGTTGAACAGCAGCAGCATGGCGATGCCGGCGGTGGCATCGGGCAGGCAATAGGTCGCCAGCGAGGCGACCACGATGTCGACGCATCCGCCCACCAGTACCAGCGGCACCAGCCAGCGCTCCTGGCGGGCCAGGACCAGCATCACCACCGCGAACACCAGGTAGAACATGGTGACCGCGCTGCCCAGGACCGGGGCGCGGATATCGCCCAGCATTCCGGACAGGGGACTGAACAGCAGCCCGGCCAGGATCCCGGCCTCCAGGGTCCGGTACAGGGTGAAGAAGTACAGCTCCCGGGCGGGAGCGGATTCCAGGTTGGCGATAATCGAGGGGCGCTGCGTCAAACCGTGGCATCCGGGTGGTCAGGCCCCGAGTATAGGCAGAGTAGGGGGCGGGCAGCGCGTCACATCATGTGGTGTCGTAGGAGCGCCCCTAAAGCGCGATGCCGGCCGGCCAGGTCGCGGAGAAGAGCGAAAGAGCATCGCGGGCAAGGCCCGCTCCCAACGGGAAACGCCTCTCCACACGGGAAGACACCCCCCCCGTTTTGCACCGCAGCACGCGCTGGGAGACAATAGGCGGCCCATCCGTGCCCTCCGGCCCTGTGCCCGACTGCCGCGTGATGCGTTCTGTTCCTCAATCACGGTGACGCATGAACTTCCACGAATACCAGGCGAAGCAGTTGTTTGCCGAATACGGCATTGCAGTGCCGGCCGGGCGCATCGCGCGCACGCCGGATGAAGCGGTCGAGGCCGCGAAAGCCATTCCCGGTGACCTGTGGGTGGTCAAGGCCCAGATCCATGCGGGCGGCCGCGGCAAGGCCGGCGGGGTCAAGCTGGCCAGGACCCTGGACGAAGTGAAGCAATACGCCACGGCAATGTTGGGCACGAAGATGGCGACCTACCAGTCCGCCGGCGTGGCCCTGCCGATCGACACCGTGCTGATCTCCGAAGGCACCGACATCGCCAAGGAACTGTATCTCTCGGTGCTGGTCGACCGCAGCACCCAGGCGATCACCTTCATCACCTCCAGCGAAGGCGGCGTGGATATCGAGATCGTGGCCAAGGAAACGCCCGAGCTGATCCACCAGCTGGACGTCAACTTCGTGCAAGGCCTGCAGCCGTACCAGTGCCGCGAAGTCGGCTTCAAGCTCGGCCTCAACGCCAAGCAGGTCAACCAGCTGAGCAAGATCATGCTGGGCCTGTACAAGCTGTTCAACGAGAAGGACCTGGCCCTGGTAGAACTCAACCCGCTGGCGATCCTCACCAACGGCGACCTGGCCGTGCTGGACGGCAAGGTCAATTCCGACGACAACGCCAACTTCCGCCATGCCGACCTGGTGGCGATGCGCGACACCGCGCAGGAAGACCCGACCGAAGTGCTGGCCAGCGAGCACGACCTGAACTACGTGACCATGGACGGCAACATCGGTTGCATGGTCAACGGCGCCGGCCTGGCCATGGCTACCATGGACGTGATCTCGCTCAATGGCGGTTCGCCGGCCAACTTCCTTGACGTGGGCGGCGGCGCCACCAAGGAGCGCGTGACCACCGCGTTCAAGCTGATCCTGTCCAGCGACAAGGTCAAGGCGATCTTCGTCAATATCTTCGGCGGCATCGTCCGCTGCGACATGATTGCCGAAGGCATCATCGCCGCGGTCAAGGACGTGGGCGTCAAGGTGCCGGTGATCGTGCGCCTGGAAGGTACGAATGTCGAAGCCGGCAAGGCGCTGCTGCGCGAGTCCGGTTTGGCCATCGTTACCGCGGACGACATCAACGATGGCGCCCGCAAGGCCGTCGCTGCAGTCGCCGCCTGATCAATCTCACACCTGTAGGAGCGGGCCTTGCCCGCGATGCTTTTCGTCACCTGATTGAAACGCATCGCGCCCAAGGGGCGCTCCTACGAGACCCAAGGATTTTCATATGAGCGTTTTGGTCAACAAGAACACCAAGGTCATCGTGCAGGGCTTCACCGGCCAGCAGGGCACCTTCCACGCCACCCAGATGGTCGAATACGGCACCAAGGTGGTCGGCGGCGTGACCCCCGGCAAGGGCGGCACCACCCACATCGAACTGCCGGTGTTCAACACCGTGCGTGAAGCGGTCGAAGCCACCGGCGCCGACGCCTCGGTGATCTACGTGCCGCCGCCGTTCGCGGCCGACGCGATCCTGGAAGCGGCTGATGCCGGGATCAAGGTCATCGTCTGCATCACCGAAGGCATTCCGGTGCTGGACATGCTGCGGGTCAAGAACACCCTGAAGGGCTACCCCGACGTGACCCTGATCGGCCCCAACTGCCCCGGCATCATCACCCCGGGCGAGTGCAAGATCGGGATCATGCCCGGCCACATCCACCTGCCGGGCAAGATCGGCATCGTCTCGCGCTCGGGCACGCTGACCTATGAAGCGGTCAAGCAGACCACCGACGTAGGCCTGGGCCAGAGCACCTGCATCGGCATCGGCGGCGATCCAATCAACGGCCTGAACTTCGTCGACTGCCTCAAGCTGTTCAACGAAGACCCGCAGACCGAAGGCATCATCATGGTTGGCGAGATCGGCGGCAGCGCCGAGGAAGAAGGCGCCGACTACATCGCCAAATACGTGAAGAAGCCGGTGGTCGGCTTCATCGCCGGCGCCTCGGCCCCGGCCGGCAAGCGCATGGGCCATGCCGGCGCGATTGCGTCGGGCGGACAAGGCACGGCCGAAGGCAAGTTCGCGGCGATGGAAGCGGCGGGCGTGGTCACGGTGCGCTCGCCGGGCGACCTGGGCGCGGCGATTGCGAAGCTGGTGAAGAAGTAAGCGGTACGTTTTCATGTGGTTCGAAAAGCCGCCTTCGGGCGGTTTTTTTGTTTGCGGTGAAGGCTTACCAGGCGGGACCGGCCATGGGGATGGTGCTTTCGAGGCTCCGCCCCTTCCCCCGCTTGCGGGGGGAAGGTTGGGAGGGGGGCGGGCCGCAGCCGAGGAAGCCAGTTCTAGGCAGTGGTTTTGAGCGAGCTTCACATCAGGCGCTGGCATCAACGCCGGGGCATTGGGTTGGTCGCTTCCGTCTGCCCCCACCCCAACCCTCCCCCGTAAACGGAGGAGGGGGCTGTGCATGGCTGTGCATGGCCGGGCATGCGGCTGGCTTGCGCATGGATCTGCCCCTTCCCCCGCTTGCGGGGAAGGGGGGATGGGGGCGGGCCGCAGCCGATGGGCCTGGTCGCCGGCAGTGGTTTGGAGCGAGGGGCACACCTGGCGCTGGCATTCACGCAGCGATATTGAATTGTTCGTTTCCGTTCGCCGCCTGCCCACCCCTCCCCTCCGTGAACGGACGAGGGGGCTGTGCGCCGTATGTGCTGCTTCCCGCGCTCGCCGCGTGCGAAGGGTGTACACGGCTGGGCAGGCTCGGATGGGGCAAGATGAGGCCACGGACAGGCACAGGAGGTGCATATGCGAAACGGACAGAAGCGCGACCGGGCGCGCGAACTGCGCCGTGGCATGACCTTGGCCGAGCGCAGGTTGTGGAACATTCTCAGGTTGCGTCGACTCGACGGTTTCCGTTTTCGTCGCCAGTGCCCCATCGGTCCGTATATCGCCGACTTCGCCTGCGTGGAAGCGAGGCTTGTTGCCGAAGTCGATGGGGGACAGCACATGGATTGCACTACCGACGGGTCGCGCGATGCGTTCCTGCGGCGCAAGGGCTTCCACGTGCTGCGATTCTGGAATAATGAACTGATGGCGAATCTGGAAGGTGTGCGTGCGCTGATCGCGCAACGTCTTGCGGAAGCTTGCCCCCCTCCTAGCCTTCCCCCGCAAGCGGAGGAAGGGGCAGACCAAGGCGATTGATATGTCCAATACCCTCCGCATCGCCCTGGCCCAGTTCGACTTCCCTGTCGGCGCGGTCCAGCACAACGCCGAGCGCATCACCGCGATGATCGCCGAGGCGCGCGACGAATACGGCGCGGACCTGGTGCTGTTCCCGGAGTTGGCACTGAGTGGCTATCCGCCCGAGGACCTGCTGCTGCGGCCGCGTTTCCTCGCCGACTGCGAAGCCGCGTTGCAACGGATCGCGACGACCACGCAAGGCATTGTCGCCGTGGTCGGCTGGCCGCAGTCAGCGGGCAGCGTGGTCTACAACGCGGCCAGCGTGCTGCGCGATGGGTCAGTGGAAACGACTTATCGAAAACGCGAACTTCCCAACTATGCGGTGTTCGACGAACGTCGTTACTTCGACATGGATCCCGATGGCGGCGCCTGCGTGTTCCAGGTCAACGGCGTGGTCGTGGGCCTGGTGATCTGCGAGGACCTGTGGTTTGCCGAGCCGCTGGCGGAAACGGCCAAGGCGGGCGCGCAACTGGTGCTGGTCCCCAACGCCTCGCCGTTCGAGCGCGACAAACATGCCCAGCGCGATGCGCTGCTGGCCCAGCGCGTGAATGAAACTCTGGTTGACGGCCGCGGCGTGGCCCTGGTCTACCTCAATCTGGTCGGCGGGCAGGACGCGCTGGTCTTCGACGGCGCGTCGGTGGTGGCCGATGGCGACGGCATCGTGCATCCGGCGGCGGCGGCGTTCACCGACCAGATGCTGGCGGTCGATTTCGACGCCGAGTCGCGCAAGTTCACGCCGGTGCGGTGGATGGACGACGGCGACGAAAGCCGCGACGCGCTGGCCTGGCGAGCGATCGTGCGCGGTACCCGCGACTATTGCCGGAAGAACGGTTTCTCGAAGGTGTGGCTGGGCCTGTCCGGCGGCATAGATTCTGCGCTGGTGCTGGCGATCGCGGTGGATGCGCTGGGGGCGGACAACGTCACTGCGGTGCGCCTGCCTTCGCGCTACACCGCCGGTCTTTCCAACGACCTGGCCGCCGAGCAATGCGTAGCCATGGGAGTGACGCTGGAGACGATCCCGATCGAGGCGCCATTCGAAGGCTTCATGCAGGCGCTGGCGCCGGTCTTTGCCGGCCACCAGGCCGACACCACGGAAGAAAACCTGCAGTCGCGCAGCCGCGGGGTGATCATGATGGCGCTGTCCAACAAGCTGGGCGGGTTGCTGCTGACCACAGGCAACAAGAGCGAGTACGCGGTTGGCTATGCAACCATCTACGGCGACATGTGCGGCGGTTATGCGCCAATCAAGGACCTGTACAAGACGGAGGTGTTCGAGCTGGCGCGCTGGCGCAATACGGTGGGTGGGGCGCCGGTGATCCCACCGGCGGTCATTGCGCGTCCGCCTTCGGCCGAGCTGCGCGAGAACCAGACCGACCAGGATTCGTTGCCACCCTACGACGTGCTGGACGCGATCCTGCTGCGTTACGTGGACCAGGAACAGTCGCGCGACGAGATCGTGGCGGCAGGCTTCGATGCCGGGGTCGTGGACAGGATGCTGCGACTGGTGCGGACCAGCGAATGGAAACGGCATCAGGCAGCGCCTGGGCCAAAAGTCAGCCGGCGAGCATTCGGGCGGGAACGCCGCTATCCGATCAGCAACAAGTATTCCGGTTGAGCCGCTTTCCCTTCGCCCTCCGGGAGAAGGTGCCCGAAGGGCGGATGAGGGAAGGTGTCATACGTTTTTATTCAACCTTCCTTGGCGTGTCACGCTTCTTCCCTCATCCGTCGCTACGCGCCACCTTCTGCTGGAGGGAGAAGGAAACAAAAAAAGGGCCTTGCGGCCCTTTTTCTTCAATGCTTCTTCATGTCCACCGCCGACTTCTCACCCGCGAATGGATTGAGCTTGCGGATGGATGACGGATAGTCAGGCCAGTCGCCGGTCAGCCAGGGATGCTGCGGATCATTCTGCTGCAGCACGCGACGCGCATCCGCGGCCAGGGTTTCATTGCCCAGGTGGGTATAGGCCTCGCCCAGCACCGCGACCGCATCGTTCTGGTATTCGCTCTGCGGATAGGTTTCCAGCAGGTACTTGGCGCGCGAAGCCGCCGATACCCACGCATCACGGCGCAGGTAGTACAGGGCTGAATCCATCTCATGACGGGCAAACAGGTTGCGCAGCGCGACCATGCGCTGGCGGGCGTCGGCGCTGTAGCGGCTGTTGGGGTAGCGTTCGGTCAGCAGGTTGAAATCGCTGTAGGCCTGGACCGGGGTGGCCAGGTCGCGGCGGCTGGGGTCGAGCTTCCACACCTTCTGCAGGAAGATCGTGTCGCGGCCCGAGTTGGCCAGTCCGCGCAGGTAGTACATGTAGGGGACGTTGCGCTGGGTGGGATAAGTGCGCAGGAAGCGGTCGATGCTGGAGACCGCGTCGTCGGTCTTGCCGCTCTTGTACTGGGCATACGCCGTTTCCATCAGCGCCTGTTCGGTGTATGCGCCGTACGGATACTGGGCGATCAACTTGCGGAAAGTGGTCTCGGCCTTGGTCCAGTTGCTGTCGGTCATGGACTTGTGCGCGATCTGGTAGATCTCCTCGACCGGCTTGCCCTCCATCGAATCCTTGTCTTTCTTGAACATCTTGCCGCAGCCGGTGGCGACGAAAGCGATCGCAAGCGCAAGGCAGGCCATGCGGATCAGGGCGAAAGAGCGGGGCGTGGTGCGGGCGAGGGAGCGCTGGGTCATGGGCTGGCGGAAGGCCGCGGCGGGTAAACGGAACGGCGATGATAGCCTAGGCGCTGCCCAAGCCATGAACGTGCGGCCAACGTGCCGCCTGCAAAGCCATGACCGACCCGACCCCCGACCTCCCCGACAGCTCCCCCGCCTTCGACGACCCGGACACCCTCGACGCCGCCGACGAAGATTCCGCGCGCACCGCGGTGGTTCCGGCCAGCGCTGCCGGCCGCCGTTTCGATGCGGTGCTGGCCGAGCTCTTTCCCGAATACTCGCGCACGCGGCTGTCCGAATGGATCAAGTCAGGGGACGCCCGCCTGGACGGCGAAATCGTCCGCGGCCGCGACTCCGTGCGCGGTGGCGAGACCGCCAGCCTGGATGTTGTCCTGGACACCCAGACCCATGCCCTGCCCGAGGACATCCCGATCGAGGTGCTGTACGAGGACGCGGATGTGTTCGTGCTGAACAAGCCCGCCGGCCTGGTGGTGCATCCGGGCGCGGGCAATCCCAGCGGCACCCTGGTCAATGCACTGCTGTTCCGTGATCCTTCGCTGGCCACGATCCCGCGCGCGGGCATCGTCCACCGCCTGGACAAGGACACCACCGGGGTAATGGTCGTGGCCCGCACGCTGCCGGCGCACACCGCGCTGGTCGAACAACTCTCCTCGCGCGAAGTCCACCGCCAGTACCTGGCCATCGTGGTCGGCTCGATGGTCTCCGGCGGCACCGTCAATGCGCCGATCGACCGCCACTCGCGCGACCGCGTGCGCATGTCTGTGCGCGAGCAGGGCCGCGACGCGGTTACCCACTACCGCCTGCGTGAGCGCTTCCGCGCCCATACCGCGCTGGAGTGCCGCCTGGAAACCGGGCGCACCCACCAGATCCGCGTGCACATGTCGCATCTCAAGTATCCGATCGTCGGCGATCCACAGTACGGCGGCCCGCTGAAACTGCCCAAGAATGCCACCGAGGAGCTGGTTGCCGCGCTGCGCGGCTTCAAGCGCCAGGCCTTGCACGCGGAAACCCTGGAGTTCAGGCATCCGACCAGCGGCGAGCCTCTTCGCGTGTCCGCGCCGGTGCCTGCCGACATGCTCAACCTGCTTGCCGCGCTGCGCGCCGATGGCGAGGCGCAGAAGCAGCGATGAGCGCGGTGTTGCAGGCGCGGTGGCCGGTGCTGGCGAACGTGCGCGCCTTCACCACGTTGCGCCACGGTGCAGGGGTGTCAGCGGCGCCGTTCGATGAGTTCAACCTGGGCGCCCGTTGCGGAGACGATGCGCAGGCGGTCGCGGCCAATCGCGCGGCCTTGATCGAAGCCTGCGCACTACCTTCGCCACCGAATTGGCTGCAGCAGGTGCACGGGACCGAGGTAGTGCGGATTTCGGCCCCCGTCTCCAAGGCTGCAAGGGCAGGGGATGGGGAGCCTGTCGCCGATGCCTCGGTGACCTCGACTGCTGGCGTCGTCCTCGCCATCCTGACCGCTGACTGCCTGCCGGTGGTGTTGGCCGCCGAAGATGGCGGCGAGATTGCCGCAGCGCATGCCGGTTGGCGCGGGCTGGCCAGCGGCGTGCTGGAAAACACGGTCGCGGCAATGCATGCCCCCGCCGGCAAGCTGGTCGCCTGGCTGGGACCGGCGGCAGGACCGCAGGCCTACGAAATTGGCGAAGAAGTATTCGAGGCCTTCGTCGCGCAGGACGCGCGGGCCGCATCCGCTTTTATAGCGACGCGGCCGGGACATTGGCGAGTCGATCTGTACGGGCTTGCCCGCCAGCGGCTGGCCGGTCTGGGTATCACCCGCGTCCACGGTGGCGACCTTTGCACCATTTCCGACGCGCAGCACTTCTATTCGCATCGGCGCAGCACATCCGAGGGGAGCGGGCGCACCGGACGCATGGCCACGCTGGTGTGGATGCAGCCTTGAGCGAACCTCTGTTCCAGCGCGTGCTGGGCACTGGGTTCGACACCTTGCCGCCGTTGCTCAAGGCCTTGCATCTGGCGCCAGGCTTTCGGCTTTATCGCGGCCAGGTGCAGGTCGAGCGTGGCTTCCATCCGATCGCGCGCCTGCTGGCCTGGGCCACGCGATTGCCGCCTGCCGGGCAAGGTGAAGTGCTGGTCGAGATCGACGCACGGGACCAAGGCGAAAAATGGACCCGGCATATCCGCGGACACGCGATGCCGTCGCGCTTGTGGAGCGCCGATGGCCTGTTGTACGAGCGACTGGGCCTTGCGACCTTCGGTTTCCGCATGTCGGTCGAGCGTGGCGCCATTGTCTGGCGTGTGGCGAAGGTGGCGACGCTTGGACTGCCGCTGCCGGCGCGCTGGTTCGATAGGGTCATCGCGCACGAATCGGAAGAAGCGGGCCGCTATTGTTTCGACGTGCGTGCGGCTTTGCCTCTGGCTGGCCTGCTGGTGCATTACCAGGGATGGCTCGATGTCCCATCCACATAGGGCGGACGCGGCCCCGATCATCGTCTTCGACGGTGTCTGCATGCTGTGCAACGGTTGGGTGCGTTTCCTGCTGAAGCGCGATCAAGGTCGCTATCGTTTCGCTTCGATGCAGTCGGACGCTGGTCGCGGGCTGTTGGCCGATCACGGACTGGATCCGGATGATCCGGTTTCTTTTCTGCTGGTGGAAAAAAACTGTGTAGAACCAGACCGCGCCTGGACCGACAGCGATGCGATACGGCGCGTGCTCAGCGGACTGGGCGGTCCGTGGAGAATTGCAGTGCTCATCTTGTCGATTCCGCGCTTCCTGCGTGATCCGTTGTACAGGATGATCGCGCGCAATCGTTATCGCTGGTTCGGCACGACAAGCTGCACGGTTCCTACCGAAGCCCAGCGCCACCGTTTCCTGCAATGACCGACGCGCAGGAGCGACGTGAGTCGCGAAGGCGAGGTCCATGCGCACCGTCTCGCGACTCACGTCACTCCCACGGATCGTGCCTTCGCGACTCACTTCGCTCCTACGCCATGGGGACGGCCCGGAATGTTTTCCGGGCCGTGTCGCGAACGATCAGAACGTGTAGCGGATCCGCGTGTAGTAGTACGCGCCGTTGCTGCCGATCGGCGACAGCACGTCGTAGGGCAGGTTGCCGAAGTAGGCGATGTCGTCGATGGAACGGTCCGGGTATTCGTCGGTCAGGTTCTGCCCGCCCAGCGCCACGCTCCATTTCGGGGTGATCCGGTATTCCACTTCCGCATCCAGTTGCCATTCGGCGCCATAGGTCTGCCTGGGCTCGAAGCCGCCGCCGAAGTTGAACACGCGCGTCGCGCTGCCGTGACGACTGACGCGGGTCAACAGGTTCCACTGGTCGCTGTTCCAGTTGGCCGACAGCAGCGCCCGGGTGCGCGGGGCGGCATCGGTCAGGGTGTTGCTTTCCTCGATGCCGAACAGGACGTAGTCCGGATCCAGCGCCTGCAGTGCCGCCGGGGTTGCGGTGATGCGCTTGATCTCGGTCTTCGCGTAGCTGTAACTGCCGCTCAGCAGCAGGTCGCCGCTGCCCAGCTTCTGCCGCCAGTTGGCGACCAGCTCCGCGCCTTCGGCGCGGGTATCGGCCGCATTGATGAAGAAATTTACGCTCTGCACGCCCGGCACGCCGAACTCGTCTTCCACGAATTCGGTCAGCGCATCGCCGCTGATCCGCTCGGTCAGTGCGACCCGGTCGTCGATGTCGATGCGGAACACGTCCAGCGAAACGTCGAAGTGCTCGCCGATGCGGCTGGTGAATCCCAGGCTGAAGTTGACCGATTTCTCAGGATCCAGCGCCCGCGCGCCGAGCGCCCGCGCTATGGGGTTGTTCACCGACAGCAGGCGTCCCTGCAGCAGTTGCCCGGAGGCGTCGTAACCGGTGGAGGTGGCTTCATAGCCGATCTGGCTCAGCGACGGCGCGCGGAAATTGTTCGATACCGAACCACGCAGCGCGAACGCGGGTGCGAATTCGTAACGCGCGGCCAGCTTGCCGGTCAGCTCGCCGCCGAAGTCGTCGTAATGCTCGTAGCGCGCGGCGAGGTCGGTGCTGAATTTCTCGCCGAACTGGCTGGAAAGACTGGCGTAGGCGCTGGCCACGTCGCGGGACAGGTGGGCCACGTCCTGCGGGGTCAGTCCACCGCCGGCCTGCGAGCCGGTGGGCCGGTCAATATAGGGACCGGCCGCATAGGAAGCCGGATCGCCGGCGCCGGTGTCGTATTCCTCGCGACGCAATTCCACTCCGGTGGCGAAGGTGTGGTGGTTGCTGCCCGCATCGAAGCCGCGGCTCACGTCGAAGTTGGCCAGGGTCTGCTGGAACTCGTAGTCGCCGGTCTTGAATTGCGTCGGGCTGCCCGGGCCGAGCGAGGCATTGAGCGAATTCTCGAGCCGGTAGGTGAAGTCATTGCGGCCGTAATTGAGACTGGCGTCGTAGTCCCAGTCGCCCCATTGCCCGCGCAGGCCGGCCACGCCGGCCACGTCCACGTTCTCGCCGATGGAGATCGGGCGATAACCGTCGGGGTACAGCTCTTTCCAGTTGGCCACGCCATCGGGATAGCGGAAATAGTTGGCGCCACGGGTGTCGCTCTGGTGGTAGGTGCCGAAGGCGTAGAACTCGGCGTTCTCCCCGACCGGCACTGCACTGTTGAACCAGGCATTGAGGGCGTTGGATTCTCCATCGCCCAGGTAATAGTTGCGCTTGCCGGCCAGGGCCAGGTTGTCCGGCGTCTGTTCCTCGAAGAACGGGATCTGGTCGAAACCGGCGCGGTTGGTGCCCTCGCGATTCTTCAATTCCACACCGACCCGGAAGAAACCGTCGTCGCCGATGCGGCTGCCGACCTGGGCGCTGGCGAAGCTGGTCTGGCCGTCGGTGACGGTCTGGTCGATGGGTGCGACATCGGTGTGGTGCGCACCGAAGCTGGCTTCATACGCACCGCCTTCCGGCGCGTCGTTGAGGATCACGTTGATGACGCCGGCGACGGCGTCGGAACCGTACTGCGCGCCGGCGCCATCGCGCAGGACTTCGATGCGCTTGATGGCGCTGACCGGGATCGCGTTGAAATCGACCGGCGTGGTGCCTTTGCCGATCTTGCTGTCGGTATTGACCAGCGCGCTGGTGTGGCGACGCTTGCCATTGACCAGGACCAGGATCTGGTTGGGGCTCAGCCCGCGCAGCTGCGCGGCGCGCACGTGGTCGGCGCCGCCGGAGTTCGACTGGCGCGGGAAGTTGAACGAGGGCAACAGCGCCTGCAATGCGCTGCCGAGTTCGCCATTCAACACACCGGCCTTGCGGATGTCCTCGGCGCTGAGTACGTCAATGGGTGAAGTGGATTCCAGCACCGTGCGGTCGGTGGCGCGGGTGCCGGTGACGATGACCGTGTCGAGGTTGGTGGCTTCGGCGGCTTCCTGAGCGAAAGCGGTGGGGGCGAGCGCCAGGGCGATGGCGACGCCGAGCGGCGTCACGAGGTGACGGGACATGGGAACTCCTGGGTGGGGTTTAGCGGGAAACGAAGAGTGGTGGCGTGAGTCGATGCGAGCGTGAGCGGCGCTGGAACGGCTCAACAGCGATGGCGACGCATGCGATCCGCCTTGTCGTACGTATGCGGGTCTGGCGCGATCGTGGGAATTCGTGCGTGCAGTGCGTTCATCAGCGGTCTGGCTCGTGGAGGCAATCGCGTGGGGGCGACCGTGGGGCATTAATCCCACAGGCTGGAAGCGGATGTCAACATCCATCCGGATAAAGCGATACAGTATCCTGTCGGTGGGGCCAAAGCGCATCGCGCAAGCGAATATGCTGATGGCGATTTTTGATTTCCTCATTGGTTTCAGGAGTAAGCGAATGGTTTTGCGCGGCGTGGCGTTGGCTTTGTTGCTCGGTCTTGGCGCCTGCGCCACCACGCCCGCGACATCGGTTCCACCGGTGGGCGTCACGGCGAACATGCAGGGCGACGCGGCGCGTCCTGCGCTGGCCCAGGGTTGGGTACGCAGCGAGTTGTATTTCGGCGTGGGCGAGGAAAGCGGCCCGGCGGACCGTCCGCAAGCCGAGCCGATCAGTCAGGTGCAGTGGCGTGCGTTCCTGGACAAGGAAGTGACGCCGCGCTTCCCCGACGGCCTGACCGTCTTCGATGCTTATGGCCAGTGGCTGTTTCGCGGCGCCAAGGAGCCGAACCGGCTCAACACCAAGGTGCTGGTGATCCTGCACGAGGACACGCCGCAGCGGAATGCGGACATCGAGGCGATCCGGCTGGCGTGGAAACAGGCGACGAAGCATCAATCGGTGTTGTGGTCGAAGCAGGCGGCGGAGGTTTCGTTCTAGATTGTTCCGTTCTCCCCTTGTGGCGCCCGCAGGGTGTGCAAGGCTGAGAAGAGCCTGCCCCCGCGAAGGCGACGGTGCCCGAAGGGCCTGCCCCCGAATGTTCTAGTCGGGGGGCGGATGAGGGGCGCTTTCCGCTTCAAACCTAGAATATGGACAAGCATTCCGCGCTACGCGCGAGTCACTTTTCTTTGAACGGCAATGAAAAGTAACCAAAAGAAAGCCGCCCTACCGCGCGCCCGGCGATGAAGCCGCCGGGTTCGCAAGCGGTCCGTGAACTTCCGTAAGACACATCCTGTGTCTACGGAAACGGCGCCCATCCCTGTGCGCCGCCCCTTCGGGGTTTTACCCCGCCCGCTTGCCGCGCCTCACGGGATTCCGCAAAGTCAAAGGCAACCGCTGCATTCAAGCCACCCCAACCAATCGAGCCCTGAATGTCCTCAACTCCCGTCCATCCCCGCCGCTGGTTCGTAGCAGGCGACCTCAATGGCTTCTTCGGGCTGGTGGTCGACAACCTGTCGATCCTCGGCTTCATCGCCATGGCCCTGATCGGGATCTTCGGGTTTCCCGCGGAGATCGTTTACCAGCGGATGTTCCCGGGCACCGCATTGGGCGTGCTCGTGGGTAACCTGCTCTATACCCGGATGGCGCGCAGGTTGGCGGCGAAGACCGGGCGCGACGATGTCACCGCGATGCCGCTGGGACTGGATGCGCCGACCAGCATCGGCATGGCCCTGCTGGTGCTGGGGCCGGCGTTCGTGGCGTTCAAGCAGCAGGGCATGGAGGCGGACGCCGCAGCCCTCGCCACCTGGCAGCTGGGCATGGCTTCGCTGGTCGTCATGGGTGTGTTGAAACTGGTGTTGTCGTTTTTTGGCGACACCGTCACCCGCCTGGTGCCGCGCGCGGGCCTGCTGGGATCCATCGGCGGCGCGGCGCTGGCCTTGCTCGGCTTCCTGCCGCTGATAGAAACCCTGCGTTCGCCGGTGGTCGGCTTCGTCACCTTCGGTTTGCTGCTGTACGTGCTGGTCGCCAAGGGCAGGTTGCCGGTGAAGATTCCTGGCGTGCTGCTGGCCTTCATCGTCGGCACGGCGCTGTATTACGGGCTGGGACTGGCCGGACTGGGAACGCCCGGATTCGCCTTGCCGGAAGCGGTGCCGCTGCGTTTCACCTTGCCGCTGCCGACGCTGGGTTTCGTCGAAGGCCTGGCGTACACCGTGCCGTACCTGCCATTGCTGCTGCCGTTTGGCCTGCTGATGGTGGTCGGCGGGATCAACGTCAGCGAAAGCGCTCGCGCCGCGGGCGACGATTACCGCACCCGCGATGTTTTGCTGGTCGAAGCGGTGGCCACCCTGGTCGCCGGCTTCTGCGGCGGTGTCGCCCAGACCACGCCGTACATCGGCCAGCCCGCCTACAAGCACATGGGCGCTCGCAGCGGCTATACGTTGTTGACCGGCTTGTTCATTGGTCTCGGCGGCATTCTTGGCTATGTATCCGGACTGGTGCAGTGGCTGCCACTGGCGGTGCTGGCGCCGATCATCGTGTTTGTCGGCCTGGACATCACCGTGCAGGCCTTCACCGAAACTCCGCGCAAGCATGCGCTGGCGGTGGCGCTGGGCTTCCTGCCTGCCATTGCCTACCTGTTCAACATCAAACTCGGCAATCCGGCGTGGATACCGCCGGAAAAGTTCGCCGAGCTCTACAACAGCACCGACGGCCACGGACTGCCCGACCTGGCCACCATCGTGACCTTGGGCAACGGCTTCATCATCACCGCAATGATCTGGACCACGGCGCTGGTGGCAATGATCGACGGTCGCCTGCGACATGCGGTGCTGGCGTTGTTGATTGGCACGGCGCTGACCCTGTTCGGTTTCATCCATTCAGTCGATCCGCGTGGTGGCATCTACTTCCCGTGGGACCTGGTCGGCCTGCCGAAGGTGATCATGTGGCAGTTCGCCGGTGCCTATGCGGCGTTGGGGATGCTGCTGGGGTTGTTGTCGTTGCAGAAGAAAGAAGAGCGGTCGACTTCGTAGGAGCGTCCCTTGGGCGCGATGCCTTTCGGCCTGCATCCACGATCCCCACGAAGGGCATCGCGGGCAAGGCCCGCTCCTACAGGGCTTGAATCACCGGGTCTTCAACCGCATCTGGATAGCATGCCGGCACGCCGGCCACTCCCCTTCCAGAGGTAAATCCCGATGCGGATGGACAAGCTTACTTCGCGTTTCCAGCAGGCGCTGGCCGATGCCCAATCGCTGGCCGTGGGTCGCGACCACAACATGATCGAACCGGTGCATGTGCTCACCGCCTTGCTCGACCAGGGCGATGGCAGCACGCGTCCGTTGCTGACCCAGGCTGGGGTCAATGTGCCTGTACTGCGCGAGCGTTTGGGCGAAGCTTTGGACAAGCTGCCCAAGGTCAGCGGACAGGAAGGCAACCTTTCGATTGCAAATGACCTTAATCGCCTGCTCAATCTCACCGACAAACTGGCCCAGCAACGTGGCGATGCATTCATTGCCAGCGAGTGGTTCGTGCTTGCGGCGGTCGAGGACAAGGGCCCGCTGGGCATGGCCTTGCGCGCCGCCGGCGCCGACAAGGCCCGGCTGGAGGCGGCAATCGAAAAAATCCGTGGTGGTGAAAGCGTGCAGTCGGAGAACGCCGAAGAACAACGCCAGGCCCTCGAGAAATACACCATCGACCTGACCGAGCGCGCCGAGAAAGGCAAGCTTGATCCGGTGATCGGGCGCGACGAGGAGATCCGCCGCACCATCCAGGTCCTGCAGCGCCGGACCAAGAACAATCCGGTCCTGATCGGCGAACCCGGCGTGGGCAAGACCGCGATCGTCGAAGGACTTGCCCAACGCATCATCAACGGCGAAGTGCCGGAAGGATTGAAGAACCGGCGCGTGCTGTCGCTGGACATGGGCGCGTTGATTGCCGGGGCCAAGTTCCGCGGCGAATTCGAAGAGCGGCTGAAGGCCGTGCTCAACGACCTGTCCAAGACCGATGGCAAGGTCATCCTGTTCATCGACGAACTGCACACCATGGTCGGCGCGGGCAAGGCCGAAGGCTCGATGGATGCGGGCAACATGCTCAAGCCCGCCCTTGCGCGCGGCGAGTTGCATTGCATCGGCGCCACCACCCTGGACGAATACCGCAAGTACGTGGAGAAGGATGCGGCGCTGGAGCGTCGATTCCAGAAGGTCTTCGTCGGCGAACCTACCGTTGAGGACACCATCGCCATCCTGCGCGGGCTGAAGGAACGCTACGCCGTGCACCACGGCGTGGAGATCACCGACCCGGCCATCGTCGCCGCAGCCACGCTGTCGCATCGCTACATCGCCGACCGCCAGCTGCCGGACAAGGCCATTGACCTGATGGACGAGGCCGCGTCGCGGATCCGCATGGAGATCGATTCCAAGCCCGAGGAACTGGACCGCAAGGAACGCCGCCTGATCCAGCTCAAGATCCAGCGCGAAATGCTGAAGAAGGAAAAGGACGCCGAGTCGCAGAAGCGCCTGGCCGACCTGGAGGCGGATATCGAAGTGCTGGAGCGCGAGTTCTCGGACCTCAACGAGATCTGGAAATCGGAAAAGGCCGCCTTGCAGGGTTCGACCCGGATCAAGGAACAGATCGAGCAGGCGCGCCTGGAACTGGAGTCGGCGCAACGCCACCAGGACTACGCGCGCATGAGCGAGATCCAGTACGGGCTGTTGCCGGAACTGGAGAAGCAGCTGCAGACCACCCAGGAAGTGGATCGCAAGGACTTCATCCTGGTCCAGGATCGGGTGACGGCCGAAGAAATCGCTGAAGTGGTGTCGCGCTGGACCGGCATCCCGGTAAGCAAGATGCTGGAAGGCGAGCGCGAGAAACTGCTGCACATGGAAGATGCGCTGCACGACCGCGTGGTTGGACAGGACGAAGCGATCAAGGCCGTGTCCGATTCGGTGCGGCGCGCACGCGCCGGCCTGTCGGACCCGAACCGTCCGTCCGGTTCGTTCCTGTTCCTCGGCCCCACCGGCGTGGGCAAGACCGAACTGTGCAAGGCATTGGCCGGGTTCCTGTTCGACAGCGACGACGCGATGATCCGCATCGACATGAGCGAATTCATGGAGAAGCACTCGGTTTCACGCCTGGTCGGCGCGCCGCCGGGCTATGTCGGTTACGAGGAAGGCGGCTACCTGACCGAGGCGGTGCGCCGACGCCCGTATTCGGTGATCCTGCTGGACGAAGTGGAGAAAGCGCATCCGGACGTGTTCAACATCCTGCTGCAGGTGCTGGACGACGGTCGCCTGACCGACGGCCAGGGTCGCACCGTGGACTTCCGCAACACGGTCATCGTGATGACTTCCAACCTGGGCTCGCACCAGATCCAGGACATGTCGGATAACAGCGGGTCCGACGCCGATTCCGCCGAGGCCTATACGCAGATGAAGGCCGCGGTGATGGCGGTGGTGCAGGCACACTTCCGCCCCGAATTCATCAACCGGCTCGACGACATCGTGGTGTTCCATCCGCTGGACAAGACCCAGATCCGCCAGATCGCCAGGATCCAGCTGCACGGCCTGGAGAAGCGCCTGGCCGAACGCGGCCTGCGCCTTGAACTGGAGGAGGGCGCGTTGCAGTTGCTCGCCAATGCCGGTTTCGACCCGGTCTACGGTGCACGACCGCTCAAGCGTGCGATCCAGCAGCAACTGGAGAATCCGCTGGCGCAGAAAATCCTGGGTGGCGAGTTCGCGAACGGCGAGCTCATCCGGGTCGGCGTTGCGCAAGGCGGGCTTGTTTTCACGCACGGTTAATCGGGATGGTTCAGGATCGCATCGGCTCCGCGCCGCGATCCGGCAGCGCATTCTCAAGGTGATGGCCGCGCTGCTCCGGGCCATCGCCTTTCCGACCATCCATCCCTGGAGAAAAAAACATGCACAAAACCCTACTCGGTGGCGCCCTTTTGCTCGGCATGGCGCTTGCGGCGGCACCTGCCTCGGCGCAGGGCATGACCTGCAAGATGACATTCAGTTCGTCCAGCTGGTCCATCTTCTACAAGACCACCTCCGGTACCGGCACGGTGACCTGCAACAACGGCCAGAGCCTGGCGGTCAAGATCTCGGCCAAGGGTGGTGGACTCACCGTCGGCAAGTCCAAGATCACCAATGGTTTTGGCGAGTTCGCCAACGTGCAGAACATCCGCGACGTGCTCGGCAGCTACGCATCGGGGGAGGCTACCGCCGCCGCAGGCAAATCCGCGATCGGCCAGGCCATGACCAACGGCAAGGTCTCGCTGGCGCTTTCGGGCAAGGGCGAAGGCTGGGACCTGGGCGTGGCCTTCAGCAAGTTCACCATCAGCGCGCGCTGAGTTCTGGCTGGGTCCCGGCCCCGACATGAAATGGAAGCCCGGCATCGCCGGGCTTTTTCCATGGGTCTCAGCTGTTGCGGGCAATGGTGCGCAACGCGCGGTAGGGTGGGGTGGACATCACCATCTCCGCGAGTGAATAAGCCAGCTCGCGTTCGGCCATCACCGCGCCATCGGCGCCGTTTTCCAGCAGGTGCTTCACTTCGGCGTCGCTGTGCGCGCGTGCCAGCAGGGTCAGCGACGGATTGATCGCACGCAGTTTAGCCAGCGTCTCACCGGCCTCCAGCGGTTGCGGAATGGCGAGGATGGCGATGCTTGCCTTTTCCGGATGCGCCTCGGCAAGCACCTTGTCTGCGGCCGCGCTGCCGCGGATCGCGGGGATGCCGGCCGCATGCGCGCGGGCCACGTGCTGTTCGTTGTCGTCGATGACCACCACCGGTACGCCGCGCTCATGCAGCACCTGGGCCAGGGCGCTGCCCACCCTTCCATAACCGATGACGATGGCATGGTCGGCCACGTCCAGCGAAGGGCCCGGCGGCATTTCCGGCACGATCGCGACGGGCTCCAGGCGCTTCTGCTTGGCTTCCCAGCGATCGAGCAGCATGAAGATCAGCGGGTTGAGCATGATCGAGAGCAACGCCGCGGCCAGCACCAGGTCCTGTCCGGTCGGCGACAGGATCTTCAGTGACACGCCGAGGCCGGCGATGATGAAGGCGAATTCGCCGATCTGGGCCAGGCTGGCGGAAATGGTCAGCGCATTGATGTTCGAGTGGCCGAACGCGCGCACTATCGCGAACGCGGCCAGCGACTTGCCGAACAGGACGATGACGGTGGTCGCCAGCACCTGCCAGGGATGCTCGAACAGGATGGTCGGGTCGAACAGCATGCCGACCGAAACGAAGAACAGCACTGCGAATGCATCGCGCAGCGGCAAGGAGTCGCTGGCGGCCTTGTGGCTCAGTTCCGACTCGTTGAGCAGCATGCCGGCGAAGAACGCACCCAGCGCGAACGACACGCCGAACAGCTTGGCCGATCCGAAGGCCACGCCCAGGGCAATGGCCAGCACCGCAAGGGTGAACAGTTCGCGCGAGCCGGTGCCGGCGGTGCGTTGCAGGATCCACGGAATCGCGCGCCGTCCGACCAGCAGCATCACGGCCACGAACGCGCCGAGTTTGAGCAGGGTCCAGCCGATGCTGATCGCGACACTGATAACGGTCTGGGTGCCGCCGCCAGCCTGTTCGCTGAACACGTCAGCCAGTACCGGCATCATCACCAGGGCCAGTACGCAGGCCAGGTCCTCGACGATCAGCCAGCCCACCGCGATCTTGCCGCGGTTGGTCTCCAGCAGGCGGCGGTCTTCCATGGCCCGCAACAGGACCACGGTACTGGCGGTGGCCAGCGAGAAGCCGAACACGATGCCCTGCACGGTGGGCCAGTCCATCGCCCAGGCCAGGACCCAGCCGAGCACCGTTGCCACCATGATCTGGGCGATGGCGCCAGGAATGGCAATCGCCTTGACCTCCATCAGGTCCTTCAGCGAGAAATGCAGGCCGACCCCGAACATCAGCAGCATCACTCCGATTTCGGCCAGCTGCATGGCCAGTTCCTGGTCGGCGACGAAGCCGGGACTGAACGGGCCGACGCAGATGCCCGCGACCAGGTAACCGACCAGAGGCGACAGGCGCAGCTTGTTGGCCAGGGCACCCAGGACGAAGGCAAGGGCCAGGCCAACGGCTACCAGGTCGATCAGGTCGGTGTCATGGGGCATTCGATTTCTGACTTGTATTTTCTGAAACGCAGTTTCGCCGATGCGTCCGCCCGCGGCAAACAAAGAATGACTGCCCCGGTTGACTGCGCAGCCGGATTCCCACTGCAGTTACCCGCATAAAAAAACCCCGGCGATGCCGGGGCTCGGTGGTGCCCGTGGGGCATGCGCGATTTAGCGGATCACCATTTGTAGCCGATCTTGGCGTACATGTAGGCACCGTTGAAGCCGTTGGGCGCACTGGCGCTGTAGACGATCTGGCCATTGGTCGAGTTGGCGAACAGCACTTCGTCCGGATACGAATCGAGTACGTTGTCTGCGCCCAGGGTGAAGTTCCATTTGTCCACCTTGTAGGTGGCCGAGAGGTCCAGCACCCATTGCGCGTCGTAATACTCGTCGCGGTTGGTTACGGCAGGGTCGTTGCCAAACAGCACGCTGAACTTGCCGTAGCGGGTAGCGAACGCGTTGAGCGCCCAATTGCTGACGTTCCAGGTGCCGCCGAGCAGCACCTTGTCGCGCGGCGAACCATCGGCGAAGCGATTCAGCTCCACGCGGCCGAAGCGCAACGCGGTCGGATCGATCGCGGTCAGGCTTGCAGGGTTCGCAGCTATGCGGTCGACCTTGGTCTTGTTGTAGTTGTATCCCAGGGTCAGGCCCACGTTGCTGTTGTCGAGTTTCCAGTCATACGTTGCCACCACATCGATGCCGTCGGTGGTGGTGTCGATGGCGTTGGTGAAGTAGCGACCGCCGCCGACACCGGTCAGCCCCACCGCCGGTGAATTCAGGAACGTACGCACAGCGGCCGAGGTCAGGTTTTCCGACAGCACGACGCGGTCGTTGATTTCAATGCGGTAGGCGTCGATGGTGACGTACAGGTCTTCCACCGGCTGCAGCACCAGGCCCACACTGTAGTTGGTGGATTCCTCGGCCTTGAGCGGTTCGGCCCCCAGGGCGATCGCGGCAGGGTCGTTGACCCGGAAGGTGAAGATATCGAATGGCGTGCCACCGATGAAATTGGTGGCGGTGGACTGGAAATATTGTTGCTGCAGGGACGGTGCACGGAAGCCAGTGGAGACCGCCCCACGCAGGGCTACCTTGTCGGTGAATGCATAACGTGCCGACAGCTTGCCGGAAGTGGTGGTGCCGAAATCACTGTAATCCTCGAAGCGGGCGGCAAGACCCGCGGAGAGCTTCTCGGTGAAGTTGGCTTCCAGTCCCGCATAGAACGAGTAGCTGTTGCGATCGAACTTGCCCGCATTGCTGGGCTTGAAGCCTGCGAATACCTGCGAGCCGGGCACGGGCGCCGAAGCGCCCGGGGCCACTACGCCGCCATTGATATACGAGGCTACTTCACCGGGCGATTCATTGAACTTCTCACCGCGCCATTCCGCGCCCCAGGACAACGTAACCGGGTAGGCCAGGCCCCAGTCCAGCTGCTTGTTGAAATCCAGGTTCAGCACGTTCTGTGTGACTTCCAGCGCACCGGCGTAGAACTCGGTCTGCACGGGGGTGACCGTGGTGCCGAGGCTGCGGTTGAGGCTGTTGCGCACATCGAAGGTCAGGTGGTTCTGGCCGTAGTTGTAGCTGATGTCGATATTGGTGCCACCCTCGGTGGACGCCTTGAAGCCGCCCACCCAGGCCACGTCCTTGCTGACATTGAATATTCCCGGCAGGAATCCGTCCGGATACACCGACGGGATGTTGCGGGCGTCGGCGGCGCTACGGAAAAAGCCGTTGGACAGCGCTTCGCGCCGGCTGGCCATGCCATAGGAGTAGAAGGTGAGGTAATCGGTGGGGCTGTATTCGCCATTGTAGGAAAAGGCGGCGGAATCGACCTCGGGATCACCTTGTCGCTGCACGACCGTGCCCAGGGGGGGCGCGGTGACCGGCGGTACGGTGACCCCGGGGGAAAGCAAGTAGGGACGCGCGCGATCGGTCTGGTCCTGGTGCCCGCCCTGGATCGCAAAGTGGAGGGCGCCGTTGTCGCCCAGCTTGATGCCGGCGTCGGCGCCCAGGTTCCACTGCTCGCCGTCGCCGGCGCTGTATTTGCCGTAGGTGGCATCGATACTGCCGCCTGCGCCGCTGCCTTTCAGTACGATATTGATCACGCCCGCGATGGCGTCGGAGCCGTATTGCGCCGAGGCGCCGTCGCGCAGCACTTCCACGCGGTCGATGGCCGATACCGGGATCGAGTTCAAGTCGGCAGGCGAAGAGCCACGGCCCTGGGTGCCATTGAGGTTGATCAGGGCGGTGCTGTGATAGCGCTTGCCATTGACCAACACCAATACCTGGTCAGGCGACAGTCCGCGAAGTTGCGCAGGGCGCACCGCATCGGAACCGTCACTGATCGCAGGCCGCGGGAAGTTGAGCGAAGGGACCGCTCTGGAAAGCGCGGTGGCCAGTTCGGTGGTGCCGGTGGCCTGCAGGGCTTCCGAAGTAATGATGTCGATGGGTGCCTGCGATTCGGCAACGGTGCGGTCGGTGACGCGGGTGCCGGTGACGATCAGCGTGTCCAGGGTCTTGGCTTGCTTGGGGGTTTCCTGGGCCAGGACGGGCGAGGCGGCCAGTGCGAGCAAAATGGCGGTGGCGAGCGGGGACGGCTTGCGGTTCATGACTACTCCAGAAAATGGGGGGGATCGGGTGTGCAGGAAAACCGCTGCATGCGGGTCGATCCTTCGGCCCCGCCCTTGCTATTGCGGCGCAGCAATCTATCGATTACAGGGTTATGACAGACGTGTCAATGATTTTTTAACAAAAATGCGGAGGGTAGTAATCGTTAAACTATGCGACGCGATTCCATTAATAACCTTGGCTCATCCCGTGATTTCCTTACGTAATTTCGCCCTGCGCAGGGGCGAACGCCTGCTCCTGTCCGACGTCGACCTGACCATGCACGCGGGTTACCGGGTAGGTGTGGTTGGCCGCAATGGCACCGGCAAGTCCAGTCTGTTTGCCGCGATCCGCAACGAAATCGAAGCCGACAAGGGCGACATCGAGTTGCCCGGCCGCGTCCGCATTGCCAGCGTGGCCCAGGAAACCCCGTCGCTGCCGGACCCGGCCATAGAGTTCGTGCTCTCCGGCGATATCGACGTCGCCGCTGCCTTGCGCGCCGAATCCAAGGCCCTGGCGGCCGAGGATTGGGAAGCCGTGGCCATGGCCCACCACCGCCTGGAAGAGGTCAACGGGTACGACGCCTCCGCGCGTGCCGGCAAGCTGCTGCACGGCCTGGGTTTCCCGGCGGACACCCACCAGCGCGCGGTGTCCTCGTTCTCCGGCGGCTGGCGTGTGCGCCTGAACCTGGCACGCGCGTTGATGACGCCCAGCGACCTGCTGCTGCTGGACGAACCGACCAACCATCTGGACCTGGATGCGGTGCTGTGGCTGGAGCAATGGCTGCTGAAATATCCCGGCACGCTGCTGCTGATCTCGCACGACCGCGAATTCCTCGACAACGTCACCACTCATACCCTGCATCTGCACAGCGGCAAGGCCAAGCTCTACACCGGCGACTACACCGCGTTCGAGCGCCAGCGTTCCGAGCAACTGCGCCTGCAGCAGATCACCCACGAAAAATCCCAGGCCGAACGCGCCCACCTGCAGAGCTTCATCGACCGTTTCAGCGCCAGCGCGGCCAAGGCCAAGCAGGCGCAGTCGCGGGTCAAGCGGCTGGCCAAGATGGCCGGCACCGAAGCGGTGCGTGCCGAGCGTGAACTGACCATCGAGTTCGCCCAGCCGACGCGCCTGCCGTTCTCGCTGATCCGCCTCAATCATGTCGATGCCGGTTATGGCGACACGATCATCCTCAAGGACATTTCCTTTGGCCTGGAAGCGGGCGACCGCATCGGCCTGTTGGGCGTCAACGGCGCCGGCAAGTCCACCCTGGTCAAGACCCTGGTCGGTGACCTGGAGCCGATCCATGGCGAACGCAGCGCGCATCCGGATTTGCGCATCGGCTACTTCGCCCAGCACACGGTGGAATCGCTTAAGCCCGCGCAATCGCCCATCGACCACCTGCGCGACCTGTCGCCGGATTCGCCGATGCAGGCGTTCCGTGATTTCCTCGGCAAGTGGAATTTCCCCGGCGACCGCGCCTTTGAAAGCGTCGATGGCTTCTCTGGTGGCGAACGCGCGCGCCTTGCCCTGGCGTTGATTGCCTGGCGCCAGCCGAACGTGCTGCTGCTCGACGAACCCACCAACCATCTTGACCTGGAAATGCGCGAGGCCCTGGCCGAGGCGCTGAGCCTGTTCGAGGGCGCCATCGTCATGGTTTCGCATGACCGGCACCTGATTGGCCTGGTCTGCGAAACCTACTGGCGCGTGGCCGATGGCGTGGTCGAACCGTTCGCCGGTGACCTGGACGAATACGCCGCGTGGCTGCGCAGTCGCGCTACCGCGCAAGGCAACCGGGCGCCGAAGATTCCGGAGACTCCATTGCCCGTTGCGGTCGCCAAGCCGGCAATCCCGGCCAAAAAGATCAATCCGCACAAGCTGGCCCAGGCCGAAGCGCGCGTAGCCGAGCTGGAGGGCAAGCTGGCCGCGCTGGAAACCGAGATGGCCGATCCGGCCGTCTATGCCGGTGGAAGCGCGCGTGTTGCCGAGATAGGGCGCCAGCAACAACAACTGCGCGAACAGCTGGCCAAGGCTGAAACGGAGTGGTCGGCGCTTTACGACTAGACTGCCGGACTTGCTTCCCGGCCATTCCGGCCCAATTTCAGAACACGACCCGCACGAACTGCCCCAACGTCCATGCCTATCTATGCCTTCCAGTGCGCCGAATGCGGCCACAATTTCGACCGCCTGCAGAAGATGTC
>JBDTPP010000022.1:0-31266 GCA_039932615.1 Pseudoxanthomonas sp.
AGTTCATGCCGAACTGGAATTCCATGACGATGCCGGTGGCCACGCCCATGGCGAAATTGATCCCGAACAGCGTGCCCCAGAACATGGTCATGCGCCGCCAGATGTCGCGCCCGGTCATGACGTAGACGCTCTCCATGATCGCGATCATGACCGACAGACCCAGGGTCAGCGGCACGAACAGGAAGTGGTACATCGCGGTCAGGGCGAACTGCAAGCGCGACAGTTCGACGACGGTCATGTCTGGCATGGTGTCGGTGACTTTGGGGGGATACCGGGTATTTTGCGCCTGTCTGTCGCGTAATGCACGGAGCCGCCGACAGCTTCAGCCACTCATGGCATTGAGCGAATCTATCGCGGCGCATGGATACAATGGAGGCGCCCGCAGTTTTCATCTTCTGCCAACTTCAGGGTCTTCATTGCTCGCCGCATCTTTCCGTTGCCTGCCGCACGTACTGCCACCGTGACTACAGCCACTGCGCAGGCATCCAAAGCGCGACGCGGACAGGTCCGGCGCCTGGATGAGTTGGGCCACGCCGCACGCAGTCGACTGCGCGTAGCCGGTGCCTGCGTCGCGCTGTCGGGCTGGCTGCTGATCGGGCAGGCCGCCGCCATCGCCTGGGCCATCCAGCAGGTCCTGGTGATGCACGCGCCTTCGCGCTCCACTTTCACCGCGCTGGCTTTGCTGCTGGTATGCGGGTTGCTGCGCGCGGCGCTGACCTGGCTCTCCCGCCATCTGGCCGACACTGCGGTGGAAACAATCCGGGTGGAGCTGCGCGCACGACTGATTCGCCAACTGCTGGGGTGCGGTCCCTTGTGGTTACGCCAGCAGCGTAGCGGCGAGCTGGCCGAATTGATGGGCACGCATGCCGAGGCGATGGAAGGTTATTTCGGCGGCTACCTGCTGGCACGCGTGGAAGTAGCCGCGGTGCCATTGGCCTTGCTCGTCGCAGCGTTCTGCGTCGATCGCGTGGTCGGCATGATCCTGCTGCTGACCCTGCCGCTGGTGCCGATGTTCATGATGCTGGTCGGCTGGGGCGCCGAAGCGGCCAGCCGGCAGCAACTGCAGGCACTGGCACGGATGGGCGGGTATTTCGCCGATCGCCTGCGCGGCCTGGGCGTGATCCGCCTGTACGGTCGCGGCGACGCCGAACTGGTGAACATCGGCACGGCGGCCGAGGGCGTGCGCGTGCGTAGCCTCAAGGTGCTGCGGATCGCCTTCCTGTCGTCGGCGGCACTGGAATTCTTCGCATCCTTGAGCGTGGCGATGGTGGCGGTGTACCTGGGCCTCACTTACCTGGGCATGCTGGACCTGCGCGGTTCGCCGCTCACGTTGGGCATGGGCGTGTTCTGCCTGCTGCTGGCGCCGGAATACTACGCACCCTTGCGCCGCCTGGCCACGCACTACCACGACCGCGCCAACGCGCTTGCCGCACTCGACGAAATTGACGGCGCGTTTGCAGGAGCGGGCCCTGCCCGCGATGCCTTTCATGTAGATGAAACAAAAGCGTCGCCGGCAAGTCCCGCTCCTGCAGGTTCAAATTCGATTCGCGCAAGTGAACTCTGCCTGCGACCACTCGGCGCCCATCGCGATGTGTTGAGGAATCTCTCTTTCGATCTGCCTGCTGGCGCACACCTCGCCCTCGCCGGCCCCAGCGGTTGTGGCAAGAGCACGTTGCTCGACGCGTTGGCCGGGTGGCTTCCCGCTGCATCGGGGGAATTGCTCGTTGCCGAAGATACCCGCATCGGCTACGCGTCGCAGCGCCCGTACCTGTTCCACGGCAGCATCGCCGACAACCTGCGCATGGCCGCTCCACAGGCCACCGACCAACAACTCCGCGTTGCCGCCGAAGCCGCGCAGGTGATGCGTTTCGCGCAACGCCTGCCACAAGGGCTGGAAACCGTGATCGGCGAACGTGGTTTCGGCCTGTCGGGCGGCGAAGCGCGGCGCATCGCCCTGGCGCGCGTGTTCCTGCGCGATCCCCAGTTGTTGCTGCTGGATGAACCCACCGCGTTCCTCGATCCGGAAACCGAAGCCTTGCTGTTGGCTGCACTCACCGGATTCGCGCGCGGACGCACGCTGGTGCTGGCGACCCACAGCCGCGCGGGCATGCGCATGGCAGGGAAAGTGCTGTGGCTGCCCCAAGGCGTGCTCGCGGATGCGGGAGACACGACCTGAACATATTCCGCGCGCATGGCCGCTCCATTGCATTGGCGATCGGGCTTCTAGTGCTGACCTTGCTCGCGGGCACCGCATTGCTTGGCGTGGCCGGGCATTTCCTGACTGCGGCCGCGCTGGCGGGCGTCGGCGCATTGGGTTTCAATTTCTTCGCGCCCTCCGCCGGGATTCGCGGCCTGACCTTCGTCCGCATCCTGTCGCGATATGCGGAGAAGCTCGTCGGCCATGACGTGACCCTGCGCCTGGCCCGCGACTTGCGCGTGGATTTCTTCCGCCACGCCTTGCCGCTGGCGCCATTGGGATTGGGAAGACATCGCGTGGGCGAGCTGCTGGCGCGGCTGCTGGCGGATATAGAAAACGTCGACGGCCTGCTGGTGCGCGCGATCGGGCCGCTGCTGGCATTCGCCGGCCTCGGACTGGTTGCGGTCGCGGTGGCGGCAATGGCCTTGCCGGCTGCGGGCGCATTGCTGGCCGCGGTCCTGCTGTTGTTGTCGCTGGCTATTCCGTTTGCCCTGACCCACAACGCGGACCGGATCGAGCGACGCAGGGCACAGGCGCGTGCAGACTTGCGCACTGCGGTGCTGGAAGGGCTGGAGGGCGCGACGGACCTCGCTGCATTGGATGCCACCACCGGCTGGATCGCGCATGTCGATGCCGCGAGTGGCGAAGTCGCGCGTTGCGAGCGCGAGCGCAAGACCCGCCTTGCGCTGGCCGCCGCCGTGCATGCGACCGTCGTGGGGTTTTCCTTGCCGGCCATGTTGTGGTTGTTGCTGGACGCCGCGCGCGAAGGCCGCCTCTCGCCGGCGGCAGCGGGTGGTATTTTTTTCATGACCGTGGCAGTCCATGAAGCCGCCGCGGGCGTGGGCCTGGCGTGGCAATCGCTGCAAGCCGCGCTGGCCTCGCAGCGCCGCCTGCAGCAGATTACTACGCAGGCGCCGCTGGCCCGGGAACCCGCCATTCCACGAGCGGTTCCCGTATTTTCGGAACTGGAATTCCGGGCGGTTGATTTCCGTTGGCCCGGGGAAACGCGCGACGTGCTGCAAAAGGTAAATCTGCGCATCGCACCCGGTCAACGCATCGTCCTGCAGGGCGACAGCGGCGCAGGCAAGAGCTCGTTGCTGGCGCTGGCCTTGCGCCTGTGCGATCCGCAGGCCGGCATGGTGCTTTATGGGGGCATCGACATCCGCGAGTTCCGGCAAGCCGACTGGCACGACCAGATCGCGTGGTTGCCGCAGGACGCGCCGGTATTCGCCGGCAGCGTGCGCGACAACCTGCGCATGGGCGCGCCCGATGCCGCCGATGCGCAACTGTGGCAAGCGCTGTCGCAAGTGAAGATGGAGCCTGTAATCCGCGCGCTGCCGGATGGTCTGGACGCATGGATCGGCGAGAGCGGCGCGACCCTGTCGATGGGCCAGTCGCGTCGGATTGCCCTGGCCCGGGCCTTGCTTCGACAGGCGCCGCTACTGTTGCTGGATGAGCCCACAGAAGGACTGGATGTCGACACGGCCAACGCATTGCTGCTGGACCTTGCCGCTGCCAGCGGCTCCCGCAGCGTGCTGATGATCAGCCATGACCAGATGCCGGACGGCGTGGTCCACGCCCGTTACCGTTTGAGCGAAGGCAATTTGCTGCCGGATTCCGGAAACGCATGCGCAGCGCCTTGATCCATTCATGTAGGAGCGCCCCATGCGTGCGAGCCTTTAGTTCACGTTGCTTATCCGGGGGGAAAGCTCGCGCCCATGGGGCGCTCCTACGACAACACCGGCATCGGAACGGCCGTCTGTGCGCGATGCTGTTAGGACGGTCCCGCCTTCCCTGAACGGACGACACGGGCTTTTGCAACCGCAATCGGTTACAGTCCGCCCCGTTTACAAGCGGCCGTCCGTTTCCCTTCGGGATCGCCGGCGCCTCAGGTCCCTCAAGCGGACCGATGCGCCCGCCCCCACTCCGACGCCATTCGCCTTGTAGATACGGCCCCGCCGCTTTGGCGTCGGCCGCATTCATTTCTCGCAGCGCGGTTCATCGGGAACGCTTCGGGCAATACCTCGATCCTCACTGGCCTTTGGCCGTCCGCGCTCTGCGTGGGCGATTGCAGCCGTTTCGATCGAAATACTGGAGCTTCACCGAATGTCTTTTGAAAACCTCGGGCTTTCGCCCTTCCTGCTGCGTGCCCTTAAAGAACAGGGTTACGAGACCCCCACCCCCATCCAGACCCAGGCGATTCCGCTGGCCCTGGCCGGCCACGACCTGATGGCCGGCGCGCAGACCGGCACCGGCAAGACCGCCGCGTTCGGCCTGCCGCTGTTGCAGCACCTGGGCACCTCGCCGCAGGCAGTGAACGGCCAGCGCAAGCCGCGCGCGCTGATCCTGACCCCCACCCGCGAGCTGGCCGTGCAGGTGCACGACAGCCTGCGCGACTACAGCAAGTACCTGCGCATCCCCAGCACCACCATCTATGGCGGCGCCGGCATGGGCCCGCAGCAGGACGCGCTGCGTCGTGGCGTGGACCTGATCGTGGCCACTCCCGGTCGCTTGATCGACCATATGGACCGCCGCAACGTGGACCTTTCGGGCATCGAGATCCTGGTGCTGGACGAAGCCGACCGCATGCTCGACATGGGCTTCCTGCCGGCGATCCAGCGCATCCTGGCCAAGCTGCCCAAGCAGAACCGGCAGACGCTGTTGTTCTCGGCGACCTTCGTCGACAGCATCAAGAAGCTGGCGATGGACTTCATGCACGATCCCAAGCAGATCCAGGTCACCCCCAGCAACACCGTGGCCGACACCATCAGCCACCGCGTGCACCCGGTCGATGGCCCGCGCAAACGCGACCTGCTGCTGCACCTGCTCGCCGTTGATTCGCGCAAGCAGGCGCTGGTCTTCGGCCGCACCAAGCACGGCTGCGACAAGCTGGCCAAGTTCCTCGAGCAATCCGGGATCAAGGTCGCGGCGATCCACGGCAACAAGAGCCAGGGTGCGCGTTTGCGTGCACTGAAGGACTTCAAGGCCGGCCGCATCAATGTGCTGGTCGCCACCGATATCGCCGCGCGCGGCATCGACATCGACCAGTTGCCGACGGTGATCAACTTCGACCTGCCGATGGTTGCCGAAGACTATGTGCACCGCATCGGCCGCACCGGCCGCAACGGCTCGCAAGGCGAAGCGATTTCGCTGGTCGCGCAGGACGAAGCCAAGCTGCTGCGTGCGATCACCCGCATGTTGAAGCGCGATGTGGAAATCCGCGACGTACCGGGTTTCGAGCCGATGCGTCCGATCCGCTGGGGCAATGACAACCCGCCCAACGAGCGTCCGGGCGGCAACAACGCACCGCGCCGTGCGAATACGGCGCGTCGCCCGCATGCGGATGCGCCCCGTCACGCCCATGCCGGTCCGAAGCAGCGCACTGGCGCTGGCGGCGCTGCGGCAGGCGGCCAGCGCGATGGCGCGCGCAGCCCCAATCCGTATCGCCAGGGCAACAGCGGTGGCGCGCGCCCTGCACGGTAAGCACGGGTAGCTGCCATGCGTTGATCGAAAAGGGGTGGCCTTCGGGCCAGCCCTTTTTTTGTTGGCTTCTCCTTTGTAGGAGCGCCCCGTGGGCGCGAGCTCCTCGTGATGCAATCGAAAGCAGGAACTCGCGCCCATGGGGCGCTCCTGCGGTGGTGACGATTTTCCCAGGCAATCCGCATCAAGGCTGAGGCCCTTCCCACTACTGAAGGAAGTCCAAAGCAGTGATCCACGCACCTCCTCTACAATGTCGCTCATGGATATCTTCAAGATCTTCACCCTGGAAGCCGCGCACCGGCTCCCCAACGTGCCGCCCGGGCACAAGTGCGCGCGCCTGCATGGGCATTCGTTCCGCATCGAAGTGCGCGTCGGCGGTGAACCGGGCGCCGACACCGGTTGGGTGATGGATTTCGGCGACATCAAGACCGCGTTCCAGCCCATCTACGACCAGCTGGACCACCACTATCTCAACGAGATCGAAGGCCTGGACAACCCGACCAGCGAACGCCTGGCGACCTGGGTCTGGGAGCGGCTCAAGCCGGTATTGCCGGCGCTGAGCGAGATCGTGATCCACGAGACCTGCACCTCGGGATGCCGCTACCGAGGGTAGAAGCGAGTCTTGCGCACGATGCCCTGACGCATTTTGCAGGAGCGGGCCCTGCCCGCGATGCTTTTTTCTTCGGGATACGGATCGACGAGCATCGCGGGCAGGGCCCGCTCCTACAGTTGAGACCCATACAAGCGCTTGATTCTAAACGGCTCCTGACCGTTCGTCGGATTCCATACGTCTGTTGTTGCAACGCAACATAGGACTCTGTATATTGCACTGCAACAAGGTCGTAAGACCCCCCAACCACTCCGGAGACACACCATGTCCGCCCAGATCAACGAGCAGTTCACCACCTTCACCCAGCAGTTCGCCGCCTCTGCTGCGCGCGCCAACCGTCTGGCCCTGGAAAATGCCGAGACCATCTTCGGCGTGCAGCTGAAGACCTTCGAGAAGAACATCGAAGCCACCACCGCGTTCTTCGGCGAGCTGTCCGAAATCCGCGACGTCGAAGCCTACAAGACCGTGTGGCCGAAGGGCATGCAGATCGCCAAGGAAAATGCCGAGCGCGTCGCCGCCGCCGGCCAGGAAGTGATCGGCCTGACCCTGCAGACCAACGAAGCCATCGGCCAGCTGGCCAAGAGCCAGTTCGAAGCCGCCAGCGAAACCGCGCAGGCGACCGTTGCCAAGGCGACCAAGGCCGCCAAGGGCAAGTAAGCAACACGCAACTGTTTATTGCGCGGCTCCCCTCCCTCCGTGCAACCGACCCGGCAGCCCCCACGCTGCCGGGTTTTTTATTGCCCGCGTGGAGGCGAGGAACAACGAGGGATGTAGGAGCGACGCAAGTCGCGAAGTCGGCAGCACCAACATGCCTGGATGATCCGAAAATCGAGATTCCATGATTTCGCGACTTGCGTCGCTCCTACACAAAGCGCTCAGGCACCGAACCGCAACCGGCGCGAAAGCGCCAGGGCATCCAGCGTAGGGTCGTAAGGCAGTCTTCCCCAGCATGGCGCATGGATGCGCGCGCTCAGCAGTTCGAAATTTTCGTCCTGCCGTTGCATGTCCGCATCCACATGGTTGGCGATCCATCCCGCCAGTTCGCAGCCATCGTCGACGATCGCGCGTGCGCTCAACCGCGCGTGGCTCAGGCAACCCAGGCGCATGCCGACCACCAGGATCACCGGCAGGCGCAAGGCGCGGACCAGGTCCGCCTGGTCCAGCGTGGTCGCCAGCGGCGCGGACCAGCCGCCCACTCCTTCCACCACCACCGCATCGGCCATTGCCTGCAGGCGCCGGAACGCGGCAACGATCTTCTCCAATCCGACCGCGATGCCGGCTTCCCGCGACGCAATCTCCGGAGCCAGCGGTTGTGGCAGGGCATAAGGATTGAGGTCAGCGTACTCCGGCCTGGGATCGCTGGCGGCCAGCAGCGCCAATGCATCGTCGTTGCGCAGGCCATCGCCCACATCCGCGCATCCGCTGGCCACCGGCTTCATGCCCACCGCGCGCAACCCGCGACCACGCAAGGCGTGCAGCAGTGCCGTGGACGCCAGTGTCTTGCCGATGCCGGTATCGGTGCCGGTGACATAGAAATAATTCATTTTCAGGGATTGTGGCCGTTATCCACTGCCAAGTTCCGTTTGAATTGCATGGGGACCGATATCGTAAATGCCGCGCTTTCGCACAGGCCAAGGTGCAGCATGCTGCACCCCAGCGCAAGACAACCCGCGGAATCCACCCGGAACGCCGCCAACGCCAAACGGATAGAATCGAGCGATGTCTTTCACGGCTTCCACTCTTTCCGGCAGCAAGCCGGAACAATACGCACAGCTGGCCGCGCAGGCGCGCGCCCTGGTGCACGGCGAACCCGACCGCATCGCCAACGCCGCCAACCTTGCGGCACTGGTCTATCACGCTCTGCCTGGCCTCAACTGGGTGGGCTTTTATTTCTACGACGGCAATGAACTGGTAGTGGGCCCGTTCCAGGGCCTGCCCGCTTGCGTGCGTATTGCCCTGGACAAGGGAGTGTGCGGTGCCGCCGCGCGCACCCGCCAGACCCAGCGCGTGGCCGACGTGGATGCATTCCCCGGGCATATCGCCTGCGACTCGGCATCGCGCTCGGAGTTGGTGGTGCCCTTGGTGCACGGCGACGGACTGATCGGGGTGTTCGATATAGACAGCCCCCACCCGGGCCGTTTCGATGAGGAAGATCAGCTCGGCCTGGAGGCTGTCGCCCGCATATTCGTGGAGTCGCTGTCATGACCCAGGCAACCACCATCAAGATGCGCAATATCGGCCCCAAGTCTTCGGCGTGGTTGCGTCAGGTCGGTTTGCGCACCCATGAGGACGTGGCCGCAGCCGGTCCCGTGGATGCCTTCATGCGGGTCAAGCGCGCCGGCTTCCGGCCCAGCCTCAACCTGCTGTATGCGCTGGAAGGCGCACTCGCCGACTGCCACTGGCAGGAAGTGCCCGAGGCCCGGCGCCAGATCCTGGTTGCAGAATACGAAGCCGCGGTGGCGTTGCTGCCAGCTCCGCGCGGTCGCCCCGCCGCGGGTCCGGTGGAGACCACGCATTACGATGCGGAAGAAACCGTTGCGCGTGATGATGAAAATGCGCAGGAACCTGACGACCAGGCCGACGACTGAGTAGTTGGACATTGCAAGCAATATCCGCGAGTCAGGGGCATTCAATGAAAACCGGATTGGCAGCACTCATCGCACTTGCCCTCGCGCCTGTTTGCGCATCGGCCGCAAATGACTCGGTTCACTTCAGTGGCAGCGTACAAAGCGACAATGCAACGCCCACCCGATTCGAAATGACCGTTGCAAATGGCAAGGCTTCCAGGATAGTTCTTGCGGACGGCACCGTGATCGAGCTGACGGCAGCATCCGCCGATGACGCGGCTGCTACGTCGGACGTTCGACTGCTGGATTCGGCGGGAAAACAGCTTCACCATGCGAAGGCTCCGCACGAAGTAACCAGCAAGAGTTTTTCGTACTCGATCTGCAAGGGACAAGTAACGTTCACAAGTCCCTCGAGCGAACCCGTCGGCTGCGTCGGTTCGTGAAGCAAAACAATTCATCCAGGCCGAACGGCCCTGGCGGCCCAGCAATTCAGAAATCCTCTCCAGCCCGCCCCTTGATCGCGTAGACTTGCCGCGCTTGCAGGTGACCCGACGGCTTTTGCCTGAGGGTTGAAACGGGAAGCCGGTGAATCGCCAGACCCCAGGTCGAAGCGATGATTCCGGCGCTGCCCCCGCAACGGTAAGCGAGTCGCGCCAACGCATCCGCCACTGTGTTCAGCAGATCCCCTGGGATCTGCCGGCATTCCCTCAGGAATGTCGCACGGGAAGGCGCCGCGGCCGAAGCAGCCACCCATTGGTGCGCACTTCAACTCGCAAGCCCGGAGACCGGCCTTCAAGCTCACTGGTTGCGATGCGGCGGGCATTGCGGCGGCGGTCCGTTCTGCGGCCTTCCGTTTCCCTTCCGCTGCTTGCGACTCCACCACACCACACGCGTACGGGTCGTGCGCGATGGAGAAGTCTCGTCATGCAGCAACGTATCCCCACCTTCCACACCCTTGCCCTGGCCATCGCCCTGGCGCTCCCTTCGGTGGCCATGGCGGACATCGCCGCCGATGCCACCCAACTCGATGAAATCGTGGTCACCGGCACCCGCACCGATGTCGCCATCGAAGACAGCCTGGTGCCCACGCAGGTCATCGACCGCGAAGAAATAGAACGCACCCAGGCGCGCTCGCTGCCGGAGTTGTTGAAGGGCCGCGCCGGCATCAACCTGACCAACCAGGGCGGCGCCGGCAAGCTCACCTCGGTGTTCCTGCGCGGCGCCGAATCCGACCACGTGCTGGTGCTGGTCGATGGCGTGCGCATTGGCTCGGCGACCGCCGGCCTGGCCTCGTTCCAGGATTTGCCGGTCGACCAGATCGAGCGCATCGAGATAGTGCGCGGCCCGCGATCCAGCCTCTACGGCTCGGAAGCGATCGGCGGCGTGATCCAGATTTTCACCCGCAAGGGGGGCATCGGCTTCGAGCCGCATTTCCGTATCGGCGGCGGCAGCAACAACCTGCGCGAAGCCAGCGCGGGTTTCAGCAACCGCAGCGAACGCGGCTGGATCAGCGCCGAAGGTGCTTACCAGGAAACCGATGGCATCAACGCGTGCCGCGGCGATGGCGTCCTGTTCCAGGGCTGCTTCACCGACGAACCCGACGACGATGGCTATCGCAACGTGTCGGTGTCGCTGCGCGGTGGGATGAATTTAACGGATGCCTTGACCCTGGAAGGCCACTTCCTCGACGCCGATGCCGACAACGAATATGACGGCAGCATCTATGGCGGCAACGAAGCCGCCAACACCCAGCGCGTGGCCGGTGGCAAGCTGACCTGGAACGCCAGTGACCGCATCAAGCTGGCCATGCAGGTGGGCCGTGCCGACGACAAATCCGACGCCTACTACCGCGATGCGGCCACGCCTGATATCCGCACCTTCGTCAATACCTTCGACACGCAGCGCGATACCGCCGCGGTGCAGGCCGACTTCACCCTCGCCGAAGGCCAGTTGCTGACCGCGGGGGGTGACTGGCAAGAGGACAACATCACCAGCACGACCGGCTTCAGCGTAGACAGCCGCGACAACACCGGCGTGTTCGTCGAATACCAGGGCCACTTTGGCGCGCACCAGTTGCAGGCCAGCGTGCGCAACGACGACAACGAACAGTTCGGCGACCATGCCACCGGCAGCGCCGGCTGGGGCATGGCCTTCGGCGATGGCTTGCACCTCAGCGCCTCCTATGGCACCGGCTTCAAGGCACCGACCTTCAATGACCTGTACTACCCCGGTTCGGAGAGCCCGGACCTGAAGCCGGAACAGTCCACGAGCTTCAACCTGGGCGTGGCCCAGTACAAGGATGACTGGAACTGGACCTTCAACATTTTTGACACCCGCATCGATGACCTGATCGTGTTTGTCTACCTGCCACCGACCTACCAGGGGGTCGGCCTGAACGTGGACGAGGCACGCATCCGCGGCGGCGAATTCACTTTCGGCGTGCAAGTGGCCGGCTTCGACATCTCCACCCAGCTGAGTTACATCGATCCACGAAATCGCTCCGCCGGTTACGAAGACAACCTTCTCGCCCGCCGCTCACGCAATACCGCGCGCATCGACGTGGACCGCAACTTCGGTGGTATCCGCATTGGCCTGACCGGCAACGGGGCCAGCCACCGCTACGACAACCTGGCCAATACAGTACGACTCGCGGGCTACGGCACGCTGGACCTGCGCCTGGAATACGCCTTCCACCCCGACTGGACGGTGCAGGCGCGCGCGACCAACGTGTTCGACCGCCAATACGAAACCATCGCCTGGTACAACCAGCCGGGTCGCGAGTACGGGCTGAGCCTGCGTTACCAGCCCGCCCGCTGAGCAAAGACAGGGTTTCACGTTGCAGAGCCGGGCTTGCCCGGCTTTTTTTACCCAACCCTTCCTGCACCCGGCAAGTTGCCGGACAGGCTGGACGCTACGCAGGCGTGAGTGATGGCAACACGCAGGCAAGGCGAATTTTACGAAAGGCTGGACTCATGCGGGGCCGAGCAACTCGCGCATGTCATCGATCACGTTGATGCCCGGCAATGAATTCGGATCCAAGCCACGCAGGTAACCGTAAGTGACCAGCGCCATCGGCATGCCGGCGGCGGTTGCGGTCTGCACGTCGGTGGCCGAATCCCCCACCATCAGGCATTGCGAGGGTTGCAGGCCGAAGTGCTTGACCACATGCAGCAAGGGCACCGCGCTGGGCTTGCGCTCGGGCAGGGTGTCGCCACCAACGATGCATTCGAAGTATTGACCCAACCGCAGCGCGTCCAGCAAAGGACGCACGAAGCGTTCCGGCTTGTTGGTGCAGATCGCAACCGCGATGTGGTTTTCCCGCAAGGACTGCAGGGTTTCGACCACGCCCGGATAGACGGTCGGGTAGAGCAACAGGCAGTCGGCGTAGTGCACCATGAAACCGGGCATGACCACGTCCACGTCGATTGCCTTCCCGGCATGAGCGAATGCGCTGGCTACCAATGCGCGCGCGCCATCGCCGATCCAGCCGCGGATCACGGCTTCTTCCTGCCGTGGCAACGACCAGTCCAGCAGCGTGCGATTGACAGCTTCGGCGATATCGGAAGCACTGTCGACCAGGGTGCCATCCAGGTCGAACACGACCAGCGAATAGGGAAAGCTCAAATCAATGCTCCATGAGTGGTGGGGTTGCGGCTTGCTCGTAGCCGTCGAAAAGCGTGCCTTGCGAACCCGTCTCCTCGCGTTCGCGGAACCCGCCCAGTCCCACGCCGACCAACCGGTACAACGTTCCACTCGGTTGCTCGACACGGTCGCACAGCGAAAGCGCGATGTCGGTGAGCACTTCCAGCGAATGCGGCGGGCTTTCCGGGGTGAAGCTACGGGTCAGGATACGGAACTGCGAGGTCTTCAGCTTCAACACAACGGTGCGGCCCACGCGTTCGGTCTTGCGCGAGGCTTCCCAGGTCTTGACCGCCAGGCGCCGGATCGTCGGTGCAAGCTCGGACAAGGGGATATCGTGTTCAAAGGTGTCCTCGGCCGAGATCGACTGCACCGGCTGGTCGGGCTGCACGGGGCGTTCGTCGATGCCGCGCGCGCGCCGATAGAGCGCGGCGCCGAAGCTGCCGAAATGGCGCTGCAGTTCGTCCATCGGATACTCGCGCAGGTCGCCGACCAGTTCGATGCCCAATGCGGAAAGCTTGCCCTGCATGACCTTGCCGACGCCGGGGATCTTGGCCACCGGCAACGGCGCCAGGAATGCGTCCACCTGCTGCGGGCGGATCACGAACTGGCCGTCGGGCTTGCGCCAGTCCGAGGCTATCTTGGCCAGGAACTTGTTCGGCGCGATCCCGGCCGACGCGGTCAATGAGGTCTCCTCGCGGATCTGCCGACGGATCTCTTCGGCTATCGCGGTGGCACTGGGGAAATCGGTCTTCGGCGCGGTGACGTCCAGGTAGGCCTCGTCCAGCGACAGCGGTTCGACCAGGTCGGTATGACGCAGGAAGATCTCCCTGATCGCCCTGGATGCCGCCTTGTAGCGCACGAAATCCGGCGGCACGAAGATCGCCTGCGGACACAACCTTTCCGCGCGCACGGCCGGCATCGCCGAGCGCACGCCGAACACACGCGCCTCGTACGACGCCGCGCATACCACCGACCGCGCGCCGCGCCATGCCACCACCACCGGCTTGCCGCGCAGCGCCGGATCGTCGCGCTGTTCGACCGAGGCGTAGAACGCATCCATGTCGATGTGGAGGATCTTGCGCATGCTGCATTATCGCGCGCGGCAAGGATGAACCGATCAAGCCGCTGGACGATGCGAGCGCGGCAACCCGTAGGTAGGCAAGGCCGTTACCGCCGCGAACCCGTCAGGCCTGCACGTTCCCGGCTTCAGCATCACCGCACGCGGCCATGCCCTGCAACGCCTCACCCATCACCGCAGCGGCGATCTCGGCATCGGCGGCCGCAATATCCATGCCCTGCAGCGCATACCATTCCGGCGAATAGTAGCTGTGCCCATAGCGGTCGCCGCTGTCGCACAGGATGCTGACGATGGAACCTTGCTGGCCGGCCTGGCGCATGCGCTGGGCTGCCATCAATACGCCGACGAAATTGGTCCCGGTGGAGCCGCCGACGCGCCGCCCCAGTTGCGCGCTGACGTAACGCATCGCCGCCAGGCTCAGCACGTCCGGCACCTTGACCATGGCATCCACGCATTGGGCGATGAAGCTGGCTTCCACGCGCGGGCGGCCGATGCCTTCGATGCCCGAGCCACGAGGCAGGGTCAGATCGGGCCGCGGCTCCCCGTGCATAACGCTGCGGTAGTAGTCGAAGAACACCGAATGTTCCGGGTCCGCGCACAGCACCCGGCTGTCCTTGCACCGGTAGCGCACGTAACGCCCGAGGGTGGCGCTGGTGCCACCGGTACCGGGGCTGCACACGATCCATGCCGGCACCGGATGCGGTTCTTCGGCCATCTGCTTGAAGATGGACTCGGCAATGTTGTTGTTGGCGCGCCAGTCGGTGGCCCGCTCGGCATAGGTGAACTGGTCCATGAAGTGGCCACCCACTTCGCGTGCCAGGCGCAAGGATTCGGCATTGAGGGCCGCCGCATCGTCGACCAGGTGGCATCGGCCACCGTGGAATTCGATGGCGGCGATCTTGTCGGGGGAGGTGCAGGTCGGCATCACGGCAATGAAGGGCAACCCCAGCAGACGCGCGAAGTACGCCTCGGAAACCGCGGTGGAGCCACTGGACGCCTCGATCACCGCGCCACCTTCGCGCAGCCAGCCATTGGCCAGTGCGTACAGGAACAGCGACCGCGCCAGCCGGTGCTTGAGGCTGCCGGTGGGATGGCTGGATTCATCCTTGAGATACACCTCGATGCCGGGATAACCCGGCATCGCCAGCGGTATCAGGTGGGTATCGGCGGAGCGATTGAAGTCGGCGTCGATCTTGTGGATGGCAGCGGCCATCCACTGGCGATGGCTGCTCACTCCACGGTCACTGACTTGGCCAGGTTGCGCGGCTTGTCGACGTCGGTGCCACGCGCCAGGGCGGTGTGATAAGCAAGCAGTTGCACGGGAATGGTGTGGACGATGGGACTGAGCACGCCGGCATGGCGTGGGGTGCGGATCACATGCACGCCTTCGGACTCACTGAAGTTGCTGTCCTGGTCGGTGAACACGAACAGCTCGCCGCCGCGCGCGCGGACTTCCTGCATGTTGGATTTGACCTTTTCCAGCAGCTTGTCGTTGGGCGCAATCACCACCACCGGCATGGCCGCATCGACCAGGGCCAGCGGGCCGTGCTTGAGTTCGCCGGCTGGGTAGGCCTCGGCGTGGATATAGGTGATTTCCTTGAGCTTGAGCGCACCTTCCAGGGCGATCGGGTAATGCAGGCCGCGGCCGAGAAACAGGGCATTGTCCTTGCTGGCGAACTTTTCCGCCCACAGCGCGATCTGCGGCTCCAGGTTGAGTGCGTGCTGCACGCTGCCCGGTAGATAGCGCAGCTGCTCCAGGTAGTCGGCTTCCTCGCTTTCGCTGACCTTGCCGTGCAGCTTGCCCAGCACCACGCAGAGCTGGAACAGCGCTGCCAGTTGGGTGGTGAAGGCCTTGGTCGAGGCCACGCCAATTTCAGCGCCGGCGCGGGTGTAGCAGACCAGTTCGCTGGCACGCGGTATCGCGCTCTCGGGCACGTTGCAGATCGAAAGTGTGTGCAGGTGGCCCAGCGATTTGGCGTATTTCAGCGCTTCCATCGTGTCCAGGGTTTCGCCGGACTGGGAAATGGTGACGATGAGATGCTTTGGATTGGCATACGCGGCGCGATAGCGGTATTCGCTGGCGATTTCCACCGAACAGGGCAGGCCGGAAATCGCCTCCATCCAGTAACGCGCGGTCATTCCGGCGTAATAGCTGGTGCCGCAAGCCAGGATCTGCACGCCCTCGATACCGCGCAGCACGGACTCCGCGTTTTTGCCGAACAGTTCCGCCGAGAAGCCTGCATCGATCACCGCCTCGATGGTGTCGGCGATGGCGCGCGGCTGCTCGTGGATCTCCTTCTGCATGAAGTGGCGGTACGGCCCCAGTTCCAGCGAGGCCAGCGACACGTCGGATACATGCACCTCGCGCTGTACTTCGGCATCGTCGCCGTCGAACACGCGTACGCCGTCGCGCCTGACTTCAGCGGTGTCGCCTTCTTCCAGGAAGATCACCCGGCGCGTGGCCTGCAGGATCGCCGAAACATCCGAGGCGATGAAGTTCTCGCCCTCGCCCAGGCCGACCAGCAGCGGACAGCCCATGCGCGCGCAGATCATGCGCTCCGGTTCCTTGCGGCTGACCACGGCCAGCGCATAGGCGCCATGCAGTTCCTTGACCGTACGCTGCACGGCCCGCAACAGGTCGTCGCCTTCGGTCAGGTAGTGGTGGATCAGGTGGGCGATGACCTCGGTATCGGTCTGCGATTCAAACGCGTAGCCCAAGGCCTGCAGGCGGGCGCGCTGCTCCTCGTGGTTCTCGATGATGCCGTTGTGGACCAGGGCCACGCCGTGGCTGATGTGCGGGTGCGCATTGGCCTCGGTAACCCCGCCATGGGTGGCCCAGCGGGTATGGCCGATGCCCAGGTGCGCATGGAAGCCTTCGGCCAGCGCTGCGCCCTCCATTTCCGCCACCCGGCCAGTGCGGCGTACGCGGTTGACCTCGTTGCCTTCGACCACGGCAATGCCGGCCGAATCGTAACCACGGTATTCCAGCCGCTTCAGTCCTTCGATCAGTACCGGAACCACATCGCGATCCGCGATCGCACCAACAATGCCGCACATGTAGGAATGCTCCATGAAATCAGGTGTCCAGTGTAAACGCCGAAACCGTGCCGGACCGTCCGTGCGGACGCCACAAGTGTCCGCGCGGACACTTTTTGGCCCTTGCAATGTGTTTTCTTTCAATGAGTTGCAGTTGGCACGTGGATTGCTTTGTTTCCATGGCATCCCGTGTCCAACCCCCGGTTGGATTCCTGCATCCAACGCCCAGACCACCTTCGGAAACCCTGCCGCCCCATGGAAACCCGCGACCGCTTCCGTATCCGCGACACCTCCGCCCAGGACCAGGTGATTGCGCCCCCCGCGGGACCCGCGGCTCGGCGCCTACCCAGGCAATGGCTGATCGGCGGCATCGCCGGTGCCGCGGTACTGGCACTGGTGGCGTGGGTAGTGATGGGTTGGCTCGGCGGCGGCAGGTCATTCGACGCGTCGCGGCTGCGTATCGCCGAAGTCACCCGTGGCGACCTGGTCCGCGACCTCTCCGCCGACGGCCGCGTGATCGCGGCCAACAGCCCCACCCTGTACGCCATTGCCGGCGGCACCGTCGCGCTCAAGGTCGTAGCCGGCGACGTGGTCAAGAAGGGCCAGGCGCTGGCCGACATCGACAGCCCCGAACTGCGCAGCAAGCTGGCCCAGGAAGGCTCGACCCTGGCCAGCATGGAAGCCGAGGCGAGCCGCGCGATCCTAGATGCACAGATCGCGCGCTCCACCGCCGGCAAGACCACGGACCAGGCGCAGATCGAACGGACCGCCGCGCAACGCGACCTGGAGCGCTACCAGCGCGCCTACGAAGGCGGCGCGGTCTCGCAGAACGAATACGCCAAGGCCCAGGACGAGTTGAAGAAGGCCGAGATCGGCCTGGCGGCGGCGCGCAAGGATGCCAGCCTGCAAGGCCAGGGGGCCGGCCTGGATTCGCGCAACAAGCGCCTGCTCGCCGATCGCCAGCGCGCCGTGGTCACGGAGTTGCAACGCCAGGTGGATGCGCTGACCCTTCGCGCGCCGTTCGACGGCCAGATTGGCCAGGTGCAGATTCCGCAAGGCACCAACGTGGCGACCAACGCGCCGATCCTGAGCGTCGTCGACCTGAGCGTGTTTGAAGTGGAAATCAAGGTCCCTGAAAGCTTCGCCCGCGACCTGGCCATCGGTATGCCGGCGCAGATCACCAGCAACAACGTGCAATACCCCGCGCAGGTCTCGGCGGTGTCGCCGGAAGTGGTCAACGGCGAAGTCAACGCGCGCCTGCGCTTTGCCCAGGGCAAGCAGCCGCCCGGCCTGCGCCAGAACCAGCGCCTGTCCGCGCGCATCGTGCTGGACACCCGCCGCAACGTGCTGATGGTCGAGCGCGGCGCGTTCCTGGAACAGGACGGCGGCCGCTTTGCCTATGTCGTCGATGGCAGCCGCGCGCAGCGCCGCCCGATCCAGACCGGCGCCAGCAGCCTGGGCGCGGTGGAAATTGTTTCCGGCCTGCAGCCTGGGGAAAAGATCGTGGTCTCCGGCAGCGACCAGTTCGGCGATGCCGAGCGCGTGACGATCCACTAGAGCGGGTTGGTGGTTGGTGGTTCGTAGTTGATGGTTGATGGAAAACAGCAATTCGAAGCAATCCACACCAGAAGCAAACTCACAACCACGAACCACGAACCACCAACTACGAACTACGAACTACGAACTTAGAAATCTCCACCACCAACCACCAACCACCAACTTCCCATCAATACCCGACCCAAGGAACTCCAATGCTCGACATGCGCCAGGTCACCAAGGTCTACCGCACCGCCATGGTCGAAACGCACGCGCTGCGCGCGCTTGACCTGCATGTAAAGGAAGGCGAATTCGTCGCCGTGACGGGACCTTCGGGTTCGGGCAAGACCACCTTCCTCAACATCGCGGGCCTGCTCGAGGATTTCAGCGGCGGCGAGTTCACCCTGGATGGCGAGAACGTGAAGGGATTGTCGGATGACGCGCGCAGCCGCCTGCGCAACCAGAAGATCGGTTTCATCTTCCAGGGCTTCAACCTGATCCCCGACCTCAACCTGTTCGACAACGTCGATGTGCCGTTGCGCTACCGCGGCATGTCCGCCAAGGACCGCAAGCTGCGCATCGAGGATTCGCTGGGCCTGGTCGGCCTGGGTTCTCGGATCAAGCATTTCCCGGCTGAACTTTCCGGCGGCCAGCAACAGCGCGTGGCCATCGCCCGGGCACTGGCCGGCAGCCCGCGCCTGCTGCTGGCCGACGAACCCACCGGCAACCTGGACTCGCAGATGGCTCGCGGGGTGCTGGAACTTCTGGAGGACATCAACTCTCAGGGCACGACCATCATCATGGTCACCCACGACCCGGAACTGGCCGCGCGTGCGCAGCGCAACGTGCACATCGTCGATGGCATGGCGACCGACCTGTCGGTGGAACCGAGCCTGATGCGGATTCAAGGAGCGAGAAACGAGAAACGAGAAACGAGTGAAAGCGGCTGAGTGGTGCGATTCCCCGCGCATCTCTCGTTTCTCGTTCCTCTTCACCCGTTTCTCGAGGTTTTCCCATGTTCTCCTACTATTTCAACCTGGCCCTGCGCAGCTTCAAGCGCAACAAGGTCCTGACCGCGCTGATGGTCCTGGCCATCGCCTTGGGCATCGGCGCCAGCATGACCACGCTGACGGTGTTCTACGTGCTGTCCGGCGATCCGGTGCCCACCCGCAGCGACAGCCTGTACTACGTGCAGATGGATCCGGCCACCATGAACGGGTTCACCGCCGGTGAAGAGCCGGCCGAGCAGGTAACCCGTTTCGACGCGGAGAAACTGCTACGCGAGAAACGAGGTGATCGCCAGGCGATGATGACGGGTGGTGGCGTGGCGGTCACCCCCGACAAACAGGGCCTGATGCCCTTCCAGGTGGATGCGCGCTACTCCACCGCCGACATCTTCCCGATGTTCGATATGCCGTTCCTGTTCGGTACCGGCTGGAGCGCGACCGAGGACGAACGCCATGGCCGCGTGGCGGTGCTGGCCAAGGCGTTGAACGACAAGCTGTTCGGCGGGGCCAACAGCGTGGGCAAGACAGTGCGCCTGGACAAGGCCGATTTCACTATCGTCGGCGTGCTGGACGAATGGCGGCCGACGCCGCGCTTCTACGACATGAACAGCGATCAGTTCGGCGAGCTGGAACAGGTCTTCCTGCCGTTCTCCACATCGAGCGAGCTGAAAATGGGGCGCAACGGCAGCATGGATTGCTGGGGTGATACGGGTTCGGATCCGGCAGGCGCAACCGGCGTGAACGCGCCTTGCGTCTGGATCCAGTACTGGGTGCAACTGGACAGCGCGGCCAAGGCGTCTGCCTACAAGCAGTACCTGACCAACTACTCGGACCAGCAACGCAGCGGCGGCCGCTTCGAACGCCCGACCAACATCCGCCTGCGCAAGGTGATGGAGTGGCTGGATTTCAACAAGGTCGTTCCCGGCGATGTGCGCCTGCAGGTCTGGCTGGCATTCGGCTTCCTGCTGGTCTGCCTGCTCAACACCGTCGGCCTGTTGCTGGCCAAGTTCCTGCGCCGCGGCGGCGAGATCGGCGTGCGTCGCGCACTCGGTGCTTCGCGTCGGGCCATCTTCACCCAGTGCCTGATCGAGGCTGGGACGGTGGGTCTTGCCGGCGGCATCGCCGGACTGCTGCTGGCCTGGCTCGGGTTGTGGGCGGTGCGCCAACAGCCGGCCAGTTATGCCGAGCTGGCGCACCTGGACCCGTGGATGCTGTTGACGACCTTCGTGCTGGCCATCGTGGCCAGCCTGCTGGCCGGGATAGTGCCCGCATGGCAGGCGATGCAGGTCACTCCCGCGATGCAGTTGAAGTCGCAATAACGCTCTCCCCTCCCCTTCGCCTGCGGCGACAGGGAGGCCAACGCCCGAACTCACGGAGAAGACCCATGGAACTGCGCCCCATCCTTTCCACGCTGTTGCGCCACAAGACCGCCGCGGCGCTGATCGTGCTCGAGATCGCGCTCAGCTGCGCCATCATCTGCAACGCGTTGTTCCTGATTGGCGAGCGGCTCGATCGATTGCAACTGGTCAGCGGCGTGGCCGAGGACGAAGTCGTGCGCGTGCAGCTGACTGGCATCGGCGAAGACGACAACGCGTCGGCACTGACCCGCAGCGACCTTGCGCTGCTGCGGGGACTGCCGGGGGTCAAGGCAGCTTCAGTGACCAACCAGGTGCCGTTCGTGAATTCGTCCTGGAACAGCTCGGTCAACATGGTCAAGGACCAGAAGCAGCCGACCCTCAGCGCCACCACCTATATGGGCGACGAGCAATTCCTCGCAGCGCTCGGCCCCAAGCTGGTCGCGGGCCGGGACTTCGCCGCCGACGAGTTCATCGAGTGGGCGGCGCTGGATGCGCCGGGCAGCAAGGTTTCGATTCCGTCCGTGATCATCACCCAGAGCATGGCCGACAAGCTGTTTCCAGGGCAGAGCGCACTCGGTAAGAGCATCTACAGCTGGGGCGAGGATCCGATCCGCATCATCGGCGTGGTCGATCATCTGGTGCGCCCCAGCGACCAGGGTGGTGCGGTGGCGCATGAGTATTCGATGATCTTCCCGATCCACGTTCCCTTCTCGATGGGTGGCAACTATCTGTTGCGCACCGATCCGGCACGCCGCACCGAGGTGCTCAAGGCCGCGGTGGCCGCGCTGGAAAAGAACAGCCCCAACCGCATCATCCTGGAAGACAACACCAAGACCATGCAGGAACTGCGCGCGCAGTACTACCGCCAGGACCGCGTGATGGTCTGGATGCTGGTCGCGGTGGTCATCGCCTTGCTGGTGGTGACTGCGCTGGGCATCGTCGGCCTGGCCAGCTTCTGGGTGCAGCAGCGGACCAAGCAGATCGGCGTGCGTCGGGCACTGGGCGCTACCCGCGGCCAGATCCTGCGCTACTTCCAGACCGAGAACTTCCTGCTGGCCACGATCGGCATCGTGCTGGGCATGCTGCTGGCCTATGCCATCAACCAGTTGCTCATGGGCAAGTACGAATTGCCGCGGCTGCCGCTGTTCTATCTGCCCGTCGGAGCGGTGCTGTTGTGGCTGCTGGGCCAGATCGCGGTGTACGGACCGGCGCGCAAGGCCGCTTCGGTGCCGCCGGCGGTGGCCACGCGCAGCGCGTGAATGCTGGTGGGAAGGCTTGACCCTGTGGGAGGGGCGTCAGGCGGAATTGATTGGCATTCTTTTCGAGGTTCATGGTCCGCTGCTTATAGTCGCGCTTCCTCCCCCGGATCCGTGCGCGCCATGAACCTCCTTCGAGTGTTGTCGTTGTCGTTGTCGTTGCCCTTTGCCTTTGCTTGCGCGTTTGCCTGCTCACCGGCCAGCGCACAGGAAAAGGAAACCGTCGCCGACAGCGGCGTGATTGTTTCGGAAGGGACGCTGGATACCTACGTCGGCACCTATGTCATTTCCCCCGGCTTCGAGATCACCGTATGGCGCGAAGGCGAACAACTGATGCTGCAGGCGACCGGGCAGGCTGCATGGCCATTGCAGGGCATCTCGGAAACCGTGTTCCGGGTGCAGGCGATGGACGCCAAGATCACTTTCGGCACCAACGCGGCAGGCGATGTGGACCAATTGGTCCTGCTGATGGACGGTCGCGAGACCAAGGCCATACGCAAATGACTCCCTCAACACAAACGGAAGCGCGGCGATCATGAAAAAAACGAGTTTGCTGTTCGGCATCCTGCTCGCATTCGCGGCATCGCCGCTGCTCGCGGCTTCCGCGTCGACCGTACCTTCGGCGCAGGACGAACTCACCTTTGAGATCTCCGCGCTCGACACTGCCGTGTTCGATGCCTTCAACCATTGCGGCGAGCCTGGCAGGCTCGAAGAACATGCCGGTTATTTCTCCCCAGACGTGGAGTTCTACCATGACACGGGCGGCGTCACCTGGACCCGCGACGCGATGATCGCGAACACCGGCAAGTACGTGTGCGGGCACTTCACCCGCGAACTCGTCCCCGGCAGCATGAAGGTCTATCCGGTCAAGGATTTCGGCGCCATCTCGCAAGGCGTGCACCGCTTCTGCCAGGTCGGCAGTGGCAACTGCGAAGGCCTTGCCGATTTCGTCATCGTCTGGCGCAGGCAGGACGGCCAGTGGCGGATCACCCGCGTGCTCAGCTACGGCCACCGCGCGGCGGCCGATGCGTCATAAGCGCTACGATGCGCGCCACGAGCCGACAACACCCACCAGACTGATTGATCCCGCATGCCCAACCTGCTGATCATTGATGACAATCCCGCAGTCGCCACCGCGCTGGAAGTGCTGTTCTCGCTGCACGACATCGCCACGGTTCACGCGGAAACGCCCGAGGCCGGACTGGCGATGCTGCAGGGGGAATCGGTGGACCTGGTGATCCAGGACATGAACTTCACCGCCGACACCACTTCCGGTGACGAGGGCGTGGCCCTGTTCGCCGAGATCCGCGCGCGCCACCCCGACCTGCCGGTGATCCTGCTGACCGCATGGACCCAGCTGAGCAGTGCAGTGGAACTGGTCAAGGCCGGTGCCGCCGATTACATGGCCAAGCCCTGGGACGACCGCAAGCTGCTGGCCACGGTCAACAACCTGCTGGAACTGGCCGAGGCGCGCAGCGAACTGGACCGGCGCCGCAGCCGCGAGCGTGCCCGCCAGGTGCAATTGGCCGAAAAGTACGATCTGCGTGACGTGGTCTTCGATGATCCGGCCAGCGAACGGGTGATCGCGCTGGCCTGCCAGGTCGCGCGCTCGGACCTGCCGGTGCTGATCACCGGGCCCAACGGCAGCGGCAAGGAAAAAATCGCGGAGATCGTGCAGGCCAATTCGTCGGTTCGCAACGGACCGTTCGTGACCTTGAACTGCGGTGCGCTGCCGTCGGAACTGATCGAAGCCGAACTGTTCGGCGCCGATGCCGGTGCCTACACCGGCGCCAACAAGGCACGCGAAGGCAAGTTCGAAGCGGCCAACGGTGGCACCCTGTTCCTGGACGAAATCGGCAACCTGCCGCTGGCCGGGCAGATGAAGTTGCTGCGCGTGTTGGAAACCGGGCGCTTCGAGCGCCTCGGTTCCAACCGCGAACGCCAGGTCAGCGTGCGCGTGATCAGCGCCACCAACGCAGACCTGCCAGCGTTGATTCGCGAAGGAAGTTTCCGCGAGGACCTGTATTACCGGCTCAATGCAATCGAACTGGCGTTGCCGCCGCTGGCCGAACGCCCCGGCGACATCCTGCCACTGGCCGAAAGCTTCCGTCCCGCCGACAAGCCCATTGGCGACAGCGCACGTGCCGCGTTGCTGCGCCACCCGTGGCCGGGCAACGTGCGCGAGCTGCGCAACGTGGTCCAGCGCGCAGGCCTGCTGGCGAGCGGCGAGCGGATCCAGGCCGCGGACCTCAACCTGCCCAAGCCGAGTGGCGCGCCGAAACATAACCCGTCAGTCGAACCCGATCGCGCCGGCATCGAAGCTGCCCTTGCCCGCGCCGGCGGCGTCATTGCGCAGGCTGCGGCGGACCTTGGCCTGAGCAGGCAGGCGCTGTACCGGCGCATGGACCGCTTCGGCATCAAGCTTCCGTGAGCGAGCAGCAATGATCCGTCGTTCCGTCGCCGGTCGCCTGCTGTTCTGGCTGCTGCCTTTGTTCGGCGCCGCGATCGCATTGCCGCTGCTGCTGCTGCAATGGCTGGATGATCCAAAGCTGGTCGGCATGCTTTCCGCGCTGGTGATCGTGCCGCTGGCGGTATGGGTGATCCGGCGCGCGCTGGCACCGCTCAATTCCCTGTTCCGCGCACTGGCCGGCAGCGTCAGCACCTATCGCGACGGCGAATACAATTTCGGCATCCACTGGCGCGGACGCGACGACCTGGGCGACCTGGTGCGCTCGCACGCGGAACTGGGCGACGTCTTGCGCGCACAGCGCCAGGGCCTGGTGGAACGCGAGCTGCTGCTGGACACGATGGTGCAGAACACGCCCGTGGCGATGCTGTTGATCGCGGCTGGCGGCGATGGCGAGCGCCGCGTGGTGTTTGCCAACCTGGCCGCGCGCAAGTTGCTGCACAGTGGCTGGAAGCTGGAAGGCCAGCGTTTCGACGATCTGCTGGCCGCCACCCCGGTGGAGATGCGCGAGGCGATGCAGCGCGGCGGCGACGGCCTGTTTGCGATCGGCGGTGACGAGGACGACGAGGAGGAGTTCCGGGAAGAGCAGGTCTATCACCTGGCCCGGCGAAACTTCCGCCTCAATGGCCGCAAGCACGAACTGCTGCTGCTGCGCTTGCTGACCAATGAACTGCGTCGCCAGGAAGTGCAGACCTGGAAGAAGGTCATCCGCGTTATCAGCCATGAATTGAACAACTCGCTGGCCCCGGTCGCGTCGCTGGCGCATTCCGGTGCCGAACTGGTGCGTCGCGGTCGCCACGAACGGCTGGAGGAGATTTTCTCCACCATCGAAGAACGCGCTCGTCACCTTGAAGAATTCATTCGCGGCTATGCGCGTTTCGCCAAGCTGCCGCATCCCTTGTTGAACACCGTCGACTGGGCCCATTTCCTGGCCGGGCTGCAACGCCAGATCGCATTCGATCTGGAGGGCCCGGTCGACGACCTGAGCAGCCGCATCGACCAGGCGCAGATGGAACAGGCGTTATTGAACCTGTTGAAGAACGCGCACGAAGCCGGTGGCGAAGGCGCCGGAGTCAGCGTGCGCGTGGTGCGGCTGCCGGAGTGGCTGCGTATCGAGGTACTGGATCGCGGCACCGGCATGAACGAGTCGGTCCTGCAGAATGCACTGGTGCCTTTTTATTCGACCAAGCGCAACGGCACCGGCCTGGGCCTGGCGCTGACCCGAGAGATCGTGGAAGCACATGGCGGACGGCTGTCCATGCACAACCGCGAAGGCGGCGGCTTGTGCGTGGCGATACAGTTGCCGGACAACGCCCTATAACGCCTGATTACGCTACTGCTCGGGTGAGAGGGCTTGGGCGAAAGCGCTTTTACGAGACATCAAAAGCAGCTTCATCCGCCCTCCGGGCAGCTTCTCCCGCAAGCAGCAGAAGGGATTCTTCCAAACTCGAACCAAAACTGCCCTACAGCAACGCCGGTATCAATGCCTTGGTCCGCTGCCTGTAGGCGCCATAGCGTTCGCCGAAATGTTGCGCAAGCCAGCGTTCTTCCAGTTTCAGCTTGCGCCAGAAAGAAACGAATACGATTGCCACCGCAAGCAGTCCGCGCCAGTCGCCGACCATGATCGCGTTTCCCAGGAACAGCAGCAGCAGGCCGCTGTAGATTGGATGCCGGATCCATTGGTACGGGCCGCGTTCAATCAGTTCGTGGTCTTGCTTCAACTGCACGGTTCCACTCCAGTTGCTGCCGAGCAGGTACCGCGACCAGCAGGCGAGGAAGGCGCCGGCGATGCACAGGGCAAGTCCTGCTGATTCCACCGCGGAGGAGTGTGGCACGAACTGCTCGCGCAGCAGGCCATGGCCGAACCATTCCCCGGGACCCAGCAGTAGCACCGCAACCAGCAACGGCAGCCAGTAGGCGAACAGGCGCTTGCCGAGCGATTCGATCTGGATCGAAGGCTTGGCCCGGCGCGCGGACCAGAGCCAGTAGAACAACACCACGCACCAGGTGATCCTGAGGGCGGCACTGAATTCACGGGGCATGGAATCACCGGGTCATGGCTGCGGTTTTCGGATTATGCGCCGCATCACCACGCGCAACTGCATCGGAAAACCGAGCATCCGCTCCCGGGCCACGATCTCACCCAGTTGCCCGCCCCGGGCGGATTCGGCCAGCTCGGAAAAACCGCGTCTGGCATAGAACGGCGCATTCCATGGCACGTCGCGCAGCGTAGCCAGCGTTATCGAGGCATAGACGCGTGCCCATGCCTCGTCGCAAATATTTTCCAGCAATGCGCTGCCGATGCCGCGTCGTCCGTGTTCCGGCAGCACATTCATTTCGAACAGATGCGCATGGCCATCAACTTCCCCGCCCAAGGCGAAGCCCACGGCGTGCCCCTCCACTTCGGCGACCCGCAGGATTCCGTTGGCCATGCCTTGCTGCAGGTCAGTCGGCGACAGGCTGTGCATCGCAAAGAGGTCGTGGGCGCCATGGCCAAGCAGTAGCGCGGCGGCGCGGCACTCGATTTCCAGCAAGGCATCGACATCGGCTTCGCGCCCGGCGCGGATCGAGAAGCCGTTCACCAGTTTATTTCCTGGTCGGCCGCTGCCAGCCTTCCACGGTGTGTTGACGCGCGCGCGACACGGTCAGCATCTCGGCCGGCGCGTCATGCCCGATTACCGAACCGGCCCCGATGGTCGCGCCCTTGCCGATGGTCACTGGCGCCACCAGCGCCGAATTGGAGCCGATGAAGGCTCCGTCCTCGATGATAGTGACGAATTTGTTGATGCCGTCGTAGTTGCAGGTAATGGTGCCCGCGCCGACGTTGACCCCGCTGCCGATCAGCGCATCACCCAGATAGGTCAGGTGATTAGCCTTGCTGCCGACGCCAAGCACGGCCTTCTTGGTCTCGACGAAATTGCCGATGTGCACGCCATCGGCGAGCACGGTGCCCGGGCGCAGGCGCGCATACGGGCCAATCTGCGCCGCACCTTCGCTGACTACGCCATCGAGATCGCAATGCGCGCGGACCACGGTGCCGGCGCCCAGCTTCACGTCCTTCAAGCGGGTGAACGGACCGATGCTTACGCCATCGCCAAGCTCGACCGCGCCTTCCAGGATCACGTCCACGTCGATCTCGACGTCACGACCCACGCTGACCGTACCGCGCTGGTCATAACGCGCGGGGTCCAGCAGGCGCGCGCCCTGCGCGCACAGCGCGTGCGCCTGGCGCAGCTGGAAGGCGCGTTCGAGCTGGGCGAGTTGCCAGGGATCATTGGCGCCTTCGGCTTCGATGGGCTCGCCGACCAGGACCATTTCCGCGGCGCTGAATTCGGCGGCGGCGGCAGCGAACACGTCGGTCAGGTAGTACTCGCCCTGTGCATTGTCGTTGGACAGGTGGGCCAGCCAGCGTTTAAGCGCGGTGGACTCGGCGGCGATGATGCCGGTATTGATCACCCGGATCCTGAGTTGTTCCTCGTCAGCATCCTTCTGCTCCACGATCGCAGCAACACGGCCCTCGGCGTCACGCACGATACGGCCATAGCCGGTCGGGTCGGCCAGCTCCGCAACCAGCACGGCCAGCCTGGCAGGCGCGGCAAGCAGGCGTCGCAGGGTTTCGCTGCGGATCAGTGGAACATCGCCATAGAGGACCAGCACGGTCGCTGCATCCGGCACCGCGGGCATGGCCTGTTCGACCGCATGGCCGGTGCCCAGTTGTTTTTCCTGTTCTGCCCAGTGCAGGTCGGGCTGGCTGGCAAAAGCCTGCTGCACCTGTTCCCCACCATGCCCGTACACGACGTGGATGCCTGCCGGATCCAGCGCGCGCGCGGCGGCGATGACCTGGGCCAGCATCGGTTGCCCGGCGATCGGTTGCAGCACCTTGGGCCTGGCCGAGCGCATGCGCTTGCCTTCGCCGGCGGCGAGGATGATGACGTGCAGGGGTGCGGCCATGTGGGCTCCAGTGATCGGTGTCGCGGACCATTCTAATGATCCATTCTAAATCGCTGCGCTGTTAGCATGCGCGCGATGCCGCCGCCGCCCACTTCGACTCCGATCATGCCCCCTCATTCACTGCGCGCCACGCCGGCCGAACGCTGGCAGGTTGCGCTGCTCTGGGTGGGCGTGCCGCTGTGCGTGTTCGGAATCTTCTGGGCCAGGCTGTGGGAGCAGTGGCATTCGGGTCGTTTCGGAGAATTGCTGCTCCTTTCCCTGCTGGCATGGGGCCTGGCCTGGCCATTGCGAAAATTCGCGCGTTGGTCGTGGGCCACGGCGCTCGCCTTGCCATGGTGCCTGGCGCTGGTTTTTTTCGCCGGCGCCATGCCGGTAGCGGCAACGCTGGCGCTTGCGGCAACCGCGCTGGCCGTAGGTGGCCTGGTGGATGCGCGCGGACCACCGGGCCTGCAGATCGCTTGCGGCCTGGTGCTGCTGGGAACGCTGCTGGGATGGCTGTTGCCGCTGCCCGTGCACTTGCGCTGGACTTATCTGGGCCTGGTCCTGTTGCTGGCGGGACTCCGGCGAAAACAGCTCCTGGCCTGTGCACGCAATCTGGTGGATGGCTGGACGCGGTCGGTGGCCGCGGCGCCGCGTATCGCAGCCTTGGCCGTACTTGCCCTCGGCCTGGCCAGCACCGGCGCCTGGCTGCCGACCCTGCAGGTCGACGACCTGGGTTATCACTTGCGCCTGCCGTGGGAATTACTGGAGCAGGGTCGCTATGCAATGGACCCGGAAACCCACATCTGGGCCATGGCTCCGTGGCTGGGCGACGTGCTCCAGGCCTTCCCGCAAGTCATCGCCGGCGAAGAGGCGCGCGGTCCGGTCAATGCGCTGTGGATGCTGCTCACCGCTAGCGGCGTCTGGCACCTGGGCCGGGCGCTGGGCGGCGACCTGCGTGCCAACTGGGCGGCCGTGGCGCTGTATGCCAGCCTGCCAATGACCGCATCGCTTGCGGGCAGCATGCAAACCGAAACGCCAACCGCAGCCTTGCTGGTCTGGCTGTTCGTGCTCATCACCGGCGCGCCCGATGCGCGCAGGCATGGACTCCATTGCGGTGCCGTCCTCGTCGCTGGCCTGCTGGCCCTGAAGCTGGCTGCCGCTGCCGCTGCCATCGTACTGTTGCCCTGGGCGATGTGGCGGCACCGGAGTTCACTGCGCCTGCGGCCGATCCTCGTGGCTGCGGTGACGGCGCTGGTCCTCGGCAGCAGCAGCTATCTGTATGCCTGGATCATCGCCGGCAATCCGTTTCTGCCCTTGTTCAACGGCTATTTCCATTCGCCCTATTTCCAGGCGGCCAACTTCGATGACATGCGCTGGCATGCGGGCTTCAATGCACTGCTGCCGTGGCAGCTGACCTTCGACACCGGCCGCTACCTGGAGGCCTTTGCCGGTGGCGGCGGTTTCGTCCTGATCGCCTTGCTGGGTGGCTGGATATTGGCTTTGATCCAGCGCCGAACTGCACTGGTTGCGGCAATGATGGCCGCCTCGATCGCCATTCCGTTGATCCCGATGCAATACCTGCGTTACGTTTTTCCTGCGTGCGTGGTGCTGCTGCCCCTGCTGGCGACGACGGCTTTCCGTGTAGATCCGCGACGTGCCACCTGGTTGCTGGGTGGCGTGTGCCTGCTCAATCTCGCTTTCCAGGTCAACAGCCACTGGCTGCTGAGGACCGGCGCGGTGAAGGAAACCCTGCTGGCACTGGGTGACGACGACGCATCGTTCCGGCACTACGCACCGGAGCGCATCCTGCTGGCCCGGCTGCGCTCGTCACCCGCCAGTGCCGGCAATGTGCTCGCCATGGATCCGGATATCGCCTGGGTGGCGGAGATGGGTGTGCGGGCGCGTACCACTTCCCGGTACGATCCGTCGCTGGCCGCGGCGGCAACAGCCGCTGACCTGGATGTCACCGGCTCCCGATGGCAGTCGCTGCTGCAACGCGAAGACGTGACCGAAGTATTGCTGAGGAAAAACACGCTGACCGAGGCACAACGCAACGGCTTGCGCCTGGCCAATGCGGCGTTGCGCGCGGAACAAGGTGACGCCCAGTGGTGGGGCATCAACCCAGATGCGGCGCGGCCATGAGCGTTCTGAGGCAAGGCCGCTATTACCTGTTGATCGGCCTACTGCAATGGTTGCTGGACTGGGGGGTGATGGTCGCGCTGAGCCACGGCGGCCTGCCGGTGGAGCCCGCGAACGTGATCGGTCGGATCAGCGGAGCAATGCTCGGCTTCTGGTTGAACGGACGCATCACCTTTTCAGGCGACCAGCACCGCGTGGGCCACAGGCAGTTCGCACGTTTCCTGGCAATGTGGCTGGTGACCACGGCGATCAGCACCTGGGCGATAGGGGCGATCGACGACGGCTTTGGCCTGCAATGGGCGTGGATGGCCAAGCCTGCGCTGGAAGGGGTGTTGGGGGTGATCGGTTTCCTGCTGTCGCGGCATTGGGTCTACAGGCATTAGCCGACCGGTCTTGCAGGCCCGCGCTTACCCGGATGCTTTTTTTCTTTTGTAGATGCGGGCTTGCGCGGATGCTTTTGATTCTGCGCGAGGAACATCAGGGCAAGCCCGGCCCTGCAAAAGAGTCCAAAAAAAAACGCCGGCACTCGGCCGGCGTTTCGATATTGCGGGTGGTGCAGGACCTCAGTGCTTCAGGTTCTTGCGCAGCCGTTCCAGTGCCTGCAACTGCACGGTGGCTTCGAGCAGTTTCTGCTGCGCTTCGGCGACTTCCATGGCATCGCCGCGGTTGGCCAGGATGCGCTCGGCTTCTTCCTTGGCCACGCGAACCGCTGCTTCGTCGATGTCGGTTGCGCGGATCGCGGTGTCGGCCAGCACGGTCACGACCTGCGGTTGCACCTCCAGGATGCCGCCACCGATGGCAAAGTCCAATTGTTCGCCACTGGGCAACGTCACCACCACCTTGCCGGGCTTAAGCCGGGTGATCAGCGGGGCGTGACGCGGAGCGATGCCCAGTTCGCCCTGCTCGCCGGTAGCCACGACCAGGGTCGCCTCGCCGTGGAAGATTTCCTGCTCGGCGCTG
>JBDTPP010000023.1:0-30466 GCA_039932615.1 Pseudoxanthomonas sp.
CGCGCCGCAAGGCACAGCCTTCCAGAAAGACGTGTGGCAGACCCTGGCCACGATTCCCTATGGTGAAACCATCAGCTATGCGCAACTCGCGCAGCGCGTAAGCAAGCCGACCGCGATGCGCGCGGTCGGCGCGGCCAACGGCCGCAATCCACTACCGATCGTGCTGCCTTGCCATCGGGTGATCGGCGCGGATGGATCGCTGACAGGTTTCGGCGGCGGCCTGCCGACCAAGCAGTTCCTGCTGCAACTGGAAGGCGCCTTGCCACAAGGCGAGCTGCTGGCTTGATGAGCTTGGTCCTTGCAGCTCCGGGCGTGCTTCAAGGATTAGTGGAAAAGATCGTCATCCCGTACGAGCGCCGATGGGTGCGAGCTCTCCGACTCCGATCGCGGAATCAAGAGCTCGCGCCCACGGAGCGCTCCTACGGAAGGTAGCCGTAGAGATCGCTTGCTTTCAATCAGCGAGCAAGGCTTGCACGGTTTTCCGGTATCGCGCCGATATTGAATCCCGATCAGGGTGTCGCCCGTCGGCGACCACGCGCTTGCCGCCCACATACACTTCCCGAACCACGTTGCGGTTGCCGCTGAAGATCCAGCGGTCAATGGCGTCGCCTGCCGTTACGCCGGCGAAGATCGGGGCATGGTTGTCGAGTAACACGAAGTCGCCTTCGCCGGACTGGCCGGTGGACTGCCGGGCGCTGGCCACGACACCACCCAGGAGTGTTTCGCCGACACTGGTCGATTCGTCGCTGACCGCGATATTGCGATGACGGGTGATCAGGCGCTGGCCATATTCCAGCCAGCGCAGCTCCTCCACCGGCGACACCGAGATATGCGAATCCGAACCGATACCCCAGGCCCCGCCCGCATCCAGCCAGGCGCGCAACGGGAACAGGCCATCGCCCAGGTTGGCCTCGGTGGTCGGGCAGATCGCCACGGTGGCGCCGCTGGCCGCAAGTTGTTTCGTTTCGACTTCGGTCAGGTGGGTGGCATGGACCAGGGTCCAGCGCGGATCGACTTCGAAATTCTGCTGCAGCCACTCCACCGGCCGTGCGCCACGCAATGCCAGGCAGTCCTGCACTTCGCCGATCTGCTCGGAGATATGGATATGCACGGGTGAGTCCACCGGCAGCGCCGCCAGCACGTCGCGCATTGCCACTTCGGGCACGGCCCGCAGGCTGTGGAAAGCGCAGCCAATGCGCAGCGATGGATTTTCCTCGGCACGCAGAGTCTGCAAGAGGCGCAGGAAGCTTTCGAGGTCATGGCCGAAGCGCTGCTGGCGCGTGGACAAGGCACGACCATCGAAGCCACCGGTCATGTACAACACCGGCAGCAAGGTCATGCGGATGCCGGTATCGCGCGCCGCGGCGACCAGCGCGCGCGACATCGCTGCCGGATCGGCATAGGGGCGGCCATCGGGTGCGTGATGCAGGTAATGGAATTCGCAGACGCTGGTGTAGCCGGCTTCCAGCATTTCCACGTAGAGCTGCGTAGCCACGGCGTAGGTGCTGTCCGGATCCATGCGCGCGGCGAAGCGGTACATGGTTTCGCGCCAGGTCCAGAAGCTGTCCTGCGGATGGGTCTGGCGCTCGGCCAGGCCGGCCATCGCCCGCTGGAAGGCATGCGAATGCAGGTTGGGGATGCCGGGTACGATCCATGTGCCGGCGGGAAAGGTGACGACGGCTGGGTCGGCCGCCCAGCCTTCAGGCGTCCACAACTGCGGTGCTTGGGTCTGGCTCATGTCCGCATTCTCGCCCGACTCCCACGGGAACGCGACTGGCCTGCGTCTACAATCGCAGCATGGGCACGAATCTGGAACCGTTGTGGGATGGCTTGATCACCGGCGTCAGCCTGGCAACGCTGGAGAACGGCGTCGGTTATGGCGCGGTCGAGGACGCTGCGCTGGGCTGGCGTGAGGGCGTCCTCACCTTCGCTGGCGCGCGCTCGCAATTGCCGGGGGCCGCTACGATCCTGGCGCGTGAAGTGATCGAGGCCGAAGGCGGCTGGATCACCCCGGGCTTGATCGATTGCCATACCCACACCGTGTTCGCGGGCGATCGCGCCGGCGAATTCGAGCAGCGCCTGCAAGGCGCGAGCTACGAGGAAATAGCGCGCAACGGCGGCGGCATCGTTTCCAGCGTGCTCGCCACGCGTGCGGCGAGCGAGAACGAACTGTTCGAGCAATCCCTGCCTCGCGCCCGCGCCCTGCGCGACGACGGCGTGACCACCCTGGAAATAAAATCCGGTTACGGCCTGGACTTCGACAACGAACGCAAGATGCTGCGGGTGGCGCGGCGGATCGGCGGTGAGCTGGGCATCACCGTGCGCACGACCTTCCTGGGTGCGCATGCGCTGCCACCGGAATTCGCGGGTCGTGCGGACGAATACATCGATGCGGTATGCGAATGGCTGCCGCGCCTGAACGAGGAAGGGCTGGTGGATGCGGTGGACGCTTTTTGCGAGCGCATCGGATTCAGCGCTATGCAGACGCGAAGCGTGTTTGAAGTCGCGCGGACGCTGGGACTGCCGGTAAAACTGCATGCCGACCAACTGAGCGATGGCGGTGGCGGGTCGCTGGTCGCGGAGTTTGGCGGACTGTCGGCGGATCACCTCGAGCACACTTCCGAAGCAGGCGTGGCGGCGATGGCGAAAGCCGGCACCGTCGCGGTGCTGCTGCCGGGTGCGTACCACTGTTTACGCGAAACTGTGTTGCCGCCGCTCGATGCCTTCCGCCGGCATGGCGTGCCGATGGCCGTGGCCACCGACTGCAATCCCGGCACATCACCGCTGCAATCGCTGCGCCTGGCGATGTCGCTGGCGTGCACGCATTTCCGGCTGACGCCAGAGGAAGCATTGCGCGGCGCCACCGTCAATGCGGCGCGCGCATTGCGATTAAAGGACCGCGGTGTATTGCGCGTCGGCAACCGCGCCGATTTCGTGCACTGGAATATCCGCCAACCAGCCGAACTGGCCTATTGGCTGGGCGGCAATCCACTGGCCGCGATTTACGCGAATGGATGCAGGCTGTTGTAGGAGCGTCCCAACGGCGCGAGCTCTCCGATCCGATCGCGATAGCAATAATGAGCTCGCGCCCAGGGAACGCTCCTACAGGTACAAGACAACAGCAACGCCAGCTGCACAAACGAAAACGCGACGCCAGGCGTCGCGTTTTGTGCAAGACCGGAACGAGCCGATCAGCCGGCTTTGGCTACCGTCTTCTTGGCCACGGCCTTCTTTACCACCGGCGCGGACTTGGTGATGGTGCGCTTGGCAGCGGGGGCAGCGACGCCCACGGCGGCCTTCACAACGTGCCTGCGTGCATTGCCATAGCTAGCGTTGGTGCGCTTGCCCTTGGCGGTCTTGCGATCACCTTTACCCATGATTTGCTCCTGATTTGACTGCTGCGCCTTGCGCGCGAGGCCGCAAAGCCTATCACGCAGGCCTCAATGCGCACAGCTGGCATCGTGAACGTGCCAGTGGTTGAGTCGCAGGTTGACCACGTGCGCCAGGCCGACCAGGGCCCCGCCCAGGGTCATGACGATGGCGTGCAACACCACCGAGCCGTGATGAACGGGCGCGTACAGCACTCCCATCCATAACGTCGCCAGACCGACCAGCAGCAGGCTGAGCGCGCGGAACGCACGGTGGCGGCGGTAGCCCCATAGCAGGCTGAACAGGCCCAGCACGGTCACGAACACGACAAAGCCCTGTTCGAACCCGTCGCCCAGCCACGTCGACAGCCCCAGCGAGGGGATCGCCGCCAGTAACAACGGCGTCAGCGCGCAATGCACGGCGCAGATCATCGAGCCGGTGGCGCCGAAACGGTCGAGCAGGTGGCGGAGGCGGAAATCCATGGGCATCAGTATGACTTTTGGGACGGGTCGCATCCTAGGAATGAAATATTATAACATCTACCGACAATTCTCCAGCCCCACGGACCCCCATGCGCCCACGCTCGATCCACCCCCACCGCAGGCTCACTCTCGCCCTGGCCCTGATCCTGTTCCCTACCGCGCTCCCGGCGATTTCCTGGGCCGCTACCGCAGACAACGCGGCCGCTGCTGGCACCGACATGGATTCGCCCCCCTCTGATACCCGCCATGCCGACGCGAACCCCAAGGATCGCCATGTGAAGGACCTGGACGGCGTCGTCGTCACCGCCAGCCCCTTGCGCGACTCCGCCGATGCCTTGAGCAAACCGACCGAAGTGCTGGCCGGCGAGCGCCTGGACGAGGACCGCGCCGCCAGCCTGGGCGAAACCATCTCCAGCCTGCCGGGCGTGCAGAGCTCCAATTTCGGCCCGGGGGTCGGGCGCCCGATCCTGCGCGGCTTGGACGGCCCGCGCGTCGCCGTGCTCAGCAATGGCCTCTCTACCCAAGACGTCTCCACCATCAGCCAGGATCATTCGCCAGCGGTGGAATCCTTCCTGGCCGACCAGATCGAAGTGTTGAAGGGTCCCTCCACCCTGCTCTACGGCAGCGGCGCGATCGGCGGTGTGGTCAACGTCGTCGACGGACGCATCCCCGAAGCGCCGATCGCCGACGGTTTCAGCGGCCGCGCCGAGGCACGCTTCGATGCCGGCGACCGCGACGGCAGCACCGCAATGGCCCGCATCGACGGCGGCAACGACCGTTTCGCGTTGCATGCCGACGCGGTGTACCGCAACGCCAGGGATTACGACACACCCCAGGGTCGTCAACCCAATTCCTTCATCGATACCCACACCGGATCGATCGGCGGTTCATTGCTCGGCGACTGGGGTTTCATCGGTGTTTCGGCGGCGCGTTTCGAGGACGATTACGGCAATCCTGGCGAACCCGGCGACCTAACCCGGGGCGAGCGCGGCGTGTGGCTGCGCATGCGCCAGAACCGTTACGACCTGAAAGGCGCCCTCACTGCGCCCTGGGGTGAAGGCAGCGGCCTGCGTTACAGCTTCGGCCACACCGACTACAGCCACGTCGAGTTCGAAGGCGAGGAAGTCGGCACCACTTTCAACAAGCAGGCCAACGAAGGCCGCGTGGAAGCCTCCTTCGCCTTCGGCAACGGTTGGCAGACCGCAGCGGGTTTGCAGGGCGGCGCTTCCACCTTCGAAGCGATCGGCGAAGAATCCTTCGTTCCGCGTACTGACACGCGTTCGCTCGGCCTGTTCGGCGTGGCGCGCAAGCAGTGGGATGCGTTGCAACTCGACCTGGGCGCGCGCGTGGACAAGGTCGAATACGACCCGGAAGCGCAGGCCTCGCGCGATTTCAAACCAGTCAGCGCCTCGCTTGGCGGTGGCTGGAAGTTGAACGAACGCTGGCGCCTGACCGCCAACCTGGACCATGCCGAACGCGCACCGGTCGAGGAGGAACTGTTCGCCGATGGCCCGCACATCGCCACGCTTGCCTATGAAATCGGCAGCGCGGATCTGCAGAAGGAAGCAGCTAATCAGCTGGAGATAGGCGCGCAATACCGGAACGACTGGATCGATGCGAAAGTGTCCGTTTATTACAACCGCTTCAACGATTTCGTCTACATCGCCGATACCGACAAGCAGTGGTACTGGGAGGAAGAAGACGAGTTCCTGCCGATCCGCCAATGGACCCAGGCCGACGCGCGCTTCCACGGTTTCGAGGGCGAAGCCACTTTTCACCTCGCCGACAACAGTGCCGGCACCTGGGATCTGCGCGTGTTCGGCGACACCGTGCGCGGCACTCTTGCCGATGGCGGAAATCTGCCGCGCATCGTGCCGTCGCGCTTCGGCACGCAACTGCGCTGGTCCAATCTGTCTTGGCGCGCGTCACTGGGCGCCACCCGCTATCAGCAGCAGGACAAGGTGGCCGCGGGTGAAACGCCCACCGCCGGCTACACACTGGTCGATGCACACCTGGCCTGGCACCACGACAATGAGAACACCGCGTGGGAAGTGTTCCTGGACGGTAGCAATCTCACCAACCAGGTGGCGCACGTGCATACCTCGTTCCTCAAGGACAGCGTGATGCTGCCGGGCCGCAGCGCCTCGTTCGGGGTGCGTGTGTTTTTCTGATACGCAGGTTGCGGGACCGGATCGAGGACGGCCGCCGACAAGGCGGCCATCCTCTTTCTTCAACATCAACGCCCTCGACATTAACGTGCATATACACCTACTCATGCAGCGGACCCGGCTGCGGTGGAACCTGCCATGCCCTTCCCCCGTACCCGCACCTGCTTCCGCCTGCGCCGCGCCGCCAGGCAGGTTTCCCAGATCTACGACCGGGAACTGGCGGCGGTGGACCTGAGCCTCAACGAATACTCGATCCTGCGCCGCGCCGAACCGGAGCCGCGCACCTTGGGCGAACTCGCCGCCACGGCCGGCATGGACCGCAGCACCCTGACCCGCAACCTGAAGCCGCTCATCGATGCCGCTTGGTGGAAGGAAACGCGCGGCGAAGACGCTCGCCATGGCCTCGTCACCATCACCGCCTCGGGCCGCAAACGCATCGCCAAGGCCATGCGGCATTGGCCATGCGCCCAGCAACGACTGCAGGCGCTGGACGGGGAGCGAGCTACCTTGCGCCTGAATGCCGACTTGGATGCGCTCGACCAGGCCTTGAAACTGCACGCCTTGAACCGTGCCGGAGCCGATGCGTGAGCGTCCAACACGCCACTCACGCGCCACGCATGCAGGGGAGCCTGTTGCTGACCGCGGCCGCGATGCTGATGATCACCATGGGCGTGCGCCAAACCACCGGCCTGTTTGTCAAGCCAATCCATGAAACCACCGGCGTCGGCATCGCCGCGATCAGTTTCGCCCTGGCCATCGGTCAATTCGTGTGGGGCGCAGTGCAGCCGGTGTTCGGTGCGATTGCCGACAAGCAGGGTTCGACCCGGATGCTGGCGGCCGGCGGCCTGCTGCTGGCAGTGGCATGGCCCTGACTCCTTTCATGTCCTCACAGCCGGGTTTGATGTTCACCCTGGGACTGCTGACCGCGGCGGGCGCCGGGGCCGGAAGTTTTTCCATCCTTGTCGGCGCCACCGCTTCGCGGCTGGCACCGGAAAAGCGTTCGTTCGCGGCTGGGTTCATCAACGCCGGTGGCTCGCTGGGGCAATTAGTGTTCGCGCCGCTGGGGCAACTGGTGATCACCGCCGCGGGCTGGGGCGTGGCCATGTTCGGTCTCGCCGCCGCCTCATTGCTGACCTTGCCGCTGGCATGGCCGCTACGGGGCAAACCCGCTGCCGCCAGCAACACCAGCATTCCGATTATCACCGCGGCGCCCGTAGAGATGACATTGCGGGAACAACTGCAACTCGCATCGCGCGATCGCCGTTATTGGCTGTTGCACCTGGGTTTGGTCACCTGCGGCTTCCACATCGCGTTCCTGGTCACGCACCTGCCCGGCGAGATCGCGCTGTGCGGCTTGCAGCCCAGTGTCGCCGGCGCTTCCATTGCCTTGATCGGCCGGTTCAACGTACTCGGCAGCCTGGTCGCTGGCGCTTTGGGACAGCGCCACCGGATGAAGATGATACTGGCGATCATGTACGCAAGTCGTGCGGTGATGATCGTGATCTACCTGATGTCGCCACCCACGACGATAACGTTCTACATTTTCGCCGCGGCGCTCGGCTTCACCTGGCTTGCGACGGTAGCGCCCACGGCCGGACTGATCGGCAAGCTGTTAGGCCCGCGTTATCTCGGAACGTTGTTCGGATTGACCTTGCTGTCGCACCAGATCGACGGATTCTTCGGCGCGTGGCTGGGTGGCGTGGCGATGGAGTGCCTGGGCGACTACACCTGGATGTGGTACGCGGTTGTCGCGCTGGCCTTGATCGCCGCGATGGCAAACCTGCCGATCCGCGAAAAATCGCCGAGGTTGTTGCCCGTAGGAGCCAGGTAAGCCGCGAATGCAAATGCAAGGTTTCGCGACTTACGCACCGCAGGAAGTACCCTCGGGGAACGTCGCTCCTATGCCGCTGGAATCAAACTGCGCAGCGCGCGCACAGACCATGCACTTCCAGGGTCTGTGCCTGTGGTTGGAAGCCTAGCGCCTTGGCCCGCGCTTCCAGTTGGCTGACCACCTCACGATCTTCCAGTTCCACCGCGCTGTGGCAACGGTCGCATATCAGGAACGGAACCGAATGCTGGTCGCTGTTGGGATGGTGGCAGGCGACGAATGCATTCACCGATTCCAGCTTGTGCACGAAACCATTGGCCATCAGGAAATCCAGCGCCCGATAGACCGTGGGTGGCGCATCGGCGCCCACGCCTTTCTTTTCACGCACCAATTCCAGTAGCTCGTACGCCTTCACCGGCTTGCCGGCATCGGCAATGAGTTCCAAGACGCGCGCGCGAATCGGCGTCAGGCGCAGGCCGCGTTCGTGGCACGCATGCTCCACCGCCGCGACGAAGCCATGGGCGTCGTGGACGTGGTGCTTGGGATCGGTGCAGGAGTGCTTGGGCGCCATGGGGAAAGTGATCGAAGCAGGACTATGTGTTCGCAGGTATCTTGATAAGCGCTGCGTCGATGCGTTTCAAGGCCTGCTCGCGCCCGGCCAGGTAAACGGTCTGGGAAATGTCCGGACTGACCTGGGTGCCGGTGATGGCAACCCGCAGCGGCTGCGCCACCTTGCCCATGCCAAGACCCAGCGACGCGGCAGCGTCGTGCAAGGCGATGGAGACTGATTCCACGTTCCACTCGGGTGCATTGGCAAGGCGTTCGCGCGCCGCCGCCAGCGGCGCGCCAGCAGCCGCATTCAAGTGCTTGGCGACGGCGGCTTCGTCGTAGGTTTCCAGCGGCCCGTACCAGACCGCGGCACGCTCGGCCATTTCCTTCAGCGTGTGCACGCGGTCGCGCAACGCGATCACCACATCAACCGCAGCAGGACCATTCGCAGGTTCCAGGCCGAATTTGCGCAACTGGTATTCCAGCTGCGGCGCGATGCCGGCCGGGTCGTCGGTTTTCAGGTAGTGCTGGTTGACCCAGCCGAGCTTGTCCATGTCCAGGCGCGCGGCCTTGGAATTAACGTCCTCGACCGAAAACAACTGGATCAGTTCCTCACGTGTGAAGAGTTCCTGGTCGCCATGCGACCAGCCCAACCGCGCCAGGTAGTTGATCAATGCGTGTGGCAGGTAGCCGGCGTCCTTGTATTGCATGACATCGGCGGCGCCAGTGCGCTTGGACAGCTTGGCGCCTTCCGGGTCGAGGATCATCGGCATGTGCGAAAACAACGGCACTGGCACGTCCAGCGCTTCGTAGATATTGATCTGGCGCGGAGTGTTGTTGATGTGGTCGTCGCCGCGGATCACGTCGGTGATGCCCATATCCATGTCGTCCACCACCACCGCGAAGTTGTAGGTGGGATAGCCGTCGGAACGGAAGATCACCAGGTCGTCGAGTTCGCTGTTGCTGATCTCGATGCGACCCTTGATGCGGTCGTCGAATACGACGCTGCCGGCTTGCGGGTTCTTGAAACGGATTACGCGATTGGGATCGTCGCGATGCGGCAGGTTCTGTTCGCGGGCACGTCCGTCGTAACGCGGCTTGTCGCCAGCAGCCTGCGCGGCGTTGCGGATCGCATCCAGTTCTTCCCGGGTTTCGTAGGCGTAATAGGCCTTGCCGACGGCGACCAGTTGCTCGGCCACTTCGCGATAACGGTCCAGGCGCCGGGTCTGGTAGATCGGGCCTTCGTCGTAATCCAGGCCCAGCCAGTCCATCGCCTGCAGGATCGCGTCGATCGCCCCCTGGGTGCTGCGCTCCTGGTCGGTGTCCTCGATGCGCAGGATGAAGTCGCCGCCGCGATGGCGCGCTTCCAGCCAGCAGTAAAGCGCGGTGCGTGCGCCGCCAATGTGCAGATAACCGGTGGGGCTGGGGGCGAAGCGGGTGCGGCAGGTCATGGGATGCCTGAAAAAAGCGGAATACCGGCAATTTTACCCTGTAGGAGCGGGCCCTGCCCGCGATGCTCTTCGTAACGTGTACGAGAAGCTCCGCGGGCAGGGCCCGCTCCTACAGGGCACGGTTTAGAATCCAGTGATGACCACGCTCTTCATCTCCGACCTGCATCTGGATGCCAGCCGCCCTGCAATCACGGAATTGTTCGGCCAATTCGTGCGCCGCGAGGCGAAATCTGCCGATGCGCTCTACATCCTGGGCGATCTGTTTGAAGCGTGGGTCGGCGACGACGATCCTTCGGAAGTAGGTGCCTTTGTCGCAGCGGCGTTGCGGGAAGTGGCCGATGCCGGCGTGCCGGTGTATTTCGTCCGCGGCAATCGCGACTTCCTGATCGGACAGGACTACGCGCTGCGGGCCGGTTTCCGCATCCTGCCCGACCCTGGCGTGGTCATGCTGTATGGCCGCCCCACCCTGTTGATGCACGGCGACCTGCTGTGCACCGACGATACCGCCTACCAGGCCTTCCGCACCCAGACCCGTAATGCGGCGTGGCAAGCGCAATTCCTGGCGCAACCATTGCAAGCCAGACTCGCCTTCGCCGCGCAGGCGCGCGCCGCCAGCCAGGCGCACCAGGCCAAACTGCGCGACGGCGGCAACGACGTGCGTTTCGAAACGATTACCGACGTCGCCCCGGCAACGGTGGAAGCGACCTTCGCCCGCTACGGCATCGACAGGATGATCCATGGCCACACCCATCGCCCCAACGTGCACCAGCTGCAGGTGAACCATCGCGACTGCGAGCGGATCGTGCTGGGCGACTGGTACGAACAAGGCTCGGTGTTGCGCGTGGATGGCGATGGTTATCGCCTGGAATCGCTGACCTGCTGATCGTCACGCGCGTAGGAGCGACGTGATTCGCGTCAGAGGCAGGCAGGCCTCTCGTCTAAATGAAGAAATCATTAAGTCGCGACTCACGTCGCTCCTACTCCAGATCTAACCCGAAAGCTGCTCCAGCGCTGCGATCTCTTCGGCATCGAAACCGGCCAGCAACCGTGCCTGGTGGTTGAACGGGCCACGCAACACCGGCCCGGCATATTTCGCCAGCAACTCGCGGAAGGTCGAACGCGGCTCGACCCCGGCAACTTCGCAATACCAGCGATACCAGTGCGAGCCGGCCGCGACATGCGCCACTTCTTCCTCCAGGATCAATTCAAGGATTGCAACGCTGGCGGCATCGCCCAGGTTGCGCAGCTTGGCGATCATTCCCGGAGTTACATCCAGTCCGCGCGCTTCCAGCACACGGGGAACCAGGGCCATGCGTGCGAGGCCGTCATGCGCGGTTTTCTCGGCCATTTCCCAGAGGCCGTTGTGCGCGTCGAAATCGCCGTAGTCATGGCCGAGTTCGCGCAGCCGGTCGCGCAGCAGCACGAAATGGCGCGATTCGTCATTGGCCACGGACACCCAGTCAGCGTAGAACTTCGCCGGCATTGAACGGAATCGATACACCGCGTCCCAGGCCAGGTCGATGGCGTTGAACTCGATATGGGCGATGGCGTGGACGAAGGCGGCGCGCCCTTCCGCACTGCCGATTCCCCGCTGCGGGAGCTCGCGTGCGGGCACCAGCCTGGGGCGCTGCGGACGGCCGGGCATACAAATGGATTGCGGCGGTGGCGCATCGGCAGGCGTGCCGAGCTCACCTCGGATGAATGACCCGGCATAAAGCTGGGTCAGCGCGACTTTCTCGTCGGGCGCTTCGGCATCAAGGCATGCGCGCGCGGCGTCGAACAACGAAATCATCTTTTCCAGTCGCCATTGCCAGTCAATTGTCTGCCGACGAAACGACGGATCACGAAACCCGACGCTTGCGCTTGGCTTCATCCGAACGCAACGACTGGTTGCGCTCGAAGTAGCCCGGGTCGATACCGGTCACGTACTTGCCGTCGAAGCAGGACGAGTCGAAACGTTGCAGGTCGTGGTTGCCTTCGCGTACGGACGCTTCCAGATCTTCCAGGTCCTGGTAGATCAGCCAGTCGCAACCGAGGAACTTCTGTATTTCCTCGATGCTGCGCTCGTTGGCCACCAGTTCGTCGACCGCCGGCATGTCGATGCCGTAGATATTGGGATGGCGCACCGGCGGCGCGGCCGAGGCCAGGTAGACCTTGCGTGCGCCGGCGTCGCGCGCCATCTGCACGATCTGCTGGCTGGTGGTGCCGCGGACGATGGAGTCGTCGACCAGCAGGACCACCCGGTTGCGGAACTCCAGCGGGATGGGATTGAGCTTGCGGCGTACCGATTTCACCCGCTCGCCCTGCCCCGGCATGATGAAGGTGCGACCGACGTAACGGTTCTTGATGAAGCCCTCGCGGTACTTCACGCCCAGCACGTTGGACATCTCCAGCGCGGCATCGCGCGAGGTGTCGGGGATGGGGATGATAGTGTCGATGTCGTGGTCCGGGCGCAGGCGCAGGATCTTCTCGCCCAGTTTCACACCCATGCGCATGCGCGCCTTGTGCACCGACACGTTGTCGATCATTGAATCGGGCCGCGCGAAATACACATACTCGAAGATGCAAGGCGCGTGTTCCTGCGGCTCGGCGCAGATTTCGGCGAACAGCTCGCCGCGGGCGGTGATGACGATGGCCTCGCCCGGGCGCACGTCGCGCACGCGCTGGAAGCCGAGGATGTCTAGCGCGGCCGACTCGGAGGCGACGATGTACTCGCTTCCCTCGTTGTGCTCGCGCTTGCCCAGTACCAGCGGACGGATGCCATGCGGATCGCGGAATGCGACCAGGCCCAGGCCCAGGACCACGCTGACCACCGCATAGCCGCCCTTGACCCGGCGATGGACGCCGGCCACCGCGCGGATCGCCGCCTCGGGGCTGAGCGTGCGCTGCAGGTCGAGTTCGTGCGCAAACACGTTCAACAGTACTTCGCTGTCCGAGTCGGTATTGATGTTGCGGCGATCCTCGGCAAACACGTCCTGGCGCAGTGCCTCGGTGTTGATCAGGTTGCCGTTGTGGGCCAGGGCAATGCCATACGGCGAGTTGACGTAAAACGGCTGCGCCTCGTCCAGGCCTTCGGAACCGGCGGTGGGATAGCGGCAATGGGCAATGCCGACCCGGCCTTCCAGCAGGCTCATGGCCTTGGGATTGAACACGTCCCGGACCAGGCCGTTGTCCTTGTGCACGCGCAAGCGCGTGCCGTCGGCGGTGGCAATGCCGGCCGCATCCTGCCCGCGATGCTGGAGGACGGTCAGGCCGTCATAAAGCTGGCCGGCGACGTTCTGGTTGCCGACGATTCCGACGATGCCGCACATGGTTGGCGTACTCCGCTGTAGCTATTGCGACTTGGGCCGTTTCTGGCCGGTGGGGCGCTGCCTGGTTGATTCGATGTTGGCCGGGTCGGTTTCCTTCGACTCGACGTTGGCCGGATCCTGGCCGTGGGACTCTGTGTTTGCCGGATCACCAACCGTTGCTGCCTGCCCCGGTACTGGATTGACAGCCGGATCGCGCGGCGACAAACCGCCCTTCGCCGACTCGATCACCTGCTGCATGGCTTGTTCCAGTACCGGTACCTGCAGGCCGCCCAGGTCGCCATTATCGCCCGTCACGGAGCCGTTGCGAAAATCCATTTGCGGAACGGACCAGTTCGGCAGTTTGGAGCGCATCCAGCCGGCCGCTGGCATGAGCATCGGCAGGACCTGCGATTGCCGCCACGCGGGCTCGCGCGGCAGCGGCGTAAAGCCCATCAGCAACACCAGGATGCTGGCCAGGAAAGCGCCACGCAGCAGGCCCAGCGCGGCACCCAGAAGGCGATCGACGCCGGAAAGGCCCGCCGACTGGACCATCGACCTGGCCATCGCGCCGATCAGTACCACCACTACCATTACCACCACGAAACTGAGCGCATAGCCGCCGAACAACTCGGTGATCGTGGGCTTGCCGTTATCCGACAGCCAGAACGCGGCCTGGCCACCAAATTCGAACGTAGCCCAGCCGGCCAGCAGCCAGGCGGCGGTCGAGACCAGCGTGCCGACGAAACCACGGATCAGCCCAAGCAATGCAGAGCCACCGAGGATGATCAGCAGGACGATGTCGATCATGGCGCGATCACGCCGGTGAAGTGGATATTTCGGCCATTCATCCCTGGGCCCTTTTCCTTCTGTGCGGCGACGTCGTCAAACGATCACGGGGCGTGATCATGAAGCGGGTTTACGGATGCGGGCGGACCATGCCGCTGATGCCAACCTTGGCCGCGACTTGCGCCTTCAGCTGGTCGGCATCGGCGCGGCTGGCCACCGGCCCCACGCGCACCCGGCTCAAGGTGCCCTTGTCGGTCTGGACCTGTTCGACAAAGGCACTGAAACCACTGGCGCGAAGCTTGTCACGCAGCGCATTGGCGTCGGCCGCATGCGAGAAAGCGCCGAGCTGAACCGCAAAACCGACGCTCGCGGCGGCCGGCTTGGGCGCTTCTGCCGGTTTCGGCGGCGCCACTGCCGGCTTCGGTACTGCAACAACGGCCGGTTTGGGCGCAGCCGCCACCGGATTGGTTTCCGCGCGCGTCTCCTGCACTGGCCGCGCGGGCTCCGGCGGCAGCGCCTGGGTGGTGACAGGGGCTGCGGCAACCGCAGCCGCCGGCGTGGAAGCCGGTGCCGTGGCAGGCGCGTCCAGCGTTACCACCTGGGCCTTGACATCGCTGCGGACCTGGGCCGCCTGCAAACGCATGGTTTCAGCGTCGGCACGCTCGGCATAAGGGCCTATGCGCACGCGATAGGCGGTCTTGCCGTTGATGGTGGCGGGTTCGCGGAATGCGGGGAGATTGGACTGCTTGAGTCGCGCGATGACCGCATCTGCATCGGCCGGGGTCGCATAGGCGCCGAAATTGACTGCGAAATTGCCACCCGCAGCGCTGGCCGGCAGCATCGCGCCCGTCGTGGAGGCAACAGGCCCGGTATTCAGCGGAACCGCTTCACTGGCATTGGCCGGGACAACGGGCGCGTTGTTTTCCATCCCGACCACGCCACCGGCAGGCGCATTGCCGGGTGTGACCAAGGGCAGTTCGCGGGTTTCATACTGGCCACCCGGCGTGGCCGGCACGGCGAGCGGCACATCGGAGACGCCGCTATCGGGCGCGGGACCCTTGATCAACATCGGCAGGAAAATCACTGCCAAGGCCACCAGTACGACGGCGCCGATCAGGCGTTGCTTGAGGGCAGTATCCATGCGGGCTCACGAAACGACGCGGCGGGAATGCCGCGGGAATTATACGTTGCGCTGCGCAGGCTTCGCCGTCATTGACCTGAATGCAGCGCCTGCATTGCTTCGGACACGGTGTGGAAAGATCCGAACACGAGGATTCGATCGTACGCGGCGGCCCGTGCCTGCGCGGCCTCCAATGCCGCCCGCACGCTGACATGCCTGGAGCCTCCGGCGGCAGCTGAGCCGGACAACCTGGCGGCGAATTGATCCACCGGTTGACCACGCCCTGCGATCGACTCCAGACCGGCAAGGAACCACTGGGAAACCGTATCTTCCAGCGCACCGACAATGCCTTCCACATCCTTGTCAGCCAGTGCGGCAAACACTGCAACCGTCCGGCCGCGCACAGGTTCGGCCCGCAGCCACGCTGCCAACTCGCGTGCCGCCTGCGGGTTATGGCCGACATCCACGATGATTGGCGTGCCGGCCATGTCAAAGCGCTGCAGCCTTCCCGGCAATGCCGCTGATTGCACGCCCCTGGCCAGCGCCGCATCGGGCAGCTTCGTATCCAGCGCACGCAACGCAGCGATGGCGGTCGCAGCATTGGCCCGCTGCACCGGTGCGGCCAGTGCGGGGAGCGGCAATTCGATCTGGAACCCGGCGTCGCGCCAGCGCCAATGCGTTGCGTCCACCGCCTCGTGGAAGAAGTCGCTGCCCAGGCGGATGGCATTGGCGCCTATCGCGTAGGCATGGCGCAACACGCTGGAAGGCGAATCGACTTCGCCCAGCACCAGCGGTTTCCAGGCGCGGGCGATACCGGCTTTTTCGAAGCCGATGCTCTCGCGATCGTTACCCAGCCAGTCGACATGGTCGATATCGACCGTGGTGATGACCGCGACGTCCGCATCGACAAGGTTGACCGCATCGAGGCGGCCGCCCAGGCCGACTTCGAGCACGACGAGATCGAGAGCCGACTGCTGGAATAGCCAAAGTGCGGCGAGCGTGCCGAATTCGAAATAGGTGAGAGGGATGCTGTTCCCTTCTCCCTCCGGGAGAAGGTGCCCGAAGGGCGGATGAGGGAGGGAGTCTTCCGCGACTGGCATCTGCGGCATCTGCGAGGCCTTTCCCTCACCCGGCGCTGCGCGCCGACCTCTCCCGGGGGGAGAGGGAAGCAACCGCGCCGCCTCCACCACCTCGAACGCAGCGACCAGTTCCGCATCGCTCGCTTCACGCCCCTCGATGCGCACCCGTTCGTTGTAGCGCAACAGGTGTGGTGACGTATAACTGCCGACCTTCCAGCCTGCAGCGCGCGAGATGGCCTCGATGAAGGCGACGGTGGAGCCCTTGCCGTTGGTCCCGGCCACGGTGATGACCTGCGCCGCCGGCCTTCCAATCTGCATGCGCATGGCGACTTCACGCACCCGATCCAGTCCCAGCTCGATCGATTTCGGATGCTGCTGCTCGATGTAAGCGAGCCAATCTTCCAGCGTGCGCGTCATGGTTCTAGAGCGCCCGATGCACCGCTTCGCCGAACAACGGCGTGTGGTGGGCGCAGTCGTTGAGGCGGACGACTTCAAGGTTGTCCAGGTCTGGCCCCTCCAGCAGATTCAGCGTGGTCGGCGCCTGGCGGAAAGTCCACAGCCTTGACAAAGGCAGGCCAAGGATGCGGCACAGGATCACCCGATTGACCGCGTCATGGGCCACCACCAGCAAGGTATCGCCAGTGCCGAGGCCTTCGGTCGCGCGCGCCAGCCCCTGCCAGGAACGGTCAAGCACCTGGCGCAGGGATTCGCCACCGGGCATCAACACGGTTTCCGGCGCCTCGCGCCACGCACGCAGGAGTGCGGGATCCTTGTCGTTTATTTCGCTGGCCAACAGGCCTTCCCACTCGCCGTGGGCAATTTCCTGCAGGTCGATATCGGTGGTCAGTATCGGCTGGCGAGCTTCTCCCAAGCCCAACTCGGCGGTATGCCGGGCACGCGACAGTGGCGATGCAACCGCGCGGTTGATCTGCACGTTGCGCAGGCGCTCGCCCAGGGCCGTAGCTTGCGACTCGCCTACCGGAGACAGCGGAATATCGATCTGGCCCTGGTAACGGCCTTCGGCGTTCCACGGCGTTTCGCCGTGACGGGCAAGCAGGATGCGCATGCGTAGATAGATCCGTTGTGGGGTTGGCGGGGTCGTTGCAGCGGCCTGGAACGACGACGGCAGCGAATGATACCGCTCCCGTCGCACCAATCATCCTTGGGGACTGGACGCCATCAGCGGGCCACGCCCATTTCCTTGAGCAGCTGCGGCGCGGGATAGACCTCCTGCATGATCCAGCGCAGGTAACGCCCGTCGACGGAAATCATCCGCGTCATCTTCGGGTCGAACACCCAGTTGGAACTCACCGACTCCCAGTTGCCATCGAAAGCCAGGCCCACCAGCTTGCCATTTGCGTCCAGTACCGGCGATCCGGAGTTGCCGCCGGTGATGTCCAGGTTGGCCAGGTAGTTCACCGGCACCGTGCCCAGGCGCTTGTCTTCCAGGCCACCGTACCGCTTGGCCTTGACCGCATCCAGCAAGGCCTGCGGCGCGTCGAAAGGCTCCTCGCCCGTGGCCTTGGCCGCCACGCCTTCGATCGTGGTGAATGGCGTGTAGTCCACGCCGTCCTTCGGCTGATAGCCGACGACATTGCCGAAGGTGATGCGCAGCGAGAGATTGGCATCGGGATACACGAGCTCACCCTTGCTCTTGCGATAGTCGGCCACCGCTTGCAGGTACAGCGGTCGCGCGAGCAGCGATTCCCCCGCGCGTGTCTTGCGCTGCTCTTCCAGCGCCAGCAGCGAGGGCATCACCGCCACTGCATACCGGATGGCGGGATCATTGCTGGATTCGAAGTCGTTGCGGTCGGCGTTGATCCATTTGAGACGCTCCCCAGTGCTGCCCAAGCGGGTCTTGGACAAGCGATCCAGTGCGCGGGTGAGGTTCTGCTCCTTGTTGCCAACCACGAACTTGTCGATCGGCCCCAGACGCTGCGTGCCAGGCAACTGCACATACTGCTGCAACCAGTACTGCTGCAGCTGGCGGTCCATCGCCGGTACGTAACGACGCTCGAGTTGCTTCTGCGCGCCTTCGAAGGTTGGCAGATCGCGTTGCTGGTAACCGGATTCGCGCTGTGCATCAGGCTTCTCGCGCTCGATCGACAGCCGGTAAAGCTGGATCGCCGAACCCAGCATGGCGGTGTTGTTGAGTTGGCCTATGACGAAATCACGCTCGCGCGTGGCCTTCGCGGCTTCACCCAGATCGATCAACGTCTGGTGCGCCGCCAGCGCGGCACTGCCCTGCGCGCCACGACTGCGCAGCCACGCCAGCACTGCTTCTTCATCCGCGTGCTTCGTGCCTGCCGCATCGATCCGCTTGAAACCGGCCAGCTGGCCTTCGTAGTTCTTGCTGGTGTTGTTCCAACTGGCCAGGGTGCTCGCGTACCTGACCTGGATGTCGGGGTTATTGCTGCCCGCCGCACCCACCATTGCAATCATGTTGTTGTAGTGTTTTGCGATAGTTGGATAAGTCCAGCTGGCAGTGCTGTCGAACTCGCTGGCCAGCGCGTAACGATTGGTCGAACCCGGGTAGCCGGCGACCATGACGAAATCACCCGCACCCAGCGGCTTGTCGGCGAACTTCAACCAGTGCCTGGGACGATACGGCACATTGTCGGCGGCGAATGCGGCCGGCTTGCCGTCCTTGCCCACGTAGGCGCGATAGAACGCGAAATCGCCGGTGTGGCGCGGCCACATCCAGTTGTCGATGTCGCCGCCGTACTTGCCCACGCCCACCGGCGGTGCGTAGGCCAGGCGCACATCCTTGATCTCCAGGTTGCGGAACAGGCGATACGCGTTGCCACCCGTAAAGCTGTGGATGCGGCAGCGGAAGCCGGCTTCGGCTTCGCATTCGGCGGTCAGCTTCTTGTCGAAGGCTTCCAGCGCGCGGGTGCGGGCCAGCGGATCGTCGCCAGCGGAGGCGAGCGCCGCCTTGGCGGCAACGGTGACGTCCGTGATGGAATCCAGCACGTAGACGCGTGCGTTCGGGCCGGCACTGAGTTCGTCTGCCGGCGTGGCCGCGTTGAAACCCAGCTTGATGAGATTTTTTTCTGCGGTCGAGTTCAGCTGGATCGCGCCGTAGGCGCAGTGGTGGTTGGTGACCACCAGGCCACCCGGCGAAACGAAGCTGGCGGTACAGCCGCCCAGTGCCACCACCGCGCCCATGGGATCCCCGGTAAGGTTGGCCAGTTGCCCGGGGCTGAGCTTGAGGCCGGCCTTCTTCAGCGGCCCCGAAATTTCCGGCAGCTGTTGCGGCACCCACATGCCTTCCGCGGCAAGGGCAGCGCCCGACTGGACCGCGAAAGCGGCGGCGAGCGATACGATGAGAAGGTTCAAACGCACGGACATTTCCTTGCAGATCATGGACATTGGATTGTAGCCATGCGCTCCGGCCACGCCCCCTGACTTATGGCATGTTGCGCAACGGCCCGTCATGGGCAGCAGCGTATAATTCGCGCCCTCTCCCACAGGCAGGGTCTGCACCGTCATGGCGCAAACAATGAAAGCGCTGGTCAAGCGCGAAACTGGCAAGGGCATCTGGATGGAACAGGTGCCGATACCGCAACCCGGCCCCAACGAGGTCCTGATCAAGCTGGAAAAGACCGCGATCTGCGGCACTGACCTGCATATCTACCTGTGGGACGAGTGGAGCCAGCGCACCATCAAGCCCGGCCTGACCATCGGCCACGAGTTCGTCGGCCGTATCGCCGACCTGGGGCCTGGCGTCAGCGGCTACACCGTGGGCCAGCGCGTTTCCGCCGAAGGCCACATCGTCTGCGGGCATTGCCGCAACTGCCGCGGCGGCCGCCCGCACCTTTGCCCCTACACAGTGGGCATCGGGGTTAACCGCAACGGCGCCTTCGCCGAATACATGGTGATGCCGGCCAGCAATTTGTGGCCGATTCCCGACCAGATCCCCAGCGAACTGGCCGCGTTCTTCGATCCCTTCGGCAACGCCGCGCATTGCGCGCTGGAATTCGACGTGGTCGGCGAGGATGTGCTGATCACCGGCGCCGGCCCCATCGGCGTGATCGCCGCCGGCATCTGCAAGCATATTGGTGCGCGCAATGTCGTGGTCACCGACGTCAACGACTTCCGTTTGAAGCTGGCAGCCGACATGGGCGCGACCCGCGTGGTCAACGTTGCGAAGCAGTCATTGAAGGACGTGATGGCCGACCTGCACATGGAAGGGTTCGACGTAGGCCTGGAAATGAGCGGCAACCCGACCGCGTTCAACGACATGCTCGACTGCATGTACCACGGCGGCAAGGTCGCCCTGCTCGGCATCCTGCCCAAGGGCGCCGGCATCGACTGGGACCGGATCATCTTCAAGGGCCTGACCGTACAAGGCATCTACGGCCGCAAGATGTACGAGACCTGGTACAAGATGACCCAACTGGTGCTGGGTGGTTTCCCGCTGGGCAAGGTATTGACCCACCAGCTGCCGATCGACGACTTCCAGAAGGGCTTCGACCTGATGGAAGAAGGCAAGGCGGGCAAGGTGGTACTGAGCTGGAATTGAACCGCAGCCGGAAATGCAAGAAGGGCGCCAGTGGCGCCCTTCTTCTTTCTGCCTGCGCTGTTTTCGATCAGTGTTCGTAGGTCACGGTCAACACCGCGCGATCATCAGCCAGCTTGCCGAAGTTGACGGCGCCATCGTTGTTGGTACCCACGTAGCCCAGGCCGACGGTGAAAGCGCCCCACGACTTACTGAGGGTGACCGAGTAATCGGTGTAGTCGCGGGCCACGCCGCCGTCGAAGGTACTGTGCCCGATCCCGGCCGAGAGGCCCAGGTCCCAGGGCAGGGTCACATCGCCGCCAACCGCGTAGTACCAGCCTTTCTCGCCCGAGTTGTAGACATCGTTGGTGTAGCCGACGGTGAAGTTGACGTGCCCACCGACGGTCAGCTTGGTGATCAGCTCGTTGTAGGCCAGGTCGTTGGAACCGCTGCCGCCGACATAGTTGTAGCGGTTGAGCAGCACGTCCAGGTTGACGAATTCGTCACCCAGGTCCGTGTTGTAACCAATGTAGGTATCGATTTCCGCATCGGTGTCGTCACCGAAATCGACATTGGAAGCCCATGCGCCCACATAGAAGCCTATTGGTGCGGTGTAGGTGATGCTGGCCTGCAAGGCAGGCTTTTCATCGGTCTGCGATACGCCACGAAAGGTATAGTCGGAGGTGGCCGCCACGGACCAGCTGATCGGGGATTCCGCTTCTTCTTCGACTGCGGCTTGCGCATCCTGCGCGAAGGACGCGAGCGGCATGGCCGCCAGAACGAGTGCAACTGCAACACTGAGCTTTACTGGCTTCATGCGGATTCTCCTGGTGGGCTGTGGGGCGTTGCGGAGTAGCGTCGTCAAGACACCGTAGTCACAAATTCACGGTTTTTTAACCGAATTGATATTGCGACGCAACATTGGCCCCGTCAAGTGCTCCAGACGTAAAAGTCTGATAAAGATTTGGACCCAGGCGAAATCCTGACTTCAGGCGCTAAAGACCCCGAACCGCGTCGCCGCCAGCCTTACTTCGGATCCTGCGACATGCACCGGGGCTTCGGCGCCTGCGGGCAGTTCTATTTCCACCTCGGTGTCGCCGGCGTGCAGTCGGGCCCAGACGCGCTGGCGGTGACCGCTGCGTTGGCTGGACAGCACCGTTGCCGGCCAGCTTTCCCTTGCCTCCGTGAGTTGCAAGTGCTCAGGTCGCACGTACAACTCGACCGCGCCTTGCCCCGTCGCTGTGCCGGGTGCGGCCAGGTCGAGACCGGCGACCTGCAGGCGGCCGTCGCGCCACTCACCGGGCAAACGATTGACCGCACCGACGAAGGAATAGACGAAGGGACTGGCCGGCTGGTCGTAGGTTTCAGCCGGACTGCCCAATTGTTCAATGCGCCCGCGATTGAGGATCGCCACCCGGTCGGCCAGTTCCAGTGCCTCCTCCTGGTCGTGGGTGACGAACACCGTGGTCAGGCCGGTGCGGTCGTGCAGTTCGCGCAGCCAGCGGCGCAGGTCGCGGCGTACCTGCGCATCGAGCGCACCGAAGGGTTCATCCAGCAGCAGCACTTTTGGTTCGATCGCCAGCGCGCGCGCCAGGGCTACGCGCTGGCGCTGGCCGCCGGAAAGCTGCGAAGGGAAACGCGATTCCAGTCCCTGCAGTTGCACCAGCGACAGCAGTTCGCTGACCCGCTCGCGGATACGCGGGTCCTTCCAGCGCTCCTCGCCACGGCGTACGCGCAAGCCGAAGGCGATGTTCTCGCGTACGTTCATGTGCCGGAACAAGGCGTAGTGCTGGAACACGAAGCCCACCTTGCGTGCCTGCACGCTGAGTCGCGAGGCGTCTTCGCCAGCCAGCAGCACGCGTCCGGCGTCCGCATGGTCCAGCCCGGCGATTACCCGCAGCAACGTGGTCTTGCCGGACCCGGAAGGACCCAGCAGTGCGAGTAGTTCCCCATGGCGCACGTCAAGGCTGATGTCGTCGAGGGCGGCAAAGTCGCCGTACCGCCTGCTCACGTGTTCGATGCGGATGGTCATGGTTGCGTTCTCAATGACGGTGATTGGCAGCCAGCGATTCGCCGTGGCGCCATTCCAGGAAAGCTTTCAATACCAGCGTGACCAGTGCGCTGACCGCGAGCAGCGACGCCACCGCGAAGGCCGCGCCGTTGTGCTGGGAAATGTCGTTGTAAAGCACTTCAACATGCAGTGGCAGCGTGTTGGTGCGGCCACGAATATGGCCCGACACCACCGAGACCGCGCCAAATTCACCCATCGCGCGCGCGCTGCACAACAGCACGCCGTACAGCAGCGCCCAGCGGATGTTGGGCAGGGTCACGCGCCAGAACGTCTGCCAACCGCTGGCACCCAGGCTCAATGCAGCCAACTCCTCGTCGGTGCCTTGCTGCTCCATCAACGGCATCAGTTCGCGGGCGATGAACGGGAAGGTGACGAAGGTCGTGGCCAGGACGATGCCAGGCGTGGAGAAGATGACCTTCGGCAACTGCAGGGTGAATTCGCCCAGCCAGGACAGGCTGGAATGCCAGCCAGGGTCGATCAGTGCCCAGGCCCAGCCCTGGGCGCCAAAGATCAGTACGAACACCAGCCCGGCAACCACCGGCGACACCGCAAACGGAAGATCAATCAGGCTCACCAGCAGCCGCTTGCCACGGAATTCGTGTTTGCTGACCACCCACGCCGCGGCCATGCCGAAAACCAGGTTCAGCGGAACCACTATCCCGGTCACCAGCAACGTGAGCTTGATCGCGGCCCGCGCATCGGCCTCGCCAATCGCGGCAATGAATGCCTGTACGCCACCACCCAGCGCTTGCACGAACACCAGCAGCAACGGCAACAACAGGAACCCGAGCAGGAACAGCAACGCAGCCGCGATCAACAGCCAGCGGATCCAGCGCGGCTCGGCGGTGGCGTCGGCGATGCGCGCGCGTGGGCCACTGATCGATTCCAGGACAGGCTCCTGCGAGGGGAAGGGAATGACGGCGGAAATCGCTTCGCTCATCCTAGCGTCCCCGCCGCACCAGTTTCGACTGCAGCGCATTGATCGCCAGCAACACCGACAACGACAACAGCAGCATCGCAATGGCGATGGCAGTGGCGCTGGCGTAGTCGTATTCATCCAGGCGGAAGGTGATCAGCAAGGGTGCAATCTCGGTGAAGCCCGGGAGATTGCCGGCGATGAAGATCACCGAGCCGTATTCGCCTACCCCGCGCGCAAACGCCAGGCCGAAGCCCGCCAGGATCGCGGGCCACAAGGCTGGCAACACAATACGCGTGACCGTCTGCCAGCGATTGGCGCCGAGCGTGGCCGCGGCCTCCTCCAGTTCGCGCTCCACTTCCAGAAGCACCGGCTGGACCACGCGCACCACGAAAGGCAGGCCGATGAACACCAGCGCTACAGTGATACCCAACGGTGTGTAGGCGACCTTGACGCCGATCTCTGCCAACCAGCGTCCGATCCAGCCGCTCGGCCCGTACAACGAAGTCAGGGCGATGCCGGCGACCGCGGTCGGCAACGCGAACGGCAGGTCGATCATGGCATCGAACAAGCGCTTGCCCGGGAATTGATAGCGCACGAACACCCAGGCCACCAGCGTGCCCATCACCGCATTGAATACGGCGGCCGCGAACGCGGTGCCGAAGCTGAGCTTCAGTGCCGCCAGCACGCGCGGCTCGGTCCAGATACTCCACAAACCTTGCCAACCCAAACCGCCGGCCTTGATGAAAAGACCGGCGAGCGGAATCAGCACGATCAGTCCCAGCCAGGCCAGCGTATAGCCCAGGCCCAGGCCGAAACCGGGCATGACGCGCTTGCGCCGGCCGCGCCGAAGCGGCGGGAACGTCGCCTCCATCGGCTATCTTTCCGCCTGGATCTGGTCGAAGATGCCGCCTTCGGCGAAGTGAGTGGCCTGCGCCTTGGCCCATGAACCGAACACCTGGTCCAGCGTCACCAGTTCGACCTTCGGAAAACGTGCAAGGTCAGCGGGATCGGCGTACTGCGGATAGCGCGGTCGATAGTAATTGCGGGCGGCGATCTTCTGCCCTTCCGGCGAATACAGGAATTTCAGGTAGGCCTGCGCCACCTCGCGGGTGCCATGCTTGTGCACGTTTCGGTCGACCAGCGCGACCGGTGGCTCGGCCAGGATCGAAAGCTTCGGCACCACGATTTCGAATTTGTCCGGCCCCAGTTCCTGCACGGAAAGGAAGGCTTCGTTTTCCCAGGCGATCAGCACGTCGCCGATGCCGTTCTGCACGAAGGTAGTGGTGGAGCCACGCGCACCGGTATCCAGCACCGGCACGTTGCGGTACAGCGCCCGGACCATATTTCGGGTCTTGGTTTCATCGCCGTTGAATATCTTCAATCCATAGGCCCACGCCGCCAGGTAATTCCAGCGCGCGCCGCCCGAGGTCTTCGGATTGGGCGTGATTACGGCCACGCCGGGACGCAGCAGATCGGGCCAGTCCTTGATCTTCTTCGGATTACCCTTGCGCACCAGGAACACGATCGTCGAGGTGTATGGCGAACTGTTTTCCGGCAGCCGCTTCTGCCAGTCGGCGGGAAGCAATTTCGCGCGCTGGGCGATCGAATCGATGTCGTAGGCCAAGGCCAGCGTCACCACATCGGCCTCCAGGCCATCGATGACCGAACGCGCCTGCTTGCCCGAACCGCCATGCGAGTTTTCCACTTCGACTTTCTGGCCTTTTTTTTGCTGCCAGTCCTTGGCGAAAGCCGCATTGAAATCCCGATAAAGCTCGCGGGTGGGATCGTAGGAGACATTGAGCAGCTTCACGTCCTTGGCTGCGGCACCTGCAGCCAGGGTCAGACCGAGGGCGAGCAGCAAGGTCCGCAGAGAAAATCGGATCGATTTCAGTTTCATGGGGAAATGCTCCGGCTATTTTCAAAAGGCTAGTTGCAGGCGTGTGAACACGGCTTTTTCGTCTTCGCGATCCGCACCCGCGATCGCGCCGCCATCGAGACTCGCCTGCAGGTAATTCACTACCAGCTTGAGATTGCTGTTGAGGTACCAGTTCAGGCCCAGGGTCCAGGACGTGGCTTTGCTCGCCGCGACGGAAGGATCGGCAAACAGGGGGAAGGCGGCGTCATCGATCTCGAGGCCACCATAGCGCCCCACTAATTCGAACGCACCCCAGCCACCCGTTCCCGGATTGAAGGCCTGCGATGGCTTGACCACGCGGCGATAGCTGGCATCTTCGCCAGTCAGCGCGTAGCTGGCGGTCGCCTGCCACGCCTTGTTGGAAAGTTCTTCGCTGACTCCGCCGATGCTTACTTCCTGTTTCGACACGATGTACCCGGCCAGCAGGCCGAAGGCATTGCGATAGTAATAGCCCTGCGGCGACCACCTGCTCTGCTGGCCATCGGCCAGGACCGCCGAACGGTAGTTGAAGAACTGCACCTGCCCGGGCGTGCGATAGCGCGGCAGGAAATTATTGCCGCCGCCTTCCTTGTCGCCGACGCTGGCGCCGATGCCGAATCCCAGGCCGGACAACGCGTTGGCGCTGTTCTTGAAAGGCTCGAAGAAGATCCGCCCGGCGTACTCGAAGTTGTTGTCCGGATTGACGGTTACCGCATCACGGCCATCCACGGCGCCATTGAACACGCCGATGGCATAACCCAGGGGCCCGTCCGCCACATCGCCTTGCAACTGGATACCGATGTCGCGGTTGGGGGCAAGCTCGCTGGCGAGCGAGCGCTCGATACCGGAAAGCGCCGACGACGATTGCAGACGTTCCAGTCCCACCGGCGAGGTGAACTTGCCGGCACGCAGCGTGTACGCCGGATCGAAACGCAGTTCCACGTAGGCGTCGACGATGCTGGCGCTGTCGCCGGCGAATTCCGGAGTGAAGCGGAAACCCACCAGCTTGCCCAGCGAGCCTTCGATGACCGGCCGCGCGGTCCGCAGCAGGAAAGTATCGTTCTGCGGTACCGCGTCATCGTCGAGGAAGAAGCGGCCATCGCCCTGGATCAGTCCACGGATCTTCACCTCGTAATCGCCATTGGCGGATTTGAACGAAGCGCCCTTGTCGTTGACCGCGATCACCGGCGCTTCCTTGGCCTTGGCCACCTTCTCCTCCTGCTGCAATGCCAGCTTGCATGCCAGGATGCGCAGGCGCTGGTCCAGGTCGTCGAGGCCGGTTCCGGCGGTTACCTCCTCCCCCTCCGCCGCCACGGTTCCGCCCACGCGGCGCTCCAGGGCTTCGAGGCGCTGCTGCAATTGCTCCACGGTCAACTTGTGCTGCGCCCATGCCGGCGCGGCCAGGGAACCGGCCAAAGCGCCCGCCAGCCATGCGACCTGGGGTTTGGCACTGTTCCGTTCCGATGTTGTCCGCATCGCAGGTTTTCCAGAATAGGGCCCGTGGACCGGCATGCAGATGCTGCGGACGCACAATGCCACCGGGAAATGAATTAAGGATCGCCGCTTATGTCGGATTGGCATGACCGCAGGCCGCTGCCGGATTTCTTCCTACCTGGAAAAGACTTCATCAACACGAAGAGACCCCAAGCGGCCGTCGTGGACAGGGGCATCACCCGGCCTTGGTGCAAATGAGTCAATCGGATAGGATCGATGGCGGATTGTTAAACTGGCAGTCTTCCTGAACAAGCCATCCTCATGTCCGACTCATCTACCGCTCCCACTCTTACCGCGCGCTACGCCGCCGAACTGGACTTGATCCGCAGCCAGGGGCTGTTCAAGTCCGAGCGCATCATCACCAGCCCGCAAGCGGCAGAGATTGAACTGGCCGATGGCCGCAAGGTTCTCAATTTCTGCGCCAACAACTATCTGGGACTGGCCGACCACCCGGACATCATCCAGGCCGCCAAGGACGCGCTGGACACGCATGGTTTCGGCATGGCCAGCGTGCGTTTCATATGCGGCACCCAGGACCTGCACAAGCAACTGGAAGCAAAGATCGCGGAATTCTTCGGTACCGGGGACACCATCCTTTATGCCGCCTGCTTCGATGCCAACGGTGGCCTCTTCGAGCCGTTGCTGGGCGAGGACGACGCAATCATTTCAGATGCGCTCAACCATGCCTCGATCATCGACGGCGTGAGACTGTGCAAGGCAAAACGCTTCCGCTATGCGAATTGCGACATGGCCGACCTGGAAGCACAGCTGCAGGCCGCCGACGCGGCCGGATGCAGGACAAAGCTGATCACCACCGATGGCGTGTTCTCGATGGATGGCTTCATCGCACCGCTGGATGAAATCACCACGTTGGCCCGAAAGTACGGCGCGCTGGTGCATATCGACGAATGCCACGCGACCGGTTTCCTCGGGGCGACCGGGCGCGGCTCGGCGGAAGTCAAAGGGGTGCTCAACCGGATCGACATCATCACCGGAACCTTGGGCAAGGCCATGGGTGGCGCGCTGGGCGGCTTCACCACCGCCAGGAAGGAAGTCATCGAGTTGCTGCGCCAGCGCTCGCGTCCCTACCTGTTCTCCAACTCGCTGCCACCGCATGTCGTCGCGGCCGGCATCAAGGCCTTCGACATGCTGTCCTCGGCAGGCGAGTTGCGCGAGCGGCTGGCGGAAAACACCCGTTACTTCCGCGAACGGATGAATGCAGCCGGTTTCGATATCCGTCCCGGCGTGCATCCGATCAGTCCGGTCATGCTCTACGACGCGCCGCTGGCGCAGCGTTTCGCCGAGCGACTTCTGGAGGAAGGTATCTACGCCATTGGATTCTTTTTCCCGGTCGTGGCCAAGGACCAGGCGCGGATCCGCACGCAGATGAGCGCGGCCCATACCCGCGAGCACCTGGATCATGCGATCGCGGCCTTCGTAAAGATCGGCAAAGAGTTGGGCGTGATCAGGGCCTGATCAGTTCGCGGGAATGACTAGCTCGTTCCTGCACAGGCTTGGCCGGCGAGAGCGCAGTGATTTCCTCCAGCGACAACCTGCGCCACTGTCCCTTGGGCAACTCGCCGAGCACCAGTCCACCAATGGATATCCGGATCAGGCGCAGCACGCCAAGACCAAAAGCAGAGAGCAACCGGCGTATCTGCCGGTTGCGGCCCTCGTCCAGGACTATTTCCAGCCAGGCGTTCTTCTCGCCCTGGCGTAGCAACTCGACTGAATGGGCGCACATCGCCTCTCCGTCGACAACCACGCCAGCCAATAGACCTGTCAACACCGAAGCGTCCGGAATGCGATCCACCTGCACGTGATAAGTCTTGTGCGGGCCGGTTTCGGGACGGGTGATGCGCGCCGCCCATTCCGGATCATTGCTGAAAAGCAGCAGGCCTTCGCTGGCCTTGTCCAGGCGTCCGACGGGTGCGATCCATGGCAGGCCGGCACCCTCGAAACAGCGATAGACGGTTTCGCGATCCTGTTCGTCCCTGGCCGTCGTGACCAGGCCGCGCGGCTTGTTGAGCATCAGGCAGATGCGTTCGCCTGCCGAAACGTCGATTCCATCGACCGCAATGCACTGCTTGCCGTTGATGATCGGGAATTCCGCATTCTTCACCACGCGCCCGTCCACTGACACCCGGCCGGCAGCAATCCAGGCGGCGGCTTCACTGCGCGAACAGATTCCCTGCTTTGACAAGACCCGCGCCAATCCATGCCGCACAGGCCCAGGCAATGGGTAAATGGCTTTCGTTATCACGGCATCAGTGAAATGCAGGTGCCGGCCGGTCCATAGCCAAGCCGGAAGTCATTCCTTCCTGGTGGGCTCAACCGGCAGGTCGGACGCCGGCGCGGCGACGGTTGGTTTGGCCTTGACCACGCGCACGCCCCGCGATTTCATCCACGCATCGAATTCATCGGCAGTCATGCGCTTGCCGTTCTGGCTCATGTCGAAACGCCATGGCGTGTTGTCGAACTCGGTCTTGGGCTTGTACGCCGCCGGATCGTTCGGATTGGCGACGCTTGGGACAGGCATCGCCATGGCCACGTTCTGGCAGGCTTGCACGCGCAACCTCAGCAAAACCCGATCGACGGACTGGGCCTCGTCATAGGCATGCGCGAGCACTCCGCTCGGTGCACCCAGCGGGCTGGTGTTGGTGGACAACTCGGCGGCGACAGGCGCGAGCAGCGCCTGCGCGGATGAAAGTGGCGGAGCAAGCGCGCTCCCCGCACAGTTCGGCAACGCATGGGCAGCCGGAATCGCAGTGAAAGCAAGCAGGCTGGAAACAAGAATGCGGCGCATGGGACGACCCGGACTGTAGTGAGTGACCAGAGTGTAGGAAGCGCGACCTGCAATATCAAGGAATGCGCGCATGCATCGACGCATGCGGCAGATGTCAGTCCGTATCCCGCACTCGAAAGGGCTAACTGTCTCAGGTTTTATTTCGCGCAAAAAAGAAGCCCGGCACTAGGCCGGGCTTCGGGTCCTGCTTGAAGCTGGGTCCGATTAGTTCTGGACGTTCAGCTCGGTACGGCGGTTCTTCTCGCTCTTGCAAGCCGGGAATGCCTGGCCCATGTCTTCCAACGGACGGCTCTCGCCGAAGCCGTTCGGACCCACCATACGACCGGCGTCAACGCCATTCGAGGTCAGGTAGTTGTACACCGCAGACGCGCGGCGCTCGGACAGGCTCTGGTTGTAAGCATCCTTGCCGCATTGGTCGGTATGGCCAGCCACTTCCACGCGCAGATCAGGATAGCGCTTCAGGATTTCGGTGGCTTCGCTCAGGATCGCAATCGCGTCCGGACGCAGGGTCGACTTGTCGAAATCGAAGTTCACACCCTTCAGGTCGATCGAGACCGGAACCGGGCAGCCGTCCGGACCGATGGTCTGGCCAGCCTGGGAACCAGGGCACTTGTCGTTGCAGTTGTTGACGCCGTCGCCGTCGTCATCCATGTCTGCGC
>JBDTPP010000024.1:0-30219 GCA_039932615.1 Pseudoxanthomonas sp.
ACTCCTCACTCCTCACTCCTCACTCCTCACTCCTCACTCCTCACTCCTCACTCCCGGATCCTAGATGTTCTTTCGCAACCTGACCGTGTTCCGCTTCCCCACCACCCTTGATTTCTCCCAGCTCGACAGCCTGCTGCCGGAAATGATCCTCAAGCCCGTCGGCGCGCTGGACATGTCCTCGCGCGGTTTCGTGCCGCCGTTTGGACGCGGCGACGACGTGCTCGCGCACCGCAGCAGTGATGCGCTATGGCTGACCGTCGGCGGCGAGGACAAGATCCTGCCCGGCTCGGTGGTCAATGACCTGCTGGCCAAGAAGCTGGCCGAGATCGAGGAGAAAGAAGGGCGCAAGCCTGGTGGCCGCACCCGCAAGCGGATGAAGGAGGACCTGGTCCACGAATTGCTGCCGCGCGCGTTCGTCAAGTCGTCGCGCACCGACGCCATGCTCGACCTGGAGCATGGCTTCATCGCCGTCGATACCTCGTCGCGCAAGAACGCCGAGACCGTGGTCTCGGAGCTCCGCAATGCCATGGGCTCATTCCCGGCGCTGCCGCTGAATGCGGAAGTCGCGCCGCGTTCGATCCTGACCGGCTGGATCGCCGGCGAACCACTACCCGAAGGCCTGGCCCTGGGCGAGGAATGCGAGTTGAAGGATGCGATGGACGGCGGCGCGGTGGTCAAGTGCCAGAACCAGGACCTGCAGGGCGACGAGATCGCCAAACACCTCGAAGCCGGCAAGCAGGTCACCCGTCTGGCTTTGACCCTGGATGACCATCTGTCCTTCGTCCTCGGCGAAGACCTGGTGATCCGCAAGCTGAAGTTCCTCGACGGCGCCGTCGACCAGCTGGAAAACACCGAGCGCGAGGACCTGCGCGCCGAACTCGACGCGCGCTTCGCGCTGATGAGCGGTGAAGTGAAACGATTGTTCGTGGTCCTGGAAGCGGCGCTGAAGTTGAGCAAGGCGGAGGCGTGAGGCGGTAAAAGTGTGACTGTTGAAGTCCCCCGCTGCGCGGGCTGTGGACAGGTTTCTGCCGAAGGCATCGGCCAGCCCCCGTTGCCGGCGGCAAAGCGGTCGGCTTCACCCTTTTCCCTTTACCATTAATCCCATGCCCGGCCTGTTCCAACGCCTGATCGCGCCCAAGCCCCGAGCGGTCGAGCGCGATTCGATTCCCGTCGCCCTCCACGATGGACGCAGCGTCGACATCCAGCGGGTGCGCGACCCACGCGCCAAACGCATCAAGCTGAGCGTGGACGAACGCGGCGCGCGGCTGACCCTGCCGCTGCGCGCCAGCCTGGTTTCCGGCGATCGCTTCCTGCACGAGCATCGGCATTGGCTGACGATGCAACTGGACAAATACTCCAGCGACGACAATCTTCCCGGGCTGGTACGCGAACAGACGGCGAAGCTGCCGTTGCGGGGTGAAGCGCTGGACGTGCACTGGCAAGAAGGGCGCTACGCACGCGTCAGCCACGATGCCGACACCGGCCTGCTGCATTTCCATGCGCCCGCGCGCGCCAGCGATGCGACCCTTCGCCGCGCCCTGCGCGAGTTCTACGAAGCCCAGGCCCGTGCAGACATTGGCCGCTGGCTGCCCGGATACCTGCCCTCGCTGCCGCGCGCGCCGACCCGTATCCGTCTCAAGGTGATGTCGTCGCAGTGGGGCTCGCTCAGTCCGGATGGTTCGCTGGCACTGGACCTGGCCCTGGTGCTGGGCTCCCCTTCGGCCTTCGAATACGTGCTGGTCCACGAGCTCTGTCACCTGTTGCATGCCAACCACGGCGCAGCCTTCTGGCGCGAAGTGGAGCTGCGATCCCCGGCCTGGCAGGCCGAACGCGACTATTTCCATGCCGAAGGCCGTCGCCTGAAGGCCAGCCTGCGCCGCCTGCTCGGGCCGTAATCCCGGATCAGCACGCCGGGAGCCCCACCCGCCCCATTAGCGAGTACTATTTTGTGAAGAACGTCACAATTTAGCGTCCGCCCTGGGTCAGGCGCGGACCGGGAGCATCGGCATGGCCGTGGAATCCAGTCACTGGATGGACCGTTTGCGCAACGTGGAATCCAGCGAACCGCCGTGGTCCATCACGCTGTCTGCCGAAACGGGGCCGGAGCCTATCGACGTCATCAACGCACGCAATGCGCTGCGCTACCGCCGCAGCCTGATGCGTGATGCATCGCAACCCTTGCTGAAACCGCGCAGGAACGTTTCGTTCAACACGCGCATTCCCAAGCGGGTCGCGCTGGCGGTGATCATGGTCAGCCTGGGCGCGGCGCTGAGTTATGCCGGCAGCGTCGAATCCAGCCAGCTGTTGCTGCTGACCGGCTTTGTCTGCGCGCTGGTTGGGGTGCTCGCCGGCTGCATCGCACTGGCGACCCTGCTGGATTTCGGCATGGCCAGCCGCGCTGGGGCACGGGGCGAAGCGGCGGCACAGGAGCTTGCCAGTGCCGAGCAGATCGCAGCCATGAAGCGCGCAGCCCGCGCCGACCTTGAGCTGGGGACCCTGATCAACGACTGGTGGAAGGATCCCGCGCCGATCAGCCGGCACGACTACGTGCTGGTGCTTGCCTTCCAGAAAGCCAGGGCCATCGCCGCGCGTGCGGATTCCACCGTGCACTGACTCCTAGGCCAGGAAGAATCCACCAATCGCCGCAGCCACGGCCGCCGGCGTGTCCATGTGCAGGTGGTGGCTGCCCCGCAGCACCTTCAGCTCGCCACGCGGCAGCAGCGCCGCGCGATCGCTGCGCAGCGGTTCGGGCAGATAGGACTGCGGCGGGTCGGCGAAAACCACCTGCGTCGGGCACTCGATCCCGGCAATCAGTTGTCGTACCTGCGCCTCGGTCATGCGCTGCATCGCCGGCAGGGTCAGGCGTGGATCGCTGCTCCAGACGAACCCGCCGGCTACAGGCACGATGCCCCGCTCCACCAATAAACGCGCACTCGGCTCGCTGAGCTGGTTGGCCTGCATGCGCGCGCGGATCGGCGCGGCGAGGTCGGGGAACACACGCAATTTCTTCGAAGCAAGCGCGCGCGCGGCGGCTACCGCTTCACGCAAGCGCGTCGTGGTGCGCTCAGGGGTTTCGGCCAGCGCGCCGAGGGCCTCGATCGCAACCAGCCGCGTGACGCGTTGTGGCAATGAGGCGGCCAGGATGCTGCCGATGCCCGCGCCCATCGAATGGCCGAGCACGGCAAAGTGTTCCCAGCCCAGCGCGTCGGCGACGTCGAGCACCGCGTTCAGCGTCACCAGCAGGTTGTAGTCGGCGCCCGCTCCGAGATGCGCGCTGCGGCCATGCCCCGGCAGGTCCAGCATCACCAGGTCCAGCCCTGGAAAATGTGCGGCCAGCGGCAGGAAACTGGCGGCGTTGTCCAGCCAGCCGTGCAAGGCCAATACCTTGGGACCTTGCGGGTTACCGCTGCGCAGGCCGGCGATACGGCCGAACGGGATATCGAAACCGACTTCTTCCGCACTCATGCCTGGGTCTCGCGGGCGCGCTGCGCCAGCGCCACCAGCGCCTCGGCATGGGCGGCGGAATCGTTGAGGCAGGGGATGTAGCGCAGCTCGCCGCCTGTTTCCGCAAAACCTTCGGCAAACTGGATCGCCACTTCCTCCAGGGTTTCCAGGCAGTCCACGGCGAAACCCGGGCAGACCACATCCACCCGGCGCAGGCCGCGCACGGCCAAGGCAGCCAGGGTCTTGTCGGTGGACGGCTCCAGCCAGCGTTCCTTGCCAAAACGCGACTGGAAGGTGAGCGTCCAGTCGGTGGGCGCCAGGCCAAGGGCGGCGACGATCGCGTTGACACTGGCAGCGCAGCGCAGCGGATAAGGATCGCCGCCATCGGCAATGCGCTGCGGCAGGCCGTGGAAGGAAAACAACAGGTGCTCGCCGCGGCCATGCTGCTCGCGCCAGACGCGGATTGAGGCGGCCACCGCCGCGACCCATTGCGGATCGGTCGAATAGTCGTCGATCAGACTCACCGACAGGTCCTTGCCCTGGGCCGCGACCACATCCTCGATCGAAGCCGTGGTGGTGGTCGAGTATTGCGGATACAGCGGCAACACGACCACGCGGCCGGCACTTTGCCGGTCAAGCGCGACCAGCATTTTCTTCAGCGACGGTTCGCCATAGCGCATCGCGGCAACCACGCGCCAGGCGGGCAGCCGCGATTGCATCGCGTCGGCCAGCCGCTGCGTGTACACGGCCAGCGGCGAGCCTTGCGGCAGCCAGACCTTGGCGTATTTGGCGGCGGCTTTCGGTCCGCGCAACGGCAGGATCACGAAATGCAGCAGCGGGCACCAGAGCCAGCGGCTCAGCTGGACCACGCGATGGTCATGCAGGAATTCGGCCAGGTAACGGCGCACCGCCGGGGCTGTCGGCGCTTCAGGCGTGCCCAGGTTGACTACCAACAAGGTCGTTGCCGCCGGCTGGACGGCAGGGGTCGAAGCGGATTGGTCGTCGGTTGCAGGCATCCCAACATGATGACAGAAGGCCGGTTTCTGCCGTGCAGTGATTCTTGTGGAAGCGGCTCTTGTGGTAGCGGCGTAAGCCGCGAGCTCTTGCTGTTTGTCGCCTTGGGTTGGAACTCGCGGCTTACGCCGCTCCCACAGACGTCGGCCCGCGCATGCCGCAAGACTCATCGCCGATTCACGCAGGCGCGCCTAGTCTCATCTTTCAATGCCTTGGCGCATATTCCTGTTCCATTACCTTGCCAACCGCGGAGCCTCCCATGCCTGTTTCAAGTTCCCCACGAGGAAACTCCCCGCCAGGACGTTCCCCACTGGAATCGCACCTGCCGCGTCTTGCCTTGTTCCTTTCCATCGCACTGTTTGCGGGGCAGGCCCTGGCCGGACAGCAAGAAGACCAGCGCGCGCGTGACGCGGTACGGGTACTGAGCGAAATCCAGAAAATTCCCGAGCAGGGCATTCCGGACAAGCTGCTGGATGAAGGCCGCGCGGTGGTCGTGATTCCCGACACGCTGAAAGTGGGTCTGGTGGTGGGCGGCCGTCGCGGCCACGGCCTGATGTCGGTGAAGAGCCCGGATGGCAGCTGGTCACAGCCGGTGTTCGTCAAGCTCACCGGCGGCAGCATCGGTTTCCAGGCCGGCGTGCAGTCGTCCGATGTGGTGATGGTGTTCCGCAACGACCGCAACCTGGAAAACATCGTCAACGGCAAGATCACCCTGGGCGCCGATGCCGGCGTCGCCGCCGGTCCGGTCGGGCGCAACGCCTCGGCCTCCACCGATGGCCAGTTGAAGGCCGAGATCTGGTCGTGGTCGCGCGCGCGCGGCCTGTTCGCCGGCGTAGCCCTGGATGGCGGGGTGTTGCAGATCGACGACGATGCCAACGTGGCCGTGTACGGCAGCGCCGCCACCCCGCGCGCGATCTTCGAAGGTCGCGCGGGTGCGCCTTCCGATGCCGTGGTCGGTTTCCGCGACCAGCTGGAGGAAGCCACCGCGATCGCCCGCGCTGCGCGTGGTGACAAGGCAGCGCCTGCATCAACGGCTCCGGTCGCCGGTACGCCGATGGCCGCGCCGGTCACGGTGACTGGTTCGTCGGCAAACCAACCCCCGCCGCAAACGGCAGAAACCCAGACCCAGGGCTTCCAGCCGGTGGCCGACGGCGAAATCCGCAGCGAACCGCTGCAGACCACGCCTTAAACCGCACCCCATGAACAGGATTGCGGGCCGGCTTCGCAATCGGCGGCCCGCCGCTGCGTTATCCTGACCCCCCTACTTTTCCTGCGAGTACACCATGGGCGGTTTGAGCATCTGGCATTGGATCATCGTGCTGGTCGTGGTGTTGCTGGTGTTCGGCACCAAGCGCCTGCGCAACGCCGGCCAGGACCTGGGCGAGGCGGTCAAGGGTTTCAAGAAGGGCATGAAGGACGACGACGACAAGCCCACTGGCCAGCTCGGCGACCCGTCGCGCAAGGACGAAACCACCAGCGAGTCGAAAGAACGCGACCGCGACGCGCATTGATTTCGCGGGCCAAGGCCCAGAGAGGCTAACCCGGCCATGTTTGGTATCAGCAGCGGCGAACTTTTCTTCATCGCCATCATCGCCTTGATCGTGTTGGGTCCCGAGCGCCTGCCCAAGGTCGCGCGCCTGGCCGGCATGTGGGTGCGGCGCGCGCGCAACCAGTGGCATTCGGTGAAGGACGAACTGGAGCGCGAGCTGGCCGCCGAGGAACTCAAGCGCAGCCTGCACGACGCACAGTCGGCCTTGCGCGACACCGAGCAGAGGATCCGCGATAGCGGCAGTGAAGCGCAGCGCGAGTTCGAGCAGATGCGCGATTCGGTGGTGTCGAAACCCGATGCCGAGGCATCAGTCATCGATAGCGACGCGCCCTCCGCAACCACGACCACGACTACGCGCGAAGAAGGCCAGAACGATGAACCGCGCAACGCCTGAGCCCGAAGCCGAATCGAGCCTGCTCGGTCACCTGATCGAACTGCGCTCGCGACTGATGCGCGGGCTTGCGGGGGTGTTCGTGGCGTTGCTGGCCTTGCTGCCGTTCACCAGCCGTCTCTACACCTGGATAGCCGAGCCGTTGATCGCGCGCCTGCCCGCAGGCCAGACCATGATTGCCATGGATCCGGCCGGCGGCTTCATCGCCCCGGTCAAGCTGGCATTCTTCGTGGCCATTTTCATCGCCGCGCCCTGGTTGCTCTACCAGGCCTGGGCGTTCGTCGCCCCGGGGCTGTACCAGCGCGAGAAACGCCTGGCGTTGCCGTTGTTGGCTTCAGCGGTCGCCCTGTTCTACGCAGGCTGCGCGTTCGCCTATTTCCTGGTGTTGCCGGCGCTGTTCAAGTTCGTCATCAACTTCACCCCGGCGGTGATTGCGGTCACCCCCGATGCCAGCGCCTACCTGGATTTCGTGCTGGTCATTTTCATTGCCTTCGGCGCAAGTTTCGAGCTGCCGGTGGCGCTGGTGATCCTGGTCCTGCTGGGCTGGGTGACGCCCGCACAGTTGCAGGAGTCGCGCGGCTACGCGCTGGTCGGCATCTTCGTGCTGGCCGCGGTGATTACCCCGCCGGACGTGGTCTCGCAGCTGATGCTCGCCATTCCCATGTACCTGCTGTACGAGGCAGGGATCGTGGCATCGAAATGGGTCACGCCGCGCGAGGCGAAAGAGAGTCTTTAGCCGTGGTAGCGGCGTCCCGCCGCGAGCTCTTGATTTCTACCGCCGCAAAAGCTCGCGCCGGGACGGCGCTCCCACGGCGGTTCAAGCTTCGAGATGGGTCTGCGTGACCGGAGCCGCCGTCGCGCCGCCGCCCAGCATCTGCCGCCAGGCATAGAACACGGCGCCGGCCATCATCGGCATCAGTACCGCCATCAACAGCAGGTTGGAAACCCACAAGGCTGTGGTCGGCCCCGCCACCAGCTGCACAACCATTGACAGCAGCTGGATGCCGAAGCTCAGCATGAAGAAGGCGATGAACAAAAGGACATAGAACACCAGCATCGCCAGCAGGTTGTGCAGGCAGGCGCGCAGGCTGTTGCGCATGGCGGCTACACCGCGATTGCCGCCAAAAACGATGTCGGGCACGGCCACGAACGTCACCAGGCTGACCACGATCACCGCAGCGAACAACATCAGCATCCACAGGAACAAGCGAGCCACCGGCAGGCTGCGCATCAATTCCGGGTCCGGTTGCCCTCCGGCCAGTGCGGTCTCCTGCAACTTGCCCATGACCTCGCGCAGTTGCTGGAATCCGTCCGCGCCGATCAACGCGAACAACAGGAACCCCAGCGCCGCGGCGGCGGCAAGTTGCGGCAGCAGGGTTGCCAACAGGCTTCCGGCCTGTTCGCTGCGCAGCGCATGGAACAAGTGACCTGGCAACGCCGGCCGGCCCTGGTCCACTTCGCTGACCGCCCAGAGCATGCCCGCGAACAGTAGCGGTGCGATGATCGCCAGCGCCAGTTGCAGGAGCATGCCGGCGCTGACATTCAGCGCCATTGCCTGCACCGCCAGCATCGACAGCAGACCCCAGATCACGCCCAGCAATCCCAGCGCCAAAGGCGCCTTGCGAAGCAGGGCGAACGCGCCCAGCAGCCATTCCGCGCCGGCGCTGGCCGGCACTTTGTTGATCGTCGACATCCAGGGGTTCCGATGGGTCTTGTGGGGGAAGCTTGGGGGGTAAATTCGAGGAAACCGTTGCGAAGTCAGCCGAGGTGCAGACCGCGGGCATGTTTGACGAAACGCCGCAATAGTTTGCGCGACTGCGGCGCCGCCGTCACCTCGCGGGCAATGGTGTCCGGACAACGGCCTGCTTTTCTCAACTCTTCACCGCGGAAAGCGACATAGCCGCGCATGTGGTGAGTGGCGAATTCGGGATGGAACTGGATGCCCCAGGCCCGGTCGCCCCAGCGAAAGGCATGGCATTGGTCCTGTTCGGATTTCGCCAGCACCGTCGCGCCCTGCGGTGGGCGCAGCACGGTCTGCACATGGGTGGCATGGGCCGGGAAGGTCAGCGGCATGCCGGAAAACAGCGGATCGTCCATTGCCGGCGGATGAAGGTCGATGCGCACCGTGCCCGATTCGCGCCCCGCCGGGTTGTCGGCGACTTCGCCGCCCAGCGCGTGCGCCAGCAACTGGTGGCCGTAGCAGATGCCAAGCAAGGACATGCCTTCGTGCGCAGCGGCGCGCAGCCAGTCGGCACTGCGTTCGCTCCACTCGGCCTTGTCGGTGACCATGGCCGCCGAGCCGGTGACGATGACCCCGGCGAAACCCTCGCGCCGCGGCAAGGCATCGCCGTGCTCCACATTCACCACCACCGCTTCGCTGGCTTCCAGCCCCGCGGCCACGCGGATCCAGTGCGGGAATCGGCCATAGCGGCGCAAACGCACGGCCGGCTGTCCGGTTTCGACGATCAGGAAAGGAGGTTTGTGGGGAGTATTCACGGGTGCAACTTGAGGCCGGTCAGTGGCTTGCGCCTTATACTAGCCCGCTTTTCCGCAGTGCAATAAATTCCGATGACAGGTCCCACCTTTCAAGGACTGATCCAGACCCTCAACGCCTACTGGGCGGCCCAGGGCTGCGTGCTGATCCAGCCGCTCGACATCGAGGTCGGCGCCGGCACCTTCCACCCGGCCACCTTCCTGCGCGCGCTGGGCCCCGAGCCGTGGAGCGCCGCCTACGTGCAGCCCTGCCGCCGCCCCACCGACGGCCGCTATGGCCAGAACCCCAACCGCCTGCAGCATTACTACCAGTACCAGGTGGTGATGAAGCCCAACCCCGACAACATCCAGGAGCTGTACCTGGAATCGCTTAAGGCGCTGGGCATCGACCCGCGCGTGCACGACCTGCGCTTCGTCGAGGACAACTGGGAATCGCCGACCCTGGGCGCCTGGGGCCTGGGCTGGGAAGTGTGGTTGAACGGCATGGAAGTCACCCAGTTCACTTATTTCCAGCAGGCCGGCGGCCTGGAATGCCGGCCGGTGCTCGGTGAGATCACCTACGGCCTGGAACGCCTGTGCATGTACCTGCAGAACGTGGACAACGTTTACGACCTGGTCTGGACCGAAGGCCCGCAAGGGGTTGTCACTTACGGCGATGTCTACCACCAGAATGAAGTGGAACAGAGCACCTATAACTTCGAGATCGCCGACGTCGCCGAACTGCTGCATCGCTTCGATGCCTGCGAGACCGAGTCGGTGAAGCTGGTCGAAGCCGGCCTGCCGCTGCCGGCCTACGAACAGGTGTGCAAGGCCAGCCACTGCTTCAACCTGCTGGACGCGCGACGTGCCATCTCAGTCACTGAACGCCAGCGCTACATCCTGCGCGTGCGCAAGCTCGCCCAAGCCGTGGCCGAGGCCTACCTCGCGCAGCGCGAGAAGCTCGGCTTCCCGGGTGTGCGCAAAGTCGAGGCGTGAGCGCATAGCATTCACCCTCTCCCCTTTGTGGGAGAGGGACGGCCCGCAGGGCGAGGGAGAGGGGCGGCTTTGCCGGCATTGATTGCGACGCAAAGTCAAAAGCTCCCCTCTCCCGCCCTTCGGGCACCCTCTCCCACAAGGGTAGAGGGAAAACACTGGAACCAGAATGGACAACATGAAACCCCTGCTGATCGAACTCGGTACCGAAGAACTCCCGGTCAAGGCGCTGCCCGGCCTGGCCCAGGCGTTCTTCGACGGCGTGATCGACGCGCTGCAGAAGCGCGGCATCGACTTCGACCGCACCGGTGCCAAGCCGCTGTACACGCCGCGCCGGCTGGCGGTGTTGTTGCCAGGCGTTTCGACGGAGCAGCCCGAGCAGAGTTCGGAAATGCTGGGCCCATACCTCAATATCGCGCTGGATGCGGAAGGCCAGCCGACCCGGGCCTTGCGGGGTTTCGCCGCCAAGGCCGGCATCGACTGGTCGCAGCTGGAACGCACCAGCGACGCCAAGGGCGAGCGCTTCGTGCATCGTTCCAACAAGCCGGGCGCGAAGACCGCCGACCTGCTGCTGGAAATCGTGAGCGAATCCATCACGGCGATGCCGATCCCCAAGCCGATGCGCTGGGGCGACCACGACTATGCCTTCGCGCGGCCGGTGCATTGGCTGGTGGTCTTGCTGGGCAAGGACGTGGTCGATATCGAGATCATGGGTGTGCGCAGCGACCGTATGAGTCGCGGCCATCGCTTCGAACACGACAAGCCAGTCTGGATCGGCAACCCGGGCGATTACCTCGATTCGCTGCGTGGCGCGCATGTGCTGGTGGACGCCGACGAACGTCGCGCGCGCATCGAGCAGCAGGTACAAGAGGCCGCAACCAAGGCAGGCGGTGTGGCCCGCATCACTGAGGACAATCTTGAACAGGTCAACTGCCTTGTGGAATGGCCGTCAGCGGTACTGTGCAGCTTCGAGCCGGAATTCCTGGCCGTGCCGCAGGAAGCGCTGATCGCGACGATGGAAGCCAACCAGAAGTTCTTCCCGGTATTGGGTGACGGCGGCAAGCTGACCGAACGCTTCATCGGGATTGCCAATATCGAATCGCAGGATGTGGGCGAAGTCAGCAAGGGCTATGAGCGGGTGATCCGTCCGCGGTTTTCGGATGCGAAGTTTTTCTTCGACGAGGATTTGAAGCAGGGCCTGGTGTCGATGGGCGAGGGTTTGAAGACTGTCACTTACCAGGCCAAGCTGGGCTCGGTGGCCGAGAAGGTCGCGCGCGTCGCGGCGTTGGCAGAAGCCGTGGCCAAGGAAGTCGGCGTCGATCCCCTGCTGGCCCGTCGCGCTGCCGAGTTGTCGAAGAACGACCTGCAGTCGCGCATGGTCAACGAGTTTCCGGAACTGCAGGGTATCGCGGGTCGGCATTACGCCACGGCTGCGGGCGAGGCGAGGGAGATTGCGCTGGCTATCGACGAGTCCTACCAACCGCGTTTTGCGGGGGATGACATTGCGCTGTCGCCGTTGGGCAAGGTGCTGGCCATTGCTGAGCGGCTCGATACATTAGCCGGCGGTTTTGCGGCGGGCCTGAAGCCTACTGGCAACAAGGATCCGTTTGCGCTCCGACGTAATGCGTTGGGATTGGCTCGAACGATCATCGAGAGCGGGTTCAACGTAGATCTTAAGTCTCTACTTGCCGATGCTGCCACCCAAGCTATGGAAGCAATTCGTTTAACTGCAGTTCTTAGGAAAGTCGAAGCAGCTACCGAATCAAAGCGGCAAGGTGCGGAAGTTTCTCATGTGCAGTCGCAAGTGCTCGGCGTTTCGTACGAATCGGTGGAGGAAATCTACGACTTCATCCTAGACCGCCTCCGCGGCTACTACGCCGACAAGGGCGCACCGGCTTAGCACTTCAACGCCGTGGCCGAACTGCGCCCGGATTCGCTCTACGACTTCGACACCCGCCTCGACGCCATCGGCCAGTTCGCCACATTGCCGGAAGCCGAGGCACTGGCCGCAGCCAACAAGCGCATCAACAACATCCTGAAGAAGGCCGACATCGCGATTCCGCACGCCATCGACCGCAGCCTGCTCAACGACCCGGTCGAAAGCGCCCTGGCCGAAGCGGTGGAAGCGGCCCTCGGCGACACCGACCAAGCCCTGCACCACCACGACTACATCCGCGTGCTCAGCCGCCTGGCGCTGCTGCGCCCGCAGGTGGATGCGTTCTTCGACAGCGTCATGGTCAACGTGGATGACGCCGCGATCCGCGCCAACCGGCTGGCCCTGCTCAAGCGCCTGGCCGACCGCTTCCGTGCGGTGGCGGCGATCGAGCACCTCTCGAGCTAGCACCCTGCAATGGTGGGAGCGGCTTCCAGCCGCGAGCTTTTGCCCGAAAGGTTGCCTGGTACCCGCGTACGCCACTGGGCGCGAAACAAAAGCTCGCGGCTGGAAGCCGCTCCCACGCAATGACCGCCATCATTCCCCGTTAACCCGATTCATCGCCTGCCCGGTATCCTTCCCGCATGCGACCAATCCCCCCTCTCGCCGCCGCTGCCGTCCTGTTGTTCATTTCCGGCCAGGCCCACGCAGCAGCCACCATCGAGAAGGTCGAGATCCGCGGCTTCAACCTGGACAACGAAACCGAAGCGTTGATGGTCGAGAACATCAACGTTGCCCTGTCGCTGAACGACGTCATCGGTCGCCGCCAGGGCGAATCCCGGCTGGAATACCTGATGACCGAGGCCCAGACCCAGGCCCGCGAGGCGCTCGAACCGTTTGGCTACTACTCACCCGAGATCAAGGTCGATGCCACCCGTCCGGGCGGCGAGAACGAGAGGATCACCGTGGTCGTCACCGTCGCCAAGGGCGAGCCCGTGCGGGTTCGGAATTCGGACCTGAGCATCGAAGGGGCCGGCGGCAGCGACCGCTACCTGAAAGAAGACCTGGCCGCGTTCCGTCCGCAGGTCGGTGACATCTTCGACCACACGACTTATGAAACCAGCAAGACCCAGATCGTGCGCCGGCTGGCGGATCGCGGCTATTTCGATGCCGACTTCACCCATCGCCGGGTGGAGGTGACGCGTGCCGAGCGGGCCGCCGACATCGACCTGACCTGGACCAGCGGCATCCGCTATGACATGGGCCCGACCACCTTCCACCAGACCAAGTTCAAACCCGGACTGCTGGACAAGCTGGTGTACTGGGACGAAGGCAGCTATTTCCACCAGGGCAAGCTCGACCGCCTGCGCGAATCGCTGGTCGGCCTGGATTACTTCAACAACATCGACATCCAGGCCAAGCCGGAGGATGCCGTCGACGGACGCGTGCCGATCGACGTCAACCTGACCCTGGCCAAGCGCGACGTCTACACCACGGGCCTCAGCTACGGCACCGAAAGCGGCGCCGGCGTGCGCTTTGGCCTGGAGCGGCGTTACATCAATTCACGTGGACATAAATTGTCCACCCAGCTGGACTATGCGCAGAAGCGCAAGAACTTCGTCACCCAGTACCGGATTCCCGCGTTCAAATGGCTGGATGGCTGGTACACGGTTGCGCTGCAGGCTTACGACGAACAGACCAAGTACATCGACACCCGGCGTCTGGAGCTGATCGGCAGCCGCAGCGGCGAACTCAACGATCACTGGACCGCACTTGCTTCGATGCATGCCTTGCGCGAACGCTGGAGCTACGGCGAGCCCGTGCCGGGGGTCGCCCCGGTCTATCAGTACTCCACCCTGACCTATCCCGAAATCAGCGCCCTGTACGTGGACGTGGACGATCGCGTCTTCCCGCGGCGCGGACTCAGCGGCAACATCGCGCTGCGCGGAGGCGTGGAAGGCGTGGGTTCGGACGCCAGCTTCGTGCAACTGCAAACCGTGGCGCGCTGGTACAAGGGCATTGGCCAGAACAACAGGCTGCTGGTGCGCGGCGAGTTCGGGACGACCTACACCAACGCCCTTGTATCGATGCCGCCCAGCCTGCGTTTCTACGCCGGCGGCGATCACAGCATCCGCGGCTATGCCTTCCGCGAAGTCGGGCCTCGCTTGCCCAACGACTACGCACTGGGCGCCAAGCACGTGGTCACCGGCAGCGTCGAGTACGAGCACTACCTGGCAGACAGCGCGTGGGGCGGTGCGGCGTTCGTCGACACAGGCAGCGCCTTCGACGACAGGCCTGACCTGAAGACGGGCATCGGCGTTGGTCTGCGCTGGCGCTCACCGGTCGGTCCGGTGCGCATTGATGTCGCCCATGGCTTGGATGATCCGGATTCCTCTTTCCAGCTCTACCTCAACATCGGTGCCGACCTGTGAGCGGCCACGACGACCTGACCCCGGAAGAGCGCGAGGCGCGCATCGCCGAATTTCGCGCGAAGCGCCGTGCCCGCATGCGCGTGCTGGCGATCCGCAGCGGCATCGCCTCGGCCGCCTTGCTGGTCCTGCTGGCCGTTGCGCTTTACTGGCTGTTGCAGACCGTCGCAGGACGCGATGTGTTGCTCAACCAGATCATCGCGCGGTTGCCAGCAGGTTCTTCCTTCACCTGGCAGAAGGTGGAAGGGCCGCTGGCCGGACCGCTGACCCTGCATGGCGTGGATTTCCGCTATGGCAAGGTCCATTTCACTGCCGAGCGCGTTTACCTGGACCCCGACCTGCGTCCGCTGCTGGGCCGGCGCCTGCGCCTGGACGCGCTGCAGCTGACGCACGCCACGCTGGATATTCCGAAGAGCGACGAACCCTTCAAACTGCCCACTTGGCCCGAACTGCTGCCGCAGATCGAGATGCCGATCGCGATCCAGGCCGATGCGCTGGGCATTGACGGCCTGCGCATCACCCAGAGCACCCAGCCGCTGATCGACATCCGCCGGGCCAACGGCGGCATCGACATCGGCAATGGTTACTTCAAGGCGACGCAGTTGAAGATCGACAGCGATCGCGGGCGCATCGCCATCCATGGCGGCTATGAGCCGCGCAGCCGCTACCACACCGACGTGGTGGCGACGGCGGTGTTCCCCGCGGCCCTGGGCCGCTCACCGGCACGGCTGGGACTGGTGGCGCGCGGGGACCGGATGAAGATGGACATTGGCGTGGCTGGGAATGCGCCGGCGCCGGTACGCGTGATGCTGGGCGTGCGCGGCGAAGATAATCCGACCTGGACTTTCAGCGGCAAGACCGAAGCGCTGGACCTGGCGCTGCTGGGACTTTCCGACACCAGCATGCCGCTGGCGTTCGACCTGAAAGCAAACGGCGCCGGCGGAGCGGCTGACCTGCAGGGTCGGGTCACCCAGGGCGATTTCGTGGCCGTGATCGAGCCGTCGAAAGTACGTATTGCCGATGAAGTGCTGACGGTTGAGCCACTGGCCGTGCGTGCGCTGGACGGGCTCACGACCTTGCGCGGGCGCGCCGATTTCAAGGATCCGGAAAACCCGGTGTTCAAGTTTTCGGTCAACGCGCGTGGCTTGCGCTGGGGCGAAGACGCAGCGACGCAGATCGCGGGCGATGCGGACCTGGGCATTGCCGGACAGATGAAGGCGTGGGCGGCGATCGGCAAGGCAACACTGGTCCGCGAGCAGCAGACCGCGACCGTGGATTTCGATGGCGCCGGCAACGACGCGCAGCTGCACTTGAACAAGTTGCAGGCGAAGATGCCGACCGGCACTTTGGATGCAACCGGCACCGTGGGCTGGGAACCGCAGTTGCGCTGGGACCTGGGCGCGACCCTGGCCGGTTTCGATCCCGGCTATTTCCTGGCCAACTGGAAGGGCAATGTGTCCGGCCAGCTCGCCAGCAAGGGACAGGCGCGCGAGACCGGCGGCTTCGATGCGACGCTGGATGTTCCCAGACTCGGCGGCAGCCTGCGCGGACGCAAGCTGGACGGACGCGGCAAGTTCGCCCTGCACGGCGATGAAGGCGAAGGCGATCTCGCGCTGGCGCTAGGCAACAGTCGCGTCAACGCCAAGGGCAAGGTCGGTGATCGGCTCGACATCGACGCAACGCTACGACCGCTGCACCTGGACGACCTGCTGCCGGACGCAAACGGCAGCATCGCCGGAACCCTGAAACTCACCGGCACACGCGGCGCACCCAACGTGGACGCCGATCTTTCCGGTAATGGCCTGAAATGGAACGGTTACAGCGCCGAGACGCTCAGCGTGCACGGACGCCTGCCATGGCAGGGCGGCGATGGCGAACTCGCGATCCGCGGTTCCACGGTCAACGTGGGCATGGTCCTGGACAGCGTGCGCATGGACGCGCGCGGCGCGGTCGAAGACCTGCAGTTCAACGGCGACGCGAGCAATGCGATGGGTTCGGTCTCGCTGGCGGGCACCACCCTCAGGCGCGGCAACAACTGGCAGGGCAGCCTGGACGCATTGCAGCTGACGCCGTCCAAGGGCAGCGACTGGCGCCTGCAACAGCCCGCGCGTTATGCACAGAGCGGTGCTGCTTTCACCCTGTCGCCGACCTGCCTTGCGGCCAGCGGCGGAGGCGCGCTGTGCGCCCAGGCCAATTGGCCGAAGCAGGGCCTTCAATTGCATGCCGATGCGTTGCCGCTGAGCCTGGTGCAACCGTGGCTGCCCCCGAGCAGTGGACGTCCACTCATCCTGCGCGGCGAACTAAAGCTCGACGCTTCGGTCCGGCCCGCCGGCAAGGCGTGGGTAGGCGAAGTCCGCCTGACTTCGCTCGATGGCGGCCTGAAGCTGGGCAACAATGCACGTGGCGAGATCGTGCATTACGACAACTTCAACCTGGACGCCAATTTCGATCCGCAGCAGATCAAGGCCCACCTGGGCACCGGCTTCAAGGGCGACGGATACGTCGATGCCACCGTAGTCACCGGTTGGGATGACTTTTCGCCGTTGAAGGGCGACATCTACTTGAACAATTCGCGCCTGTTCTGGCTTGAGTTGTTTTCACCCGACCTGGTGCGTCCGACCGGTGACCTGCGTGGCCACGTCGGCCTGGCTGGGACGCGCGGAACACCGGCATTGAGCGGCGAAGCGCGACTCACCCAGTTCAAGGGCGAGCTGCCATCGCTGGGCATCACCCTGACCGATGGTACCGCCAACCTGGCCGCCCAGGCCGATGGCAGCGCGCGCATCGACGGCACGCTCACTTCGGTTTCGTCCACGGGCGGCACCGCCAACGGCGGCACCCTCAGCGTCGATGGCACCCTGGACTGGAAAGTCGAAGGCTCGCCGCTGCAGTTCAATATCCGCGGCAAGGATTTCCTGGTTGCCGATACGACCGAACTGCAGGCGGTCGCTTCGCCAAACCTGAAAGTGCGATTTGCCGACAACACCTTCCAGGTGCGTGGCGAAGTGATCGTACCTTCGGCCAGCATCGACGTGGAAAAGCTCGGTGATGGTGTGTCAGCGTCGGAAGACGTTGTGGTGCTGGACCCGGTGGATCCCGAGCGCGCGCCGAGCTCACGCCTGGACCTGGACATGGCCATCACCCTGGGTGATGCGGTGAAGTTGAAAGGCTATGGCCTGGATGGCTCGCTGGCCGGCACCCTGAACGTGCGTTCGCGCCTCGGCCGCGAGATGGTCGCCACCGGCCGTCTCGATGTCGATGGCCGCTACACCGCGTACGGGCAGAAACTGCTGATCACCCGCGGCGAACTGGTCTGGAGCAACAACGCCGTTTCCGATCCGCGCGTCAACATTCGCGCCGAACGCGAAGTGGTCAGCGCGGGCGTCACCGCCGGCATCGACGTCACCGGCCGCGCAAGCAGTCCCAAGGCCACGATCTGGTCGAACCCGGCGATGGACGAATCGGCGGCGCTGGCCTACCTGGTCCTGGGTCGTTCGTTGAACACCGCCAGTTCCGATGAAAGCCAGAAGATCAACGCCGCTTCCGCCGCGCTCGGCGCCGGTGCCGGCCTGCTGGCCTCGCAGCTGGGCGCCAAGATCGGCCTGGACGATGCGGGTGTACTGGAATCGCGCACCCTGGGTGGCTCGGTGTTCGGCGTAGGCAAGTATCTGTCGCCGAAACTCTACGTGAGCTACGGCGTGTCGATGGTCGGCAGCGGATCGGCGATTACCCTGAAATACCTGCTGCGCAAGGGCTTCGACGTGGAGATCGAATCGAGCACGGTGGAAACGCGCGGCTCGGTCAACTGGCGCAAGGAAAAATAGCGGACGCACAGTGCGCAGGAGCGATGCGCGTAGGAGCGACGTGAGTCGCGAACCCTCGCGCGGCGCAAGCACGGGATCAACTACGCGCCGCCGCCCTCGCACCCTGCAGAATCGGCTTGCCCTCCACCACATCCGTCCACACCAGATAGACGACATCCGCACGAACGACCATCTGCGGGAAGCCGGTCGCGCGACCCCTTCCTTGCAGTTTCGCTACTTCGATACGTTGCAGCTCCTTCGATAGGTCCGCGTTGTAACGCGCCAGCCACAGCGATTGTCCGGCCGCCTCCTCGCGCGTCCAGTGCACCCAGACGCTGGCGCCATCAACGGCCACGCCGACACGTCCCTGCACCTGCATGCCGCTGTCCAGTTCGACCGGGGTGGAGAAACTGTCGCCGCCGTCCTGCGACCGGGCCAAGCGTACTTTCGGCACATCACCGGCCGCGGTGTACCACGCCACCCAGGCCTGCATGCCGCTGGCCGCGATGGCCGGACCATTGACCGGGCACGCCGGCATCTTCCAGCGATCGTCATGGACCTTGCGCGGCAAGGTCCATGCGCCGTGGTCGAGACGCGTAGCGACGATGTCGCGGATCTCCTCGCCGTCGCGGTCGCGATAGACCAGCAGCGGGCCCTGGGAGGTCATCGCCGCATCGGTCTGGCAACAATCGCAAGTACGCGGGTCGAGTTCGCTTTCCCCTGATTTGCGTAGTGCCGCGTCGAGGCTCGCCACCCGCAAGGTCATCGCGCCGCCGCCATGCTCTTCATGGCCGCCATGTCCTTCACCGGCGGTGTTGCGGCCGTCCAGCCAGGCGATGCCGAGGGAATCGCGCGATTGCGGCCACAGCGCGACAAAACCGTGTTCGCTCGCCGTGCCGTCATCGTTGACCGTCAGGGGCGGCGACCAGGTCTTGCCGCCATCGCCCGATCGCGACAACGCCACGTCATAGGCATACATCGCCTTGGCCGACTGGCGCAGCCAATGAGCCCACAGCGCGCCGTCTGCCGTGGCCAGCACATGCGGTGTGTCTGCCCAGTTGACGAACCAGTCGTCGCCGCGGGCGATTTCCTGCGGCGCATCCCAGGTCTTGCCGTCGAATGAGGCAAACATCAACGCATGGGTGCTTCCGCTTCCGACCTCGATCCAGGACAGCAACAAGCGTCCATCGGGAGCGATCACCAGATCCGGTTGCGCGGCGCGGCCAGATGCAGGCAACTTCCATGCCGACAGTCCATAAGAGCCGTGCGTGCCCGTGGTCGGCGCCGTGGATACCGGTGCGGCCGGGCCGCCGCCACAGGCCGTCAGCAGGAAAATGAGCGGTGTGAGGTAGCGGCGCATGAGCAAAGCATAGCGCCTCGCCTCATCGTGATCCCATTTCCTGCCAGTGACCTTGGCAAACCAGCACGCAAGAGCGACGTCACGCCAGCGCATATACGCGACCTGCAATGGCCTGTCCTGTCAACGGGTTTCCCCCGCGCGCTTCGAGCGCCACAATCAGGGCTCTATCCTGCTGACTTCGACCGAACACAATGCAGCACATCCCAAAGCAGCTCGCCCAGCAGATCGCCCGCACCATTGCCGAGGAAATCGGCGCGCAGGCCGCGCAGGCGCTGGCCGCCATTGCGTTGCTGGACGAAGGTGCCAGCGTTCCCTTCATCGCGCGATATCGCAAGGAAGTCACCGGCGGCCTGGACGATACGCAGCTGCGCAATCTGGAGACGCGGCTGGGTTATCTGCGCGAGCTGGAAGATCGCCGCACCACCGTACTGGCCAGCATCCAGGAGCAGGGCAAGCTCAGCGCCGAGTTGCGCGCCGATATCGAAGCCGCCGACAGCAAGGCACGGCTGGAAGATCTGTATCTTCCATACAAGCCCAAGCGCCGCACGCGCGCGCAGATCGCACGCGAGGCTGGGCTGGAACCCTTGGCTGACGGCTTGTTGGCGGATCCTGCGCAGGTACCTGAAGCATTCGCAGCCCGCTTTGTCGATGCCGGGAAAGGCGTCGCCGATGCGAAGGCCGCTCTCGACGGTGCCCGCGCCATCCTGATGGAGCGCTGGGGCGAGGATCCGGCGCTGGTCGGCGAACTACGCCACTGGCTGGCCGAAGTCGGCGTGATCCGCGCCCGCGTCGCCGAGGGCAAGCAGGACGCGGGCGCGAAGTACCGCGACTATTTCGAACACAGCGAACTGCTGGCGCGGATTCCCTCGCACCGACTGCTCGCGCTTTTCCGTGCACGCAAGGAGGAGATCCTTTACCTGGACCTGGATCCCGGCAAGGACGCTGAAGCCGGGCATCTATATGGCGATGGCCGTGTGGCCCTGCATGCCGGCATCAGCGAACAGGGTCGTGCCGCCGATCGCTGGCTGCTGGGCAGCGCGCGCATGACCTGGCGTGCGAAGCTGCACCTGCATCTGCTGCTGGATCTTTTCAGCCAGGCCCGCGAAAAGGCCGAGGCCGAAGCCATCGCGATCTTCGGCGACAACCTGAAGGATCTGCTGCTGGCTGCACCCGCCGGCGCACGCACGGTGATGGGCCTCGATCCGGGCATCCGCACCGGGGTGAAGGTCGTTGTGGTCGATCCCACCGGCAAAGTAGTCGCCACCGACACGATCTATCCGCACGAACCGCGCAAGCAATGGGACCAGTCGTTGCATGCACTCGGCAAGTTGTGCACGCAGCACGGCGTGGAACTGATCGCGATCGGCAACGGCACCGCCTCGCGCGAGACCGACAGGTTGGCCGGCGAAGTGATCGGCAAGCACCCGGAACTGAAGTTGCAGAAGATCGTGGTCAGCGAAGCGGGGGCGTCGGTGTATTCGGCCTCGGAACTGGCGGCCAGGGAATTTCCCGATCTCGACGTCAGCATTCGCGGCGCGGTATCGATTGCGCGGCGACTGCAGGATCCGCTGGCGGAACTGGTGAAGATCGAGCCCAAAGCCATCGGCGTAGGCCAGTACCAGCACGACGTGGATCCGTATCGCATGGCGCGGGCGCTGGATGCGCGCGTGGAGGATTGCGTGAATGCGGTCGGCGTGCACGTCAACACCGCTTCGGCCGCCCTGCTCTCGCGGGTTTCCGGATTGTCGGCGTCGGTGGCGGAGAACATTGTCCTGCATCGCGACCAGAACGGGCCGTTCAAGCGTCGCAGGGAACTGCTGAAAGTGCCGCGCCTGGGCGAGAAGACCTTCGAGCAATGTGCGGGCTTCCTGCGCATTGCCGATGGCGATGAGCCGCTGGATGGTTCGTCCGTGCATCCCGAAGCGTATCCGGTGGTGGAGCGGATTGTGAAGGACAGCGGTCGTGCGGTGCGGCAGTTGATCGGTGACACGGGTTATCTGCGCGGTCTGAGAGCGGAGTCGTTCACGGATGAAAAATTCGGCGTGCCCACCGTGCGCGACATCCTCAAGGAACTGGAGAAACCCGGCCGCGACCCGCGACCCGAGTTCAAGGCCGCACGCTTCGCCGAAGGCATCGAGGACATCAAGCACCTCAAGATCGGCATGATCCTGGAAGGCGTGGTCAGCAACGTTGCCGCGTTTGGTGCCTTCGTCGATATCGGCGTGCACCAGGACGGCCTGGTCCATATCTCGGCGTTGTCGGACACCTATGTGAAGGACCCGCGCGACGTGGTCAAGGCCGGCGATATCGTCAAGGTGCGCGTGCTGGAAGTGGATATCCCGCGCAAGCGCATCGCGCTGACGCGCAGACTGGAGGATGTGCCTGCGGCGGCGCCCGTGAACCGACCCGTGCGCGACGACAAACGACGCGACATGGCGCCAGCGCGCAGTGCCAAAGCACCCGCGATCAAGCCACCCGCGTCAGCGGCAGGCAGTGCCTTGGCTGCTGCGTTTGCCCGGGCAAAGACCGGCGCCTGACAGGACGCCTGTTAGGTGGGAGCGACGTCAGTCGCGATCGGGTTTCGTAAAAGCATCGCGACTGAGGTCGCTCCCACGGATGAAAACTACGCGACCTTGCTGCGCCGCGCGCGGGTCAGGTGCACCAGCAGCAGCGAGATCGCCGCGGGGGTCATGCCGGGGATTCGCTGGGCCTGGCCGAGCGTCTGCGGGCGAACCCGCTCGAGTTTCTGCATGACTTCGAAGGACAGGCCGCGAACGACCGCGTAGTCGAAGTCGTCGGCGATGGCGGCGTCTTCGTTACGCTGCTGCCGATCGATCTCTTCGCGCTGGCGATCAAGATAGCCGGAATACTTGACGCTGATCTCGACCTGCTCGGCGACCTTGGCATCCGTCACGCCCGGGCCCAGCGACGGCACCCGCATCAATTGCGCGTAATCCAGCTCCGGGCGCCTGATCAGGTCCAGCACGTTGGTCTCGCGGCTGACTGTCACGCCCAGCGCGGTCGCGACTTCGCGGCCCAGCGCATTGCCGGGCGTGGCCCACAGCGCACGCAGGCGTTCGGTTTCCGTCGCCACCGCATCACGCTTGGCCTGGAATTTTTCCCAACGCACGTCATTGACCAGGCCAAGCCCGCGACCGGTCTCGGTCAGGCGCGCATCGGCGTTGTCCTCGCGCAGTTGCAGCCGGTATTCGGCGCGCGAGGTGAACATGCGATACGGCTCGTTGGTGCCGTGGGTGATCAGGTCGTCGATCAGCACGCCGATATAAGCCTCGTCGCGACGCGGGCACCAGGAATCCTGCTGTTGCACCAGGCGGGCGGCGTTGAGGCCGGCGACCAAGCCCTGCGCGGCAGCTTCTTCGTAGCCGGTGGTGCCATTGATCTGGCCGGCGAAGAACAGACCGGCCACGGCCTTGGTTTCCAGCGAGGACTTCAATCCACGCGGATCAAAGAAGTCGTACTCGATCGCATAGCCCGGGCGGGTGATGTGCGCGTTTTGCATGCCGGCGATGCTGCGCACAAGTTCCAGCTGCACGTCGAACGGCAATGAGGTGGAAATGCCGTTGGGATAGATTTCGGCCACGTCGAGGCCTTCCGGCTCGACGAAGATCTGGTGGCTGGCCTTCTCGGCGAAGCGCACTACCTTGTCTTCGATGGACGGGCAGTAGCGCGGACCGATGCCTTCGATCTGGCCGCTGTACAGGGGCGAGCGATGCAGCGCACCGCGGATGATGTCGTGGGTGCGCTCGCTGGTATGGGTGATCCAGCACGACACCTGGCGCGGATGTTCGGCAACGCAGCCCAGGTACGACATCACCGGCAGCGGGTCGTCGCCGGGCTGTTCCGCCATCACCGAGTAATCCAGCGAACGGCCATCGATGCGCGGCGGCGTGCCGGTCTTCAGGCGATCGACCACGAACAGGCCTTCACGCAACTTGTGGGCAAGTGCGGTAGCCGGCGGATCGCCAGCGCGGCCGGCTGCGTACTGGGTTTCGCCGACATGGATCTTGCCGGCCAGGAAGGTCCCGGCGGTCAGCACCACCGCCGGCGCGTCGAAACGCAGGCCGGCCTGGGTGATGGCGCCGCGCACAATGTTGTTTTGGATAACCAGGTCGTCGACTGCGGCCTGGAAAATGGTGAGGTTGGGTTGCGCTTCGACAATGCGACGGATGGCGCTGCGGTACAGCGAGCGATCCGCCTGGCAACGCGTGGCACGCACCGCCGGACCCTTCGAGGCATTGAGCGTGCGCCACTGGATGCCGGCCAGGTCGGCCGCGTGGGCCATGACTCCGCCCAGGGCGTCAATTTCCTTGACCAGATGACCCTTGCCGATGCCACCGATGGCCGGGTTGCAGCTCATCGCACCGACCGTTTCGACGTTGTGCGTCAGCAGCAGGGTGCGCGCACCGGCGCGGGCGGACGCCAGCGCAGCCTCGGTCCCGGCGTGGCCGCCGCCGATGACGATGACCTGATAGTGGTGGAAGGAGCTGTTCATGGGGTCATTTTGGCATCGCCGGGCCCGTGGGCCTAATCGGGAGTCAGCGTGGGGAAGGTTGGCACGGTTTCTGCTTTACCCCTCATGCACCCGTCGTGGCAAGCGACCAGGGGCGCAGGCTGGTAATTGGAACAGGGGCCAGCCATGTGCACTGCGGGGGAGCGCCGGGGCCGGTAGTCGGGGGACTACCGGCCCCATTTTATTTGCGCAGGACAACCCTGCAAAGGAAAAGCCCGGCATTGCCGGGCTTTTTTGTTGAGTGCCGACGCCCGGCAGGACCGGAACAGGGGGGATCCAGATTTCCCCACCGGACGTCGACATAGAGGCATGTCATTCCAATCACGTCAGTAAGCGACGTAACCGGTCAACTCGCGCTCAGCCTGCGACGTCGCCGCCCCCAATGCAACAATCAGGGCTCGTCGTTGCGCACCCGGCCTCGGTTTTCCGAGCGCGGCGCGGGTGCCGATCGCTCGGGAGGCCGCGACCTTTCAACAGATCGGGGCGGGGAGGGTTCCGACATCTGCCGCGACGGTTCATTGGTCGGGCGTTGGCGGATACCTGTGTTGCCACTGGGCTCCCGCCCGTCACCAGTCACCTGGGGCCGACCGGGGGACTGGGGAATGCGATTCTGGGGCGGGATCTGGACCCGGCCGGATTCGCGGTAACGACCATCATCGGGATTGCGCCAAGGCGGCGCACGCCCGTTTCCGGGATCCGGGTCACCATCGTGGTCGGGGCGGTGCGGACGGTGCGGACGATAAAGGTAGTACGGGTAATAGCCGCCATAGCCGCCATAGCCGTAATAACCATAGCCGCCGTAGCCGCCGTAGCCGCCGTAGCCGCCGTAGCCGTAAGAAGGGTATCCGTAGCCATAACCGTCGTTGTAAGGGCCATAGCTTGGCGCGGAACGACCGTAATAGTAGCCACCCGGGGCACTGCCGCCCGCGTAGTCATAGGTTGCGCAACCGCTGAGCGCGGCGGCGGCGATGAGTGTGGTGATCAGACGTAATTTCATGGCGCCCCCCGGCGTTGCTTTCATTGAGCATCGGCCCGCAGCATTGAATCCGTGCTTAACCCTGTCGCTGCCAAGCGTCGGGAGCGGTATCCGTTCAGAAGCTGGCGGCGATAAACGTGGTTGCGAATGAGGTCGACGCGATCGCTGCCGGGAAGCCGTCCCCGATACGTTAATCTTTCGGGCATGCCTGCCCCACTGCCCATCTTCGAGGACATCCTGGCCGCCGCGGCGCGGATCGCACCGCATGCAGCGGTAACCCCCGTGCTGCGTTCGCGCGCGCTGGACGCGCTGACCAGTGCCCAGCTTCATTTCAAGGCAGAACACCTGCAGCGCGTGGGCGCGTTCAAGTTCCGCGGTGCCTGCAACGCGGTCTGGTCGCTGACCGAAGCGCAAGCGCGGGCCGGCGTGGTCACCCACTCTTCGGGCAACCACGGGGCCGCGCTGGCGCTGGCGGCGCAAACCCGCGGCATCGCCTGCCACGTCGTGGTGCCAGAAGGCGCGGTCGCCACCAAGGTCGCTTCCATCCAGCGCTACGGCGCCACCGTGCATGCTTGCGCCGCGAGTATCGCCGCGCGCGAGGAGAAGTGCACGCAGGTGCAGGAAGCCACCGCCGCCGTAATGGTTCATCCCTATACCGACCCGCGGGTGATCGCCGGCCAGGGCACCGCCGCACTTGAACTGTTCAATGCCACCGATCGACTCGACGTGTTGGTGGTTCCGGTGGGTGGTGGCGGCCTGGCCGCCGGGACTGCAATAGCGGCCGCGGCCCTGGCGCCTGACTGCATGGTGCTGCTGGCCGAGCCGGAGGGCGCCGCCGACACCTGCCGTTCGCTGGCCAAGGGTGAACGGCGCGTCGATTTCATTCCCGACACGATCTGTGATGGCCTGCGCGGCAGCCTGGGACAACCCAATTTCGAGCTGCTGCGCCAGTACGCGGTGGACGTGGTCACCGTCAGCGACACCCGGACCGTGGCCGCGATGCGCCTGTTCTGGCAGGTCACCAAGCAATTGGTAGAGCCATCATCAGCCATCGCATTGGCCGCGGTGCTGCAGGACCCTGCGCGGTTTGCCGGGCAACGTATCGGCGTGCTCCTGTCCGGAGGCAACGTGGATCTGGATGCCCTTCCGTGGCAACGCGCATGAGCATACGCACCCGGAAACGCAGGGGATTCCTCGGTTGGACCTGGCGTGTGCTGCTGGTGCTGCTGCTGTGGCTGGTCGGCGTGGCTGCCTATATCGTCTGGGTGGGCGAACGCGACCAGGCCGCCCCTGCCGACGCGATCATCGTGCTGGGCGCCGCCGCCTACGACCGCAATCCCTCCCCCGTGTTCAGGGAGCGCATCCGCCACGGCATCGACCTTTACCAGCGCGGCCTGGCACCGCGGCTGATCTTCACGGGCGGCTTCGGCAATGGCGCGCCGTATTCCGAATCGCAGGTCGCCCGTCGCTTCGCCCTGAAACAGGGCGTACCGGCGCAGGCGATCCTGATCGAATCCCGGTCGCGGACCACGCGGCAGAACCTGCAGGAAGCGCGAGCCTTGATGGAGGACAACGGCCTGCGCCGCGCCATCATCGTCAGCGACCCGCTGCACATGGCCCGCGCACTGCGCCTGGCCCGCGAACTGGGAATCAACGCCCTGGGCTCCTCTACCCCCACCAGTCGCTTCCGCAGCTTCGCCACCCGCAAGCGTTTCCTGCTGCAGGAAGTGTATTTTTTCCATCGTGACCTGTTGCTGGAATCGAGATAGCCCCCGCAACGCCGTTGGCGGTACCCGGCGCTATGATGCTGCGCTGCTACTTACGCAAGGGACCCCCGGCCCATGAAAATCGATGGCAACCGCAAGCAGGATCGCGCCACGGAGCTGGTCCTGACCTACTACTCCGCCTTCAATCGCGGCGACTGGGACGGCATGCTGGCGTTGCTCACCGAAGATGTAGTCCATGAGCCGAACCAGGCTCCGCGGGAGAGCGGACGCGAGGCGTTTGCCGCGCACCTGGCGCAGATGCGCGTCAGCTTCCACGAACAGTTGCGCGACATCGTGGTAATGGTGGCGCCGGATGGGGACCGCGCCGCCGCCGAGTACGTGGTCCACGGCGAATATGTGGCTACCGCGGCGGGAGAGCCCGCCGCACGCGGCCAGAAATACGAATTCCCAGGGGGCGCGTTCTTCGGAATTCGCGAGGACCGCATTGCGCGCGTCTCCCACTATTACAACCAACGGACGTGGTTGGCCCAGGTTACGGAGTAGATGGGTTGGTGGTTGGTGGTTGGTGGTTGGTGGTTGGTGAAGCAGGAAAGCTTTTTTACCCACTACGAACCACCAACTACCAACCCGCTTCTCACTCGCGACGCCGGATGGGAATCGCCGATACCGGCACCGCCGCGATTTCCTCGCCCTGGCCGCGGATCGGCGCGCCGGGTGGCGGGGCCCAGGCGTGGGCATAGATCACTTCCCAGGTGCTGGGCAGCTTGCCGTCGTCGTGACGGAATTCGTCATAGGCGGCGCTGGCCGCGGCAAACCGCGAACGTCCGGTCAGCGTTTGCCTGCGCGACTGCAAGGCGTTGGTCGCGCCCATCGCACGCAGTTCGCGCATCAGCGCGGGCAGATCGTCGTAGGTCAGGGTGAAACGGTCGCGGTCCAGCACCGGGTCGCGGAAGCCGGCCATCAACAATGCATCGCCGAACTGGGCGATCGGCGGGAAGCGGCTGACATGCGGTATGGCGTCGGCCTGGGCAAAGGCATCGCGTAGTTCGATCAGGGTTTCCGGGCCGAAGGTGGAGCACAGGAGCAACCCGCCGGGCTTGAGCACGCGGCGGAAGCCGGCGAACACCGCCGGCAGGTCTTCCACCCATTGCAGGCACAGGTTGGTGAACAGCACATCGACGCTGTTGTCGGCGATCGGCAGCGCGCGCGCATCGGCGCAGACGCGCGAAAAAGGTTTCCACCAGCCGGCATGCTTCTTTGCTTCGCGCAGCATCGGCATGGCCAGGTCCAGCGCGATCACCTGGGCGCGCGGCCAGCGCTTGCGCATTGTCGCGGCCGCGTGCGCCGGCCCGCTGCCGACATCCAGCACCACTTGCGGCGTGCGTTCACCCAGGTATTGCAGCGACTCGAGCAGGCGCTTTTCCACCTCATGCTGCAATGCCGCGGCCGCGTCATAGCTGGAAGCAGAGCGCGAGAACGCGCGGCGGATCTGGCGGTGGTCGAAGGGGGTGTTCATGCAGGAATAAGTGTGGGGCAATACATGTCAAATGGCGTAGGAGCGACGTGAGTCGCGAATAAGGTGTATCGATTGAGCTTCATTCGCGACTCACGTCGCTCCTGCGTGCTCGATCTTGTCCATGAAATCGCGGATTTCATCGGCGACCTGGTCGGCGTGACCGAGGAAGGGCGCATGTCCGCCTCCGGCGATGTCGACATAACGACTGCCAGCCGTCATCGCCGCGGCCTCGCGCATCGCCGCCGGCGGGACGAGGCGATCGCGATGCCCGGAGATCCACATGCTGGGGATCGATAGCGTGGGCAACAGGGCGCGCAAATCACTTTGCTCCAGCAACGCCAGGCCTTGCTGCAGCGCTAGCGGCGCAGGTTCACCGCGCGCGTAGAGATTCTGCTTCAAGGTGCGCAGTTCGGCGCGTGCATGTTCCGAACCAATCGTATCCAGGGCCAGGAACCGTTCCAGGGTGCCGCGATAATCCTGCTCCAGGTCTCTGCCGAACTGCTCGAACACGGAAGACTCCACCGCATTTGGCCAGTCCTGTCCACGCACGAAACGCGGCGTGGCTGCGACCAGCGCAAGGGCGCGAACCTGCGGCGAAACCGAGGCGGCATGCAGTGCAAACAGGCCACCCAGCGACCAGCCGAGCCAGGTGGCGGGCGGCGTCCGCGCAAGGATTTCGACAACGCTGGCTTGCAGGGTCAAGGCAGTTCGGTCATCGCGGCTATAGCCGTGGCCCGGCAGGTCGGGCAGATGCAGTTGGTAACGGCCGGACAAGCGATCCACCAGGGGCGCGAACACACCGCCATGCAGTCCCCAGCCATGGATCAGCACCAGCGGTGGGCCCGCGCCCACCACTTCGATATGCAGCGCCACCGGCTCAGGCCGCGCCGCGGACGCGCTGCACGGCGTCACGCGAACGCGCCAATGCTTCGACCAGCGCATCCACTTCGGCCGCCATGTGCAGGGCCGACAAGGTCACCCGCAAACGCGCCTTGCCTTCGGGTACGGTCGGCGGGCGGATCGCAGTGACCAGGTAGCCCGCGCTTTCAAGCGCCGAGGACATGGCCATGGCGCTGGCATCGTCGCCACACAGGATCGGCTGGATCGGCGAATCGGAAACGATCGCTTCCAGTCCGTGCCGCTGTGCGCCGCCACGGAATCGCGCCACCAGGCCCGCGAGCTTTTCGCGGCGCCACTCGTCGCGGCGCGCATGCTTGACCGCAGCCAGGGTCGCTGCTGCCTGCGCCGCCGGCAACGCGGTGGTGTAGATGTAAGGGCGTGCGGTTTCGGATAAATGCTGGATCAACGCATCGTCACCGACCACCACCGCGCCGTAGCTGCCCAGCGCCTTGCCCAGGGTCACCAGTTGCAGGGGGACTTCTGCCGGCCCCAGGTTGGCCTCGGCAACGCTGCCGCGTCCTTCCGGTCCACGCACGCCGACGCCATGCGCATCATCGACGTACAGCAACGCCTTCTGCATGCGTGCGACCAGGGTCAGCGCGCGCAACGGAGCAACATCGCCATCCATACTGAACACGCCATCGGTGGCCAGCATCGCTGCGCCGCTGGGTGCGTTCTTGAGCTGGCGCAAGGCGCCTTCGGCATCGGCATGCGGATAACGCCGCAACTTGCAGCCCGCCAGCAGCGAGGCATCCAGCAGGCTGGCGTGGTTGAGCCGGTCCTGCACGCAGACGTCGCCATCTTCAACCAGCAAGGCCTGTTGCACGGCCAGGTTGGCCAGATAGCCACTGCCGAACAACAGTCCGCGCGGATAGCCCAACCACTGGGCGATCTCGCGTTCCAGCGCTTCATGTGCGGCGTGGTGGCCGCTGACCAGGTGCGAGGCGCCGGCGCCGGCGCCGTCGCGCCCGGCACTCTCCTGCAGTGCGCTGACCACCTGGAATTGTTGCGACAGGCCCAGGTAATCATTGCCGCAGAACTCGGTCAACCAGCGCCCGTCCACCTCCACGCGCACGCCATCGCGGCGGGTGATCGTGCGGCGCACGCGCACGCGCCCCTGGGCGATGCGCAGTTTGCGCAGGGCGTGGACGCGTTCGTGGAGGTCGGGTCGGGTCATTTTGGCTTGGTGGTTGGTGGTTGGTGGTTGGTGGTTGGTGGTTGGTGGTTGGTGGTTGGTGGTT
>JBDTPP010000025.1:0-30130 GCA_039932615.1 Pseudoxanthomonas sp.
CGATGCCTTCCCACGGGTCCTTGCGCAATCTGCTGGCGCGCTGCAGTGCGCGCTCCATCGTATACATGCCTGGGGAAGTGATCTTCGCCAACTCTTCCCAGCGCAGCGGCATGGCCACGGTGGCATGCTCGCGGGCGCGCAGGGACCAGGAGCAGACGCTGGTCGCGCCGCGTGCATTGCGCAGCCAGTCGACGAAGATCCTGCCCTCGCGCTTGGCTTTGCTCATGCTGGCGACGTAGGTGTCCGGCGCATGCGCGGCCAGCGCTTCTGCAAACGCGCTGCAGAAGTCCTTGACCTCTTCCCAGGTCGGTCCGGGTGTGATCGGCACGACCAGATGCAAGCCTTTGCCGCCTGACATCCGCAGCCAGCTTTCCAGCCTGGCTTCCAGCAGGCGTTTGCGGATGTCGCGCGCGGCCATCTTCACTTTGGCCCAGCTGACGCCGGGCCCCGGATCAAGGTCGAACACCAGCCGGTCCGGTGATTCGGGTGCTTCGATCCTCGCACCCCAGGGATGGAACTCAAGCGCATTCATCTGCACCAGTTCCAGCAGGCCGGCCTCGTCCTCGATATACAGGTAATCCTCTTTCCCGCTCTTCTGCTGCAGCGAGATCGCACGCACCGATTTTCCCAGTGCATCACTGTGATGTTTCTGGAAGAAGCATTCGCCCTGTGCGCCATCGGGACAGCGCAGCAGCGACAGTGGCCGTTGCACCAGTTCCGGCAGCATCCAGCGCGCTACTTTCCGGTAGTAGCCTGCCACGTCGCCCTTGCTTATGCCTGCGTCTGGGTAGACGATCCGCTCGGCATGGGTAAGTGCCATTGGCTCCGGTGTCGTATCCAGGTCACTCATGCTCTTGTCCTCGCGCAGCCGCTTGAAACTTGCCTGCCGCAACAGGCCCTCCTTGGCCCAGCCGCGAAACGCAACTTCTGCCACCAGCCGGGGCTTCACCCAATGTACGCTTGCGATGGAAAACGGCACATGTGCCGGCAATGTCACTGCGCCTTTCACCCGCTGCAGTTTTTCCAGCCTGGCCTGCAACGACTTCAGGGTCGCATCGTCGAAACCGGTGCCCACCCTGCCCACGTAACGCAGCCTCCCCGATTCCGGCGTGGCCATCAGCAATGACCCAAAGCCAGAGCGCGAGCCCTTCGGCGCGGTGTAACCAACCACTACGAACTCCTCGGTTTCTTCGTGCTTCACTTTCACCCAGGCACGGCTGCGAGACTGGCTGTACGCGGCATCGAAACGCTTGCTGACGATACCCTCCAGGCCTTTCCTGCCGCTGGCCTCGAATACCTCCCGCCCATGGCCCAGCACGTGCTCGCTGTAGGCGATCGTTCCCGGGCGTTTTCCAAGCAGCGCCTTCAGCAGCTGCTTGCGATCGACCAGGGAAGCGCGGCTCAGATCGACTCCGGCAATCCCTGGCATATCGAACACGACATAGCGCAGCGGCTGTCGGGAGGTTCCGTCGATCGCGCGCTGCAGCGCGTTGAAGTCACTACGGCCTTCTTCGTCGATCACCACGAGCTCGCCATCCAGTCGTACATCGTCCACCGGAAGCGCTTCCACCGCGCGCGCTACCTCGGGGAACGTCCCGGTCCAGTCCAGCTTGCCCCGCGAACGCAACCTGGCCTTGCCGTCGATCAGGTCTGCCAGCATCCGGTAGCCGTCCCATTTGATCTCGTGCAGCCATTGGTCGCCGGTCGGCGCAGTTTCGCTACTGCCGGCGAGCTGTGGCGTGAACCCCGACGGGTAGCCTCCCTCTCGCGCACCTTCAATGGCCAGGGCGCGCTGCGCCCATTTGCGCGACGATGCCTTGGACGCGCCCACCTGCCTGGCTGCCGAAGAGACCTTCCTGCCCGGCGATTTTTTCGGCGCCTTGGATAAGATTTTCCCGACCAGGTCATCAGCTTCCAGGTCCGCCGCGAACTGGTCCCCGCGCTTGATCAGCAGCCACTGCTTTTGCTTGCCTCGCAGTTGCGTGCGCACCAGCTTCCAACCGCCCTTGAGCTTGCCCCCCTGCAGTACGAAATCCAGCTTGCCCGCGGAAATGGCTGCCAGCGGATCGCCTTCGCTGGCCCAGGTCCCCTGGTCGAAGACATCCACGTGCCCGGCCCCATAATTTCCCTCCGGAATATCACCTTCGAACGTGGCATAGGCCAGTGGATGATCTTCCACTTCCACCGCAAGGCGCTTTTCGCCAGCCCGCAATGAGGGCCCTTTGGGCACCGCCCAACTCCTCAGAGCGCCATCCACTTCCAGGCGGAAGTCGTAATGGCGGGCACCCGCGCGATGCAGCTGCACAACGAAGATCGGCCGTTGACCCGCGGGCTTGTCCGCCTGCGCGTCCGGCTCGGGGGTATCGGCGAAGCGGCGCTTGCGTCCGTAGTCGAGCAGCGACATGGATCATCCTGCCTTGCGCTTGGTCGCCTTTTTCGCAGCTGGCTTTGCCGTGGCTTTCTTGACCGCCTTTTTTGGTTTCGCTGTTGCCTTTCCCGCTTTGGCAGGCGTGCGCTTCTTGCTGTCCAGGCTCTTCTGCAACAGCGACATGAAGTCGACCACGTTGGTTGCCGCGTCCTCGTGTTCCGTTGTTTCCTCTACCACCTTGGCCAGGTTGCCCTTGGACTTGACGCGCTTCTTGATGATCGCCTGCAGTCGCTCGCGGAACTCGTCGTGGTAGCCGTCGGGCTCCCATTGCCCGGACATGGAGGAGATCAGCTGCTTCGCCATATCGGCCTCCTTGGGGGTGATCCGGTAGGACGACGCCTTGCCGGTTGGCAGCTTGTAGTCGTTCGGGTCCACCAGTTCCTGCGGATAACGCAACAGCATCAGCACCAGTGCATCGCCTTCCGGCATCACTGCGCAAAGGTACTCGCGGGTCCTGATAACCACCCGGGCGATACCGACCTTCTTGCTCGACTTCAGGGTCTCGCGCAGCAGCACGTATCCCTTCTCGGCCTTCTTGCCCGGCACCAGGATGTAGGGCTTTTCGAAATAGCGCAGGTCGATGCTGCCGGTATCGACGAAAGCCTCAACCTCGACGGTTTCGTGACTCTCCGGCGCGGCGGACGCGATGTCTTCCTTTTCCACCACTACGTAGCTGCCCTTGCTGTACTCGAAGGCCTTGACGATGTCCTTCCAGGGCACCTCTTCGCCGGTCTCCGCATTGACCCGTTCGAAGCGGATCGGCTTCTTGTCGCGCGAATCCAGCATTCGGAAATGCAGATCAACCTTGCGCTCGCCGGACATCAGCGATACGGGCACATTGAGCAGCCCGAAGGAAAGGGTTCCAGTCCAGATAGGTCTCGCCATGCTTACTCTCCTGCAAAAGCCCAGCAGAAGCCCAGGGCTGCTGCTATCCAAAGACATGAACGCCGGAAGGTCAAACCGCGCTAGGCGAAACCCGCCGTCGTTAAAGGAAGTCGCCTTGCCGACTGGTTCACTATGCGGATTGATACTGCGATTGCGACCAGTTCGCGGAACGTGAAACCACTGCCCCGGGTCGCAGTCTGTCGTTCCTCTGATCCTGCTCCGGACGCATCCGCTTCCATGTTTCGCGGATCACTGCTTCGGTGAGCGGCCAGCCAAGATCGTCTCGCATGGTCGCAGTCGCTTCATAGCGGCCACGCATTGCAGGAAGCAGTTTTTCCAGGTCGTCGCCATGGTTCAGCAGGTACATGTCATATCCGAATTTCAGGGTGCAGACGTAGTCCTCAAAAGGTCGCTGCGTCCTGTGGAAGGCGCTGTGGGTGTAATGCAAACGCCAGTAAGCCAATTCAGAATCAATATCCAGCATCACTTGCTTATGAATATCAGACACGGCTGCATAACGCATTCCCCGATCCTCCAAATGTTGGTGACGTTGATCTTGCTCCTTCATATTTATGAATCCAATGTCAGGGATGCGTGAAGGTTGCCGCGCAAATTCACTCCCCGGTTAACAAGGATATCGACCGACCTGCATGCACCTCCGACCCTGCCGAGGCAAAATGTGGGACCGCACGGGGGGTCAGCGACCCTCTATACGCCATCTTTACTCTCGCGATGCATGATGGATGAGCGCGGAATCTCGCGCACATCATCGCCGGGAAGTCGCCACACGCCCTGGGTAAAAATATGGAAACCCTACGTTCGCAATTCAGTATTCGTCATTTTCGCCACCATCTTGAGCGCCTTCGTCGCGCTCCGGGCCGGGTCGAGGATTGCCTGGCGTATCCGTCGATGTTTGACGTTCCCGAGGCTTTTGAAGTGTGGAGCGTCGCCGACTTCAAACGCAGGCGTGCCTGCAACGCGGCGCTGATGTGGGTGGATGCCTGCCCGGCCTATGCACTGGCCGTGGCCACGCATGCGATGTACGGCCACGCGGTTATGCTGGAAAGCGACGACGAACTGGACGCGCAATGGGATGAATTGCGCGGCCACTCCAACCTGGACTGGCAGCGGGCAAGGGAAATCGTCTTGGGCGCATGGTCGGCGCTCGACAACCTTGCATTGGCCTCGCCGCCGCCTCCGGCGTCGCCGAGGGAACCAGCCCACAAAGTGGGAATCGGTTGAAGGACCCTGCTTTGATCAGGTGTGTGTCCTGACCATGCAGGATCGCAAGCTTGGGGCGCTCCTTGTCGTTGCGGACCTTCACGTCACCCCAGCACTTCAGTCCTGATACTTTGGGTCAAGCCGTATCAGAAGGGTTAGCTCCGAGCAGCATTCGCTCGCATACGCATTGAATCTTGTCACCCGCAGATTCCGGCGAGCTGCCGACGTTTCCTTTTTGCAAGCATGCTCCCGCCATCGGAACTGCGCTCTGGGTCTGTCGCCACGCCACCTGTGCGGCCGGCGCCAGAAAAATGAGACGCGCGCAGCGCCGTTGGCCAGCTCGGTTATGAAGTCTTGCCAATCCCTACCCACCAGGAACCAGCCCATGGCCAGCCGCAAAGCCACCACCAAGTCCTCACCCGCTCGTTCAAGCGCGGCCCAAGCGCCCTCTCGCGGCAACGGCGACGAGCTGCACGAACCTGCAGGCGGGTCCCATCCGCCGCTCACCACCAACCAGGGCATCCCGGTCAGCGATAACCAGAACTCGCTGCGCGCCACCCCGCGCGGGCCGACGCTGCTGGAAGATTTCGTGCTGCGCGAGAAGATCACCCACTTCGATCACGAGCGCATCCCCGAGCGTATCGTGCACGCCCGAGGTTCCGCCGCACACGGCTACTTCGAGCTGACCAAGTCATTGCAGAAGTACACCACGGCGAAGCTGCTGACCGAGGTCGGCAAGCGCACCCCGCTGTTCACCCGCATTTCGACAGTTGCGGGCGGCGCCGGCTCGGTCGACACGCCACGTGATGTACGCGGCTTCGCGGTCAAGTTCTACACCAGCGAAGGCAATTGGGACCTGGTTGGCAACAACATTCCGGTGTTCTTCATCCAGGACGCGATGAAGTTCCCCGACCTTGTCCATTCGGTGAAGATGGAACCCGACCGCGCCTTTCCGCAAGCGGCCAGCGCGCACGATACGTTCTGGGATTACATCTCGCTGACACCCGAATCCATGCACATGATCATGTGGGCGATGAGCGACCGAACGATCCCGCGCTCGCTGAGGATGATCGAGGGCTTTGGAGTGCATTCCTTCCGACTGCTTGACGCAAACGGCAACTCGACGTTCGTCAAGTTCCATTGGCGGCCGAAGCTGGGCCTGCAGTCCACTGTCTGGGACGAGGCGGTGAAGCTGCAGGCCGCCGACAACGACTTCCTTCGCCGCGATCTGTTCGAGGCAATCGAATCAGGTGGCTTCCCCGAATGGGAATTCGCGGTGCAGCTGTTTACCCAGGAACAGGCCGACAAATTCCCGTTCGACCATCTGGACCCGACTAAGTTGATCCCCGAAGAAATGGTGCCACTGACCGTGATCGGGCGCATGGTCCTCGACCGCTGGCCGGACAATTTCTTTGCCGAAACCGAACAGGTCGCTTTCTGCCCCGCCAACATCGTCCCGGGTATCGACTTCAGTAACGACCCGCTGCTGCAGGGGCGCCTGTTCTCCTACCTTGACACGCAACTGCTGCGCCTGGGTGGACCCAACTTCCACCAGATCCCGATCAACGCGCCGAAGTGTCCGTTCGCCAACCTGCAGCGTGACGGGCACATGCAGATGCAGGTGCCCAAGGGACGGGTGAACTACGAACCCAGTTCGTTGCAGGCCGATACGCCGCGCGAGACGCCGGCCGGTTTCCGCAGCCATGCCACGCAAGCCGACGACGGCGCCAAGGGCCGGATTCGTGCGGAGAGTTTTGCCGACCATTACACCCAGGCGCGGCTGTTCTTTCGCAGCCAGACCAGGCCTGAGCAGGCGCACATGGCCTCGGCGCTGGTGTTCGAGCTGTCCAAGGTGGAAACGCCGCATGTGCGTGAAGCCATCGTCGGCCACTTGCGCCATATCGATGCGGGCCTGGCCCAGCGAGTCGCCGATGGACTGGGCCTGGATGCCTTGCCGCCTGCGCCACCGGCGGCAGTCGCGCCGCAGGAGATGAAGCCATCCCCCGCGCTGCAGATCATCGGCAAGATGAAGGACACGCTGCAGGGGCGTTGCGTCGGCATCCTGATCCATGACGGCTCGGACGCGGCCACCATCAGGAGTCTGCGCAAGGCGGCCGAGGCCGCGGGCGCCACGGTCAAGATCGTCGCGCCAAAAGTGGGCGGCGCCATGCTGAGCGATGGCAGGAAAATGCCGGCGGATGGACAACTGGCTGGCACGCCATCCGTAGTGTTCGATGCGGTTGCGTTGGTGCTCTCTGAAGCGGGCGGCAAGGCGCTATCGAAGGAAGCGGCCGCGGTCGATTTCGTCCGTGATGCCTTCGGTCATCTCAAGGCGATCGCCGCAGACGCCGGCGCCCAGACGTTATTGAAAGCCGGCAACGTCGGCAAGGACAAAGGTGTCGTTGATGCCAGCGACAGCAAGGCCTTTATTGCTGCAGCAAAGACCCGGCAGTGGGATCGCGAGCCGAAGGTGCGAACGCTGGCCTGAGGCGCAGCAACAAATAGGTAACGTGGCATGCAAAGGGATGCAGGGACGCCTGCATCCCGCTATTTTCCTGCTTTGCGCAACCGCGTGCGATTGCTGCTGGCCTTGCGCTTGGCCGGGCGCAGGGCTGCATCGCCAACCGCAAGCCACAAGGCGCCGATGTCTCCGGCCGCACGAGCGGCGCCTGCCGGGGTAAACAGCGAAGGCCGCCCCAGCGTGGCCATGGCCCGCGAAGGCAGCATCCAGGTTTCTGCCATTGCGCCCACCCAGCCCTGCATGCCGGCAGCCAGCTTCTCCGACACCATGCCGTTGATATCGCGCTGCTGCCGCGCCGACATGAATTCACCTGGATCACCCAGCCTGGTCATGCGCGCTGCAATCACTTCGGCTGACGCAGACGCCGTTTCGGTCATCAGCCTGGCACTGCGGTTGATCTGGCGGGAGGACTTGGACATGGATGGTTTTTCGGTTCAAAGGAGGCATTGATGCGCCACTATGCGCGCAAGTCGTACAAAGTCCGGTGAACGTCAACCGGGGACCTGCCCTGCGGCGCGAGCCACGAACGGCAGCCGTTGGTGAGCGCAGGTGGCGGCGATCGCTGCCTGCCCTACTGCCACCGAGATCTGGTTCAGGCCGCTGACCACGTCGCCGATAGCGAACAGGTTGGCCACGCTGGTCATCTGCTGCGCATCGACCATCAGTTCGCCAGTGCCGGACAGCGCGGCGCCGATCGCCGCGGCCATGCCGGCGCTGGTGTCCGCGCCCAGGAACGGATAGATGGTGTCGAAAGCCGTGGCGGTGCCATCAGTGGCGATATAGCTGCAGCGCTTGCCGTCGAAATCCAGAGTGCCGCCGGCACTGAGTATGTGCACGCCTGCCTGGCGCGCTTGCTGCAGTTCGCTGCCGTCCGCCGCGTCGGTCGGCAGCAGGAACACCTGCTCCGAATAGGAACGCAGGAACGACCCGTGCGTCGCGATCGACTGGCCGGGGCCATATACGCCGATGCGCGTGTCGCTGGCTTCGTAGGCATCGCAGATGGAACACAGGCGCAGTGCCCCACAGGCGACGGCTTCGGCGACCCAGGGAACCGGCGGCAACCTGTCGGTTACCCCCGTGGCCAGGATCACGCAGCGCGCGCGCCACAGGCGTCCCTGGGCAAAGAGCGCGAATCCAAGCTCATCCACCTCGATAGCGTCGACCCAAGCCTGCTCGAAGCGCGTTCCGAATTCCTCTGCCTGCACCTGCATCCGCCTCAACAACTCTACGCCCGATACGCCTTGAGGGAATCCGGGGCAGTTGTTGCTTTCGGGAATCCAGCGCGCGCGGCTCCCGCCGGAATGCAGTACCAGGCAGGATCTGTGGAAACGACGCAGGTAGGTGGCCGCGGTCAGGCCGGCCGGCCCCGCGCCCACCACGATCACGTCTTCGAAAATATCCTCATCTGAATGCGGGTCCTCTTTCGACATTCGCTTTCGTGCTCCGTGACGGTGATGTTGGACCGATGCAAGGGCGGCCCTTGCGCCGTCCCGCAGCCTGGGACAGTACTGCATCAGCTTAGCAATTCCTGCACATCGCCTACCCCACAGTAATCGCATGCCAAACACCGACCCACGCGACTTGATCGTGCTGCGCCCCGAGGGCCTGTACTGCCCAGCCGGCGACTTCCACATCGACCCGTGGCGCCCGGTGCCACGCGCCTTGGTCACCCATGGGCATGGCGACCACGCACGGGTCGGCATGGGCGAATACCACTGCAGTGACGCAAGCCTGCCAATACTGCAATGGCGACTGGGCGAGCAGCGTTATCACCCGCATGGTTACGGGGAGCCCTTCGGGTTGGGCCGGGCGAGGGTGTCGCTGCATTCGGCCGGGCACGTGCTGGGCTCGGCCCAGGTGCGGGTGGAAGTGGATGGCGAAGTATGGGTCGCCTCGGGCGACTACAAGCGCCAGGCCGATCCCACCTGCGCGCCCTTCGAAGTGGTCCGCTGCGACACGTTCATCACCGAGGCGACCTTTGGCTTGCCGGTCTATCGCTGGCCCGCCACGCCCGAGGTCGCCCGCGAGATTGTTGCCTGGCGTCGCGCCTGCGCCGAACAGGGTGAAGCGGCGATCCTGCTCTGCTATGCCCTGGGCAAGGCCCAACGCGTGCTGGCGGAACTGATCCCGTTCGAAAGCCAGCCGGCCCTGCTGCATGGCGCCATCGCTGCCGGAGTCGAGGTTTATCGGCATTCCGGTGTGGCCATGCTCGAAACACGCCTGGTTGCGGACAGTGAGAAAGGCGCGGATTTCGCCGGCCAGCTGGTGCTCGCTCCGCCCTCGGCCGCGGGCACGCCGTGGATACGCCGGTTCCGTCGCGCGCAGTTGGGATTCGCTTCGGGCTGGATGCGTCTGCGCGGCAACCGCAGGCGCCGCAACTACGATCGCGGTTTCGTCATTTCCGACCATGCCGACTGGCCCGACCTGGTCCGCACCGTGCTCGAAACCGGGGCGAAGCGGGTCATCGCCACGCATGGCAACACCGACGCGATCATCCGTGCATTGCGCGAACAGGGCATTGCCGCCGAAGCGTTCCACACCGACTACGGCGGCGAAGACTGATGCGCCGGTTTGCGGAGCTGTATCGGGACCTGGATCAAAGCACCGCGACGCTGGACAAGCGCGCCGCGCTGATGCGCTATTTCCGCGAAGCAGTCCCTGCGGATGCGGCATGGGCGATATGGCTGCTTGCTGGTGGAAAGCTGGCGCGGATCGCCAACAGCCGCGAACTGCGCGAATGGATCGTGCAGGAAAGCGGGCAACCGGACTGGCTGGTCGAAGAAAGCTACGACCACGTCGGCGACCTGGCCGAGACCCTGACCCTGCTGCTGGACGATCCCGCACAAGTGGACGAAGAGGTTGCGCTGACCGAATGGATCGAAACCCGCCTGCTGCCAGTCGCCAACCAGGCGGTGGAGTTGCGCCGTACGGCGGTGGTCGGCGGCTGGCGCGCGCTACCCTTCGACCAGCGCCTGTTGTTCAACAAGCTGCTGACCGGGGCAATGCGCGTGGGCGTGTCGCAGCGGCTGGTGCAGCAGGCGTTGGCCGAACTCTCTGGCATCGACATCGCTCGCATTGCCCAGCGCATGCTCGGTGCGTGGACACCGACGCCAGAGTTCCTGCGCAACTTGCTTACCGTGGAAGAGTTGCCCGGCGATCGCCAACAGCCCTACCCGTTCTTCCTGGCCTCGCCTCTCGAAACCATTCCCGATGCATTGGGCGAAATCGACCAGTGGTTGCTGGAGTGGAAGTGGGACGGCATCCGCCTGCAGCTGATCCGTCGCGATGGCGAAACAGCGTTATGGTCGCGCGGCGAAGAGCGGCTGGACGGGCGCTTCCCCGAAATCGAAAACGCCGCCGCGACCCTGGCGCACGATTGCGTGATCGACGGCGAGCTCCTCGCGTGGCGCGATGGCGACGCGCCGATGCCGTTCACCGCGTTGCAGACCCGCATCCAGCGTCGCAAACCCGGCGCCAAAACGCTTGCCGACACCCCTGCGCGTGTGCTGGCCTATGACCTGCTGGAACTGGGCGGCAAGGACCTGCGTGCGCTGCCCCTGTTGCAGCGCCGCGCGATGCTCGACGCGCTGCTTGCCGAGCACGGCGACCCACGTATCACCACGTCGCCGCGGGTGGTCGCCGCAGATTGGGAAGAGACTGCACTGCTGCGCGAAAGCGCGCGCGAGCGCGGAGTCGAAGGTCTGATGCTCAAACGCTCTGCCTCCCCGTACCAGTCGGGACGCCGCCGCGGCGACTGGTGGAAATGGAAGATCGACCCGCTGACCATCGACGCGGTCCTGATCTATGCGCAGTCGGGGCACGGCCGGCGCAGCACTCTTTACACCGACTACACCTTCGGCGTCTGGGACGGCGACAAGCTGGTGCCGGTGGCCAAGGCGTATTCGGGACTGGACGACAAGGAAATTCTCAGTCTCGACAACTGGATCCGCGCCAATACCCTGGAGCGCTTTGGTCCCGTGCGTTCGGTAAAGGCGCAGCAGGTATTCGAACTCGGCTTCGAAGCGGTCAACCGCAGCCGCCGGCACAAGTCGGGTGTCGCCGTGCGCTTCCCGCGCATCCTGCGCTGGCGTCACGACAAGCCGGCCGACGAGGCGGACCGCCTCGAAGCACTGCAGGCGCTGGCGCGATGAAAGCCGATACACGCCGCCCTGGAAAACCTTCCGAAAGACCGCTCACTGCATGGTTCAAGTCGCGGGGCTGGAAGCCACTGCCTTTCCAGCGCCAACTCTGGCAACACTACCTGGCCGGAGAGTCCGGGCTGCTGCATACCCCGACCGGCAGCGGCAAGACCCTGGCCGCGATCGGCGGGCCGTTGCTCGAAGCGGTCGCTTTCCTGCAGGGCGACAAGGCCACGCGTGCCAGGAAGGGCAACCAGACACGCAACCTGCAGGTGCTGTGGGTCACGCCGCTCAAGGCGCTCGCCAGCGACACGGTCCGTGCGTTGCGCGAACCGATCGAGGCCCTGGGACTGGACTGGCAAGTCGGCCTGCGCACCGGCGATGCCAGTGCGCGCGACAAGCGGTTGGCGCGAGCCGGCAAGCTGGACGTGCTGGTCACCACGCCCGAGTCGCTGGCATTGCTGCTGTCCTATCCTGACACCGCCCTGCAACTTGGCGCACTGCGTTGCGTAATCGTGGACGAATGGCACGAGCTGCTCGGCAACAAGCGCGGCGTGCTGCTGCAACTGGCGCTGGCGCGACTGCGTGCGCTGTCACCGGCCCTGCGCACCTGGGGGCTGTCGGCGACCCTCGGCAACCTTGACGAGGCACGCGAGGTGCTGCTGCCGCAGTCGCCCGGGAGTCCGTTGGTTGCCGGAGTGACACCGCGCAGCCTGAAACTTGAGACGCTGCTACCGAAAGCCGGGCAAAGATTTCCGTGGGCGGGCCACCTGGGCCTGGCGCAACTGTCGCGCGTTCTCGAAAAACTGATGGCGGCGCGCACCAGTCTGGTGTTCACCAATACCCGCGCCCAGGCCGAGCTGTGGTTCCAGGCGCTGGCAGCGGTGTGGCCCGAAGACGCGGCAACGCTGGCGCTCCATCACGGCTCGCTGGATCCGAAATTGCGCGCGGCGGCCGAGGCGGGCTTGCGCGAAGGTTCGCTGCGCTGCGTGGTCGCCACTTCAAGTCTCGACCTGGGGGTGGATTTTCCTGCGGTCGACCAGGTCCTGCAGATCGGCAGTCCCAAGGGTGTCGCCCGCCTGATGCAACGCGCCGGGCGCGCCAGGCATCGGCCGGGTGAGGCCGGCCAGGTCGTGTGCGTACCCTCGCACGCGCTGGAACTGGTCGAGTACGCGGCGGCACGCCGGGCCGTGGCCCGCGGCGAGATCGAGGCGAGGCATGCGCCGCGGCTTTCGCTGGACGTGCTGGCCCAGCACTGCATCAGCTGCGCGCTTGGCGGAGGGTTCGATGCCGACACGCTGTTCGCGGAAGTACGTCGCACCCATGCCTTTGCTGCGCTCGACGCCGGCACGTGGCAGGCGGTTCTGGATTTCATCGTGCAGGGCGGCAACGCGCTTTCCCACTACCCCGATTTCCACAAGGTGGTCCGCGACGCGGACGGCCTGTTTCGCGTCCACGAACGCCGCATTGCCCTGCGCCATCGCCTGTCCATCGGCACCATCACCAGCGATGGCAGCGTCAGGGTGCAGTTCCTGCGTGGCGGTGGGCTGGGTTCGGTCGAAGAAGCCTTTGTCAGCCGCCTGCGCCGCGGCGATCGGTTCCGTTTCGCCGGACGCCTGCTGGAACTGGTGCGACTGGAAGACATGACCGCGTACGTGCGCATCGCCAGATCAGGCGAAGGCGTAGTGCCTAAATGGATGGGCGGGCGCATGCCGCTTTCGTCGGAACTGGGGCGCGAGGTGGAAGCGGTGTTTGGCGGCGACCATGCCGAACCGGAACTGCGTGCGATCGCACCGCTGCTTGCCCTGCAGGCGCGACTGTCATCCCTGCCCGCAAGCGGCACGCTGCTGGTCGAGCAAGTGAGGGCACGCGACGGCGTCCACCTGTTCGTGTATCCATTCGCCGGCAGGCAGGTGCATGAAGGACTGGCTTCGCTGATGGCGCTGCGCTGGGGCCGGCGGCAGGCCAACACCTTCAGTTTTGCCGCAAACGACTACGGATTCGTATTGTCGCCCGCCAACGACGTCGCCCTGGATGCGGACACCTTGCGCGCGCTGTTGTCGCCCCAGGATCTGCTCGATGATCTCCAGGCCAGCCTCAACGTGGGAGAGCTGGCACGGCGTCAGTTCCGCGAGATCGCGCGCGTGGCGGGACTGCTGCCGCCGTCCCTGCCCGGTCGCGCGCCACGCAGCACCCGTCAGCTACAGGCCTCCAGCGGCCTGCTCTACGACGTGCTGCAGCGATTCGACCCCGACCATCTGCTGCTGGCACAGGCCGGACGCGAGGTGCTGTCTTCGCAGCTGGACCTGGCGCGACTTTCCTCGACCCTGGCCGACTGTGCAACCCGCGAGTTCAACCTCCACGCTCCACCAAGCCTGACTCCGCTCGCGTTCCCGCTGTGGGCCGAAAGCATGCGCGGCCAGCTCAGCACCGAGGACTGGAAGACGCGGGTCCAGCGCGCGGCCGCGAAACTGGAGAAGCAGCATGGCGGCTGAGTTCGAGCTTCGGGTGGCCAACGAGGAGTTGCGCCTGCTCGGCGATCGTGCAGTGTATTGGCCGGCGCGGCGTCGCCTGCTGATCGCCGACCTGCACCTGGGCAAGGCCGATGTATTCCGGAGGGCAGGAATTGGCTTGCCGCAAGGCGGAACCGCACACGACCTGCAGCGGCTGTCTCGACTGCTGCTGGAAACCACTGCGACCGAGCTTTGGATCCTCGGCGACATGCTGCATGGCCCCGCGCCGCAGGCCGCATGGCGCGACAGCTGGAATGCGTGGCGCGGGCAACACGCGGGGCTGCGCATCGTTGCGCTTGCCGGCAACCATGATCGCGCGCTGGCCCCGGCGGGACTTGGCATCGAGCTGGCGGGCGAGTCGGTAGAGGAGGGAGCGTTGGTGATGCGGCATGAACCCCGCCCGCACCCGCACCGGCATGTGCTGTGCGGCCATGTCCACCCGCTGGCGACACTGCCTGGCATACGCCGGCGCTGGCCGGCGTTCTGGCTGCGCGACGGCATCACCGTGCTTCCCGCGTTCTCCCACTTCACCGCAGGGGTGGCGCCGCGCCTGTTCCAAGGTGAACGCCTGGTTGCCTGTGTGGAAGGGGAGGTCGTGGCCCTGCCAGCGCCAAGGGCAACGGTTGGCAGCAGGCAGCACTCCGCAACGTAGTCGCATCTTCCACCGCGCCGCTATGCGTCGGTGTCATGGCCTTTGTATGGCGTCAAAAGCACGAAGCGGATGCCGGTGGATTCGACAGGCGGATTCCTGCGCCCTATGCCAGCCATCCAGCTCGCCGCGACGGTCATGTGTTTATCGCTGATAACCGGTGGACTGCGAGCTTCTTCGCCACTGTCTAACCCACTGGGCTGAGTACTGGCCTGCGCTTCGCGAGCTTGAAATGCCATAAGGCCAGGCCAAGGTCGAACGTTCGGGCGGGTCCATACCCAGCTGGCACGCGCATCTGTTCGGCCCCGGGTGCTGACCGCCGGGAGGCCCCGCCTGACTCACCAGTGCGCATTCAATGCGCATCCCTCGCCCAACACTGCCTGACAGCCCCCAAAGCGTGTTCGGGCAGCGCATCCGTAACTGTCGGGTCTCGGCAGCGGATTTAAGATTTGCAGTCGTCACACCCTGATAAGCGGTATTCACTGACCATTGGATTGAATGAATTCACATGCACTGCAATTGGCCAGCCGCCCGGCTTGCTCGCAGCCGGCTCCAGGGCCGACAAGCGTGCGGCTGGCCGCCTCGCCGGCCGAACTCCACGCCGCACAGCGGCTCCGTTACCAGGTGTTCTTCGAGGAATGGGGGGCCATTCCCGATGACATCACGGCACGTGAGCAGCGCGACATCGAGCCATTCGACCTCCTCTCCGACCACCTGATCGTGGTGGACCAGCGACGCGCCGATGCCGGCATGAATTGCGGGGTGGTTGGCAACTATCGCCTGTTGCGACGTTGCGCCGACAATCCCCGCCCTCCCTTCTACAGCGCCAGCGAGTTCGACATCGCTCCCCTGCTGGATTCAGGGAATTCGTTGCTGGAGTTGGGACGGTCGTGCGTGCTGCCTGAGTATCGCAGCAGGCCGGTGCTGCAGGCGCTGTGGACCGCCCTTGCGGACTACGTCAACCAGCATCGCATCGAGCTGATGTTTGGCTGCGCAAGTTTCCGGGGCACCGACGCTTCCGCGATCGCAGAACCACTGGCTTACCTTCATCATCATCATCTGGCCCCTGCCCTGCTGCGACCCCACGCACTACCAACACATCGCGTGGATATGAACCGTTTGCAGGACCGCTTCATTGATCCGGTGCGGGCAATGCGCCACATGGAGCCCATGATCCGTGGATACCTTCGCCTCGGCGCGGGCGTGGGTTGCGGCGCGGCGCTGGACCGGCAGTTCAATTCAATCGATATCTGCATCGTGTTGCCTACCCGCGACCTGGCAGCGCGCTACGCGCGTCACTACGCTCGCGGTCGTAGCGCAGCCCTGCTGCAACCCGGAACCGTCACCGAGCCTGCAACCGCAGTGCAGCCCTGCCACAGGGGACTGCAACACGTCGGTGGAGTTGCAGCCCCGGAACGGTGTTGATCCCGCTCCTTCGCGCCTGCCTGAAGACGGCCGCTCTGGTCCTGCTGGTGCTGGCGATCCTCCCCGTGCAGTGGCTGCTGTTGCCATTCGATGCGTTGGCGTCGCGTTCGGCGCGGTTGTGGCATCGCGCAGTATGCAAGGTGCTGGGGCTCTCCATTGATGTCATTGGTCAGCCACTTGGTGGCGTAGAAATAGCGTTCGTGGGCAACCACCTTTCCTATTTGGACATCCCGCTGCTGGGCAGCGTGCTGCGCGGCAGTTTCGTGGCCAAGCGCGAAATGCGCCAATGGCCACTGTTGGGGATGATGGCCAAGCTGCAGCGCACGGTCTTCATCAGTCGCGTACCTGGGGATGCACGTGTGGCAGTTGATCAGGTCGAGGCCGCACTTGCGGCCGGCCGCAATTTGATCTTGTTTCCGGAAGGCACCACCTCCGATGGCAGCCGGGTACTGCCGTTCAAGTCCAGCGTCTTCACCGTGCTGCTGCCGCGCATGGCCGCCGGATTGCGGCTGCAGCCCGTCAGCCTGGAGCTGCTGTCCGTGGACGGGCGCCTTGCCCGCGACAGCGCTGTCCGCAACCGATATGCCTACCACAGCGAAATGGTATTGGGTCCGCACCTCTGGGCTTTCATGCATGCCCGCGGCGCGCACTTGCGGCTCTGCTTCCATCCACCGCTGGACGCACAGCGCTTCGCCGGCCGCAAGGAGTTGGCGCAGCACGTGCGCGACGTCGTTGCTTCAGGTCTTTCTTTCGCTCCGGGTGCGAAGCAGGGATGAAGGCCTCCCGGCTCGCAGCAGGCGTGCTAGGTGGGGCCATCATGGTGGCGAGTGCCCGGATGCTGTCGCAGATGGGGAGCGGCCTGTCGCTGCATGACATGGGCGAAGCGGCGCGACACACGCCTGCCGCTGCCATCGCGATTTCGTTGCTGGCTACCATGATCAGTTTTGCCTGTCTGGCCTACTACGACCGGTTTGCTTCCGAGGCCATTGCCCCGGGCCGGATAGAACGCAAGCATGCGTGCTTCACCGGTGGCGTGTCACACGCGTTTTCCAACACCCTTGGGTTCCCCGCCCTGACCGGCACCGCAATGCGCTACCGACTGTATGGCCAGCGGGGCTTACCAGCGCCCGACATCGCCAGGGTGACTGTACTTGCCGGGCTATGCGTAGGGCTCGGGTCGTTGTGCGTGTTTTCCCTGGCGCTGCTGGGGGCCGACGAAAGCCCCGCTTGGGCCAAGGTCGCTGCCACGGCGGGGTTGCTTGGCCTGCTCGGCGTCGTCGCCAGCTATCCGGCGTGGAGCATCCGCTTGCGCCTGCGAGACTCCCGCCTGCCAACAGCTTCACGTGTCGCGCTGCTACTGCCGCTCGGTACAGGCGTCGTTGAAGCTACCGCGGCGATCCTTGCGCTGTATGTACTGTTGCCTGCGGAATCCGCGATGCCATTCGCCAAATTTGTCGCTTTGGCCACCGGTGCGATGCTCTTGGGGGTACTGAGCCATGCGCCAGGCGGTGTTGGCGTTTTCGAAGCCACAATACTGGCCGCGTTTCCCGCCTCAAGCCGCTCCGGGATTCTGGCTGCGCTGCTGGTCTATCGCCTGCTGTACAACTTGCTGCCGTTTTTCCTGTCCTGCGCTGCGCTGGGAGTGCAACAAGCCCGAACAACTTCAATTGGAGGCCGGGTAGCGCGCCATCAGCCGCTGCTGCGCCAGGTGCAGTCGCGCCAAACGATACATGCCGATGGGACGGTGGCCAGCGCGACGGTTGGCCGCCGCGATTTGAAATAGCAGCCGTTGCTTGGCGAAGACGAGCGCATAGACCTGCGCGATGGTGTATTTCGGGTCCCACGCATGCACTGCTTCGGAACCGGCGCCGTTGACCTCCATGATCGTGAATTCTCCACGCTGCAGCGACTCCAGCGTGGAGTAGCGCACATCGAATCGGCCGACGTGGAAGTCCTGCATGTCGCGTGCGATCGCGTCCACACGTTCCAACAAGGCCGGTGTGGCTGCGTCGGTGGCGTCTTCGTAGAGGCCGCCGACGCGGGTCGAGGCGATGGTGGACAGCCGTACCCGTTCGCCTTGCGCCGGCACATGGGTGGGATCGAAATCCCCCTGATGCAGGAAGCTGTTCAAACCGCGGCGCAGGCGCGTATCTGCGGTCAACAGCATCGCCACACTGTCCCTGCCATTGCCGATGACAGCGGGATAATGGCGCAGCAATATGCCGATGAGCCTGCCCTTGGCATCATCTCGATGACGTACGTAGAAAAGTCCTGCTTCGCCTTCTTCTGCCAGGTAACGTTGTACAACCAGCATCTCCCCGCGCGGGTAACCGCTCAGGTAGCTCTCCAACGCGGGCACGTCGTCGATCCTGCGCACGCCATAGCCGCACCAACCCAGGTCCGGCTTGACCACAACCGGGAACGAGAGTCTTGTCCGGCCCATTGCCTCAATTACTTCTGAACTGTCGGTATGCGGCTCCACCAAGACCCCGATGTAGCTCGCTGTCGCCGACTTTCCCAGCGCGCCCATGGTGGCGAAGTACTCAAGCTTGCCCTCACCGACCAATCCGCCCGCTGTGATCGCAGGGTTGGCGGAAGACGGCAGGGTGACACTTCCGTAGCGCAGCCCCAGCCATAGCCACTGCACCACCATCGGGATCAGATTGAGCCACTTGGGCAACTGCTCGAAGCGCCCCACCGGCCGCACAGCCGAACGCGCTGGCGAGTCCGCTACTGGACCCGGAGCGGGAACCGCGTTGCCTCGGCGCCTTGGTTCCGGCTCACTCAGCATCCAGGATCTCGTAGTGAATGGGCTTGTAGGAAAAATTGTTGGATTGTCCAGCCGAGCATGCGGTCAAGCCGATGATCAGGTCGCGGCGCGCGGCGAACACGATATGGTCCTGGGCCCTGCTGAGCGGCGGTTTCACCGTGACCACTCCACTGCCCGACTCCACTTCCACGTTCATGAAAATATTGAAGGCGATGGGGATCTGGTCGGCCGTAATTCCGAACGGAGCCAGTGCAGCGGCAAGGTTTCCAAAACAGCCCCGATGCGGCTGGGCGTCCCCATAGAGAATGCGGAACATCTCTGCGGAACACGGCGTCAACAGGAAGTCGTGGCGGCCAACCGTGTCCTCGATGATGTCGAGCAGCACGTTGCTGCGGTTGGAGTACAACGGATCGCCCGTGCTGAGGTAGATCTTGCCCGCATAGTCGATGCTGCGCCCGGAAGAAATCACTTCATCGGTGTCATCGCTGCGGTATGCCAGCAGGTCGGCGACCTGCTCGCCAAGCGGATCGATTACTTTCAGGCGTTGCCCGCTCAGAAGCGGAAAAGCGACTCCGCTGCGCGGCGGGATCTCGACGATCAAGGAATGTCCTCCCGGCGCGCCTTGAATGGACAGACCCAGTCATCGGCGACCATTCGACCGCTGTATTGAAGCGCTTCCGAGGTAACGCCATGGGCGGCAAGCATCGGATTGCGCGAGCCGCACAGCGCGATGTCGCGATCGCTGATGGCCTCCTGCAACTTGGCGTACCGTCCATCCTGGCGCAGCATCTCGAACTGACTGTGCAGGTTGAATACCAGGGCAGCATGCGTGAAACGTCGCGCTACGCGGCTGGCGCCTGGATGCAGTCCGATCACGTAAAAGCCCCTGCCGCCAAAACTCATGCTGAAGGTCGGTGCTTGCGGATCGCTGCTCACTTGCGTGTCCCAGCGATAGCTGCGTGCATCGATTTCATGAAGGGCCTGCAGCCTGGCCCACAGGGCCTGTTCGAAGGCCGTTTCCGAGAGCTGCGGGGTGTGTTCGAACACGACCATCAAGCTCAGGAAAACGGCGTCTTCTGGCGCCCCGGCGGCGAACGTCTGCAGCCGTGCCACAAGCAACTCATCAGCCTCGCTGGAGCACAGGTCGCCAGCAAGGCTCACGCGCAGTTGTTGCTGGCTGAGTGCGGCCTTGGCTCCCACGCACGGGAAATCTTCAGCACCAATGAAATTGGCAACCTCATATTCAAGAGCTGGCATCTTGGCGACTGTAGTGCGCATAAAGGATCTAGGGAATATTAGAACTCAAAAATGCCACAGCCTTCGAAATATGGCGTGATGGATGTCGATGATTCCCAGAACCCCTGATCAGACAGATGAGGCCGGCTGGAGTGCGGGCAAAGCTTGTCCTGGGTGCTAGTGGATTCGTGGGTCGTGGCTGACCGCTTCGGGACCCTCTCCTTTTTCATCACCACGTCCGGATCAGCAACGAACAGGCCTTTCCGGTCCGCACCACATCGCCGCCTAGGTGAGAACCTTCGGACGCCAGTGGCCTCCTCTGGCCTGCATAGACGGACATGCCCGCGTCCTGCCCACCGATGTCGTGATGGCCGGTTCAAAGCGACCTGTCAGAAAGGCAGACCCGCGAAGTTACGCGGCAACGCCGCCAGAAAACTTCTCAGCTGCCCTCTAGCTCGCGCCGGCGTTCGCGGTGCAAAGCGAGTACACAGCTTGCAGAGAGGGGCGTGGATGGTGGTGGATCCAGACCAGGGTCAACCCTTCTCAGGATCATTTTCCCGCTAACGAGGAAATAGGCAGGCTATTTCTGCAAATATCAATTGCTGAGCACGACCAATCTGGTCAAAAGTACCGTCGCGGCAGGGGCTTTGCGAATCCATTCTTGCAATTTTCGGCGAATATCAGCAGCCAGTATGCAGCAACTGGCGGAATGAATTTGGGATCCAGGCATTTAGTCATCCATAATTCATCGGACTTCCGCTGCGGCATAACGCAGCATGGTCTGCACTCGCGAAGAATCGCGTCCAACGTACCTCTGCAAACATGCCATGCGATTCGCCAGACTATTGCAGCAGGCGTCGGTACCCTTTGCCAAGACAGAAAAGATGCTCTTCCTCCGGCGCAGTTTTCCCAGACCACCAGCTGATGGTACGTGAAGCCACTCCGGAGGAAGAGAAATGAAGACGCAGCTATTGCTGCTTTGTCTTCGGCACGTTGGGAGAGAGTACCAAGTGCTGTGCGCATTTTGGCTTGTTTGGCTTCAATACCAGTAGTAACTGAAGGCGGGTATGGTCATCTACCTAAGTCAGGCTCTGACCCAGACCATCGGCCACATCCAACGCCGCGGCGCTACCCGGGAAATCCATCCGACTCGTGCATGGGTGAAGCAAACTTTCATTTTTCCGCTTGAGCAGCAACGGCTGCGCGGTAGCGAGCCGCCGGAGCGTCTTTCGCGCCGGATCAATGGCTACCTGTGGCCCGCGCCGTCCTGGTCTGCGTGGTGGTGGCTCCATACATCTTCTTGAAGGATCGGCAGAACGTGCTCTGGCTTTCATATCCCAATGCTTCGGTTATTTCAGCGATAGTAAGCGTGCTTTCGCGCACCAGCTCCATGGCTCGGGCAAACCTGAGCCGGGTAGCGTGCTCCGAAGGGCTTTCGCCAAAGACCTCGCGATAGGTCCTTGTCAGGTGCCAGGGCGAATAGTTCGCGGCCCTGCTCAGCTGCAGCAAGTCGAAACTGGTGTCCCTGCTGTACTCGATCCTGTGCCGCACCTGCAGCAAGCGGAGCAGGTTTTGCTGTCTCTGTTTTTCCGTGCGACCCGTGCATTGCTGCAGAGACATGCGAATTGGCCCCTGGCTGTCCGACAATGCGCCGAGCAATGCGCTTACAACATGTTCGGTTTCCCTTGACGCCTCCGACCGCATTGTTACCCTGGCCAGACGCACCAGCAGTCTTCGTACGTCTCTTGGGCAGCCGGCGTGGCTTGGAAAGGTACACTTTCCATCGTTCTCGGATCCGTGCGGTGTTGGCATATGCCTTTGCCACGCCATGGACGGGCCGCAAAGTGCGAGAAACCAGCTTCCGCCGCGACCACAATTCTGCACGCCGCCCTCGTGCCAAAAGAGACAATCACGCGGCGAGAGCTTCCATTGCAGGTCCCGCGACATGACTTCCATCGCGCCAGAAAGTGGCATCCACAGCGAACGCCAACCATCGGGTACCTGCAGTTGCGCGGCACGGCCCTTCGCGTAGACCAGGTGGAGCTGCCTGTCGCCGCGATCCGGGGGCTTCAGGTGCTCGGCATAGCTGATCTGGTGGAATTGAATGCTCATTTGCCAGGCTCCGGTATTCTGGGTTCGAGCATCGCTTGATCGGTGATGATGGCAACAGCCGCTTTGGGGGGCATCCATACACTTACTTTTTCTAGTGACCAGACCTTCCAATGGGAAGCCAGGTAACCGCCGCTCATAGGGCGGGGTCAGCTCGAGCTGGGGCAGAATTAGGTTCTGCCCAAAGCAGACGCGGCGCCCAAGGGCGCCGCGTCGTCAGACCTGATTTTTAAGCTTAGAACTTCTGCGTGTACTGCATGTAGTAGAACCTGCCCGGAATTTCGTAGGCGGGATCGAAGCTGTTGGCAAACGAAATGGCAGAACGGGGCGGATCTTCTCCGAAGGCATTGTTCACACCAAGCGTGACGCGGGCGTTCCAGGGCATTTTGACGTAGAAACTGAGATCGTTGTAGATCGTAGCCGAAAGTCTGTTCTGGGGCCGGGCCGTTGGACCGTCCGGCGCGGTGCCCGGATCGTCCCCATCCAGATTGGTGAAGCGGTTCTGGTCGGAACAGAGCAGCGCCAGCTGCGCTTTGGCAATGGAAGCGCAAGGCTCGTCCTGCGCGGAGAAGTACCGCACCAGCCAGGTCGCACCGAGATTTCCGCGTTCCCAGCGAGCCTGCACGTTGCTCCGTATACGCCAGTTGTTGGCACCCCTTCCGAGATATTTACCCACCTGGTTGCCGCCTTCACCACTGACGGGATCCTGGCTGACGACCCCATCTCCGTTCAGGTCCTGCTGCACGTTCGCAAGGTAAGAAGTGTCCCAGACGACGCTGAGCTTGCCCCAAGCCTGCTCTGGCAAGTGATAGCCCACCGTCAAATCATATCCTTCCGATGAGTAAGTGCCGATATTCTGCGGAATGGCGATGATGTTGCTGATCGCCCCGCTCGGATCGCGCGATATCAAGGCGCAGTCCGACAGCACACCGCTGCGATAGCAACCATCCAGGATAGTTTGCTCAGGCAGGGTCAAGATCGCCGTTTTGATATCGATCTTCCACCAGTCCAGGCTGAGGTCAAGTCCGGGTAAAAAACTCGGGCTGTACACAAAGCCGAAGGTCTTGGACGTGGAGCTTTCCGGTTTCAAGTCCGGATTGCCACCCACGGTGGTCTTGATTTGCGAATTGGCTTGATCGTAAACCGGTACGCCAGCGCATGCTGCGGGCACGTTGTCATTATCTTGGCCCTGAACCGTCGTGGCACAAGGGTCAGTGATCTGCGGGAAATTCTCGGCTTGCCCTGTAAACAGTTCAGCCACCGAAGGCGCACGGAAGCCTTCCGAGTAGCTACCGCGGATCAGCAAGTCATCGATCGGCTTCCAACGAAATCCGAACTTGCTGTTGGTGGTATTGCCGAAGTTGCTGTAGTCGGAGTAACGCGTGGCGAGGCTGAAGTCCAGAACTTTGGCAAACGACATGTCCTTGAGCACCGGGATAGCAAGCTCGAGGTAACCCTCGTCGACCGAGAAACCGCCCTTGGTCGCCGTGCGGGCGCTTCCGGTCGTGTCGCCTGCATTGATCAGTGCATCCGGCGAATCGAACCCTGATTCCGTGCGATGCTCAAGGCCGAGCGAGAAGGCGAAGGGGCCACCGGGCAGGTCGAACAGTTCGCCGCCGATGCTGGCGTAGTAGTTCTTGAGCTTGTATTCGAACTGATCATGCGCGGTGAAGCTGACGTAGTTGAGCATCTCGGGCGTGATCGTACCCGCGCCGCTGAGGAAGTCGATCGGCACGCAGCCTTCTATCACGTTGCCGGGCGTGCCGCACAGCGGCTTGCCGCTGGCGTCGCGGAACGACGGACCCAGTGCGTTCTGCAGATGGCTGATCTGGAACAATCCGGTGGTGACATCATTTTCCAGGCTGCGTCCGTAAACATAGCCGGCATCCCAGTCAAACGTCTTCTCACCGAAGGTCAAGGACCCCTCGAAGCCCAGGTCGAATGCGGTGGTGCCCACGTTGGCGGCGAAAAGTCGGCCACCGCTTTCGGTCGGGCGACGCTGGATCGAGGTGATGTCCTGGCCATAGGGGTTGTAGATGCTCTGGGCGCTGATGACCGTGTCGTCACCGTTGGGCACGCCCAGGACAATGGGATTGGATGCGAGCAATAACGAAGAACGCCGCTCGTTGTAGGTGCCCAATGCCTTGAAGCGTAGGTTCGGGGTAATGTCCAGGGTCGCGTTCGAGAAGAGGGAGATGCGCTCCTGCGGCGTTATCAGGAAATTGTCGGGTGCGAAATTGTAGTTGTCCGCCGTACCCAGGTTCCTGCGGAAGGTACCGGTGCCGGTCGGGGTGAAGGATCCCGCCTGGCCATCGGGCTGGCTGCAAGTAAAGGTGACCGGATCATTGATGCAGAACTTGCCGTCCGGCGAGGTCGAACTTCCGCCAAACCCTGGAGTTGCACCGAACTTGGGCACCGCGGAAATTCTCCGATCCCCGGCTCCCACGGCATCTTCCTTCACGTATCCGACGCCGAGCATGGAGGACCATCGGTCCGAACTGCTACCCACGGTGAAATCGTAGGACTGTCGCTTGCCGTCGCCTTGCTGGAACTGGCCAATATAGGCGTTGGCCTCGGCGCCTTCGTAGTTGTTGCGCAGGATGACGTTGACGACGCCCGCAATCGCGTCCGAACCGTAAATAGAGGATGCTCCGTCTTTCAGCACTTCGATGCGTTCAACCGCAGCCGTCGGAATGGTGTTTAGGTCCACCCTGCTGCTCAGGCCGCCGGTGCCACCGACCCAGCGCTTGCCATTGACCAGCACCAGTGTCCTGTTCGAACCAAGGTTGCGCAAGCTCACCGTCGTTTCGCCGGTGCCGCCGTTATTGTAGGTCGTGTTGAGCGACGAGCCCTGAGCCGTCAGGTTCTGGATGACGTCACCAACCGACGTCAGTCCTTGTGCCTGGATGTCCTCGCGGCTCATCGTGAAAACCGGCTGGGAAGTCTCCAGGTCGGTTCGCTTGATCTTGGAACCGGTCACCACGATGCGATCAAGGGTGTCGGTATCCCCCGACTTTGGCGCGGAATCCTGAGCGTAAGCGGTATTTGCAAAGAGGGCAGTAGTGACGAGCGAGCTGGCGAACAAGCTTTGGCGAATCGCTCGGGTGAGCGGAGAATTCAACATCGGGTGGGCTCCATGGAAGATCGAAATCCGGACCAAGACCGGAGCACACAAATTACGAATTCTTAATGAGCGACACGCGTGCCGCAAAGGGGATGGTCACTGTCATGAACGTGGCACTCGTTGTGCCTGAGCCGGGATTTCGGCTGCGTGCGTGCTGCGGATGGTTTGCGGACAGGAAGTCGCTCCGCAAGAGTCTTCGAGGATAGGCTCGACCGCAGTCACCCCCAACGGTGATGGAGCCGACGCCGGACCAAAGGCAGGCGATAACGGAGGGGCGTTGCCCAGTGCGAACATCCTTGTCGAATCGAGGCAGGCGACTGCAAGACGCATCCAGATAGAGGGAAGAGCACTTCGTGCGCCGCTGCAAGACCGATCTCGCGTGGAGCACGTGTCTTGCCGAAGCGATTGCCGGATCTGCAACGTCGTGGGTCAAACTGCGGCAGCGCACCGCTGACCGCTAACCCTCATTGCTTTTCGTATTTCCCCAGCCTGCTTTCTGTGCCAGCAGTGCGGCCTGGGTACGGTCCTCGACGCCGAGCTTGTCCAGTACCTGGCTGACGTAGCCTTTCACGGTCCCTTCGCTCAGTTCAAGGGTGCGCGCAATCCGCTTGTTGTTCATCCCCTCTGCAATAAGGGAAAGAACATCCTTTTCTCGCGCCGTCAATTGGTCGATCAATGAGGGTGGGCGGCGAAGCCAATCCAGGACCTGGCGCTGGGTACGCGGATGCAGCCATGACTCACCGGCTGCAATGGCGCGGATGGCATTGAGCAAGTCTTCGCGTAAGGCGTCTTTCAACAAATAGCCCTGGGCTCCGGCTTCCAGGGCATCACGTATCTGCGATTCCTCGGCGAAGCTCGTGAACATCAGGATGGCCAGACCAGGCGTGCGCTGCTTGAGGACCGCAATGGCATCGATTCCAGTCATATCCGGCAGCTTCATGTCCAGCAATACCACATCCGGAAGGACGCGCTGGACTTCCAAAATCGCGCTCGCCCCATCCGCTGCTTCGCCAACGACGACAATGTCACCACTGTGTTCCAGCAAGGAGCGAATCCCCTCGCGCACGACTGCGTGGTCATCGACCAACAAAACGGAAATATGACGGGTCATCAGGCAGTCCTGTCCTGCCTTGGCAACCGTGCCTCAATGACGGTGCCCGTGGGTGATCGTGCTTCGACCCGGAAAGATCCGCCTAGCGCAAGCAGGCGCTGTCCCATGTTTGAAATGCCGCGGCCCGCATGGCCATCCGCACTGATACCTTGTCCATCATCTGACAGCCGAACCAGGGCATCGGATCCTTCCATGCATGCTTCGATCTCCATGCAAGACGCATGGGCATGGCGATTCGTGTTGGAAATCGCCTCTTGGCATATCCTCAAAAACGCCTTTTCATGCTCCACCGATTGTGGGACATAACGCGAAAAATCGATGCGCAAATCTGTCTGTGACGGAAGCATCGATGAAACGTGCGCATCCACCGCTTTTTCCAAACCGGGTGCCTGTGGAATTAATGTGTCGGCACGGATCAGAGTCAGAAATCGTTCGCTCTCGTTCTGAATGCGCCGAGAGCTGGGCACCGGACTGAGCTCATTGAGCAATTCGTGACAATCCAGGAAACCCATCTGTGCCAGTTCGCTCAATCGATGGGTACGAGCCTCTCCTTCGACAGGGTCCCTTTTCCATGCATCTGTCAGGGTTTGGCTGATCATCCGTATCGAAGAAAGGATCTGGGTCACGCTGTCGTGCAATTCACGTGCGAGACGTTGTCGCTCTTCGAGCAGGGCAAGCTGTCGAGATTCATCTGCGAATCTGGCGCTCTGGATTGCGAGGCCGAGATGCTCTGCGACCACCACCAGACTTTGCATGTCCAGCTCATCGAATGTTCGTGGCCCCTCGACATTGACAACACCCAGTACCTCGTCCGCGAACAGGATCGGCACCGCCAGCTCGGCCCGCGGAATCTCGACTCCCATGGGGTGGACATAGCGCGGATCCTTGCTCACATCATTGACGATCTGTGCGCGACGCTCGCGCACCGCGGCGCCTGTAATTCCTTGCTCGACCGACATCCTACCAACGCGGGCACCCAAGCTCTTGTAGCTGCCTCCGCGAATCCTCAGCTCAAGGACTTCGGTGTCGTTGACATCCAGGAGGGATATTTCGACGTTGGGAAAACCCAGGATCTCATGAATGGCATCCGCTGCACTGGCAAGCTTTACCTCTATGTCGGATCCGGAAGCGATGATTCCCGCGACGCGAACGATCAACTCGAAGCGCAGCGTGCGACGCCTCTCAACAGCGGACTTTCGTGCATTGTCGATCGCGTACGCGGCGTGCTTGGCGAATCGCTCGAGCAGCGACTGCGCAGCCACCGCAAGCTCCGCGCTGGGCAAGACCGAAATCGCGAAAACACCGATCAACTCTCCGTGCACACGAACCGGCACGCCCAACATGTGCATGTCCTTGGCTGATGTCCGTACAGGATGGGGCAGATCCCCATAACGGCAGTACACCGGCGAATCCAGTTCGAGCACACGCCCCATCAGGCCGTGACCCCTGGGAAGCGACAGGCTCAACTCATTCTCGGGAATGTTCCTGCTCGCGGCCGTTCGGATGCAGTCCAATTCGCAATCATAGAGGCCGATGGCACCGTCATGGGCGCCAATCAAGGTGCAAGCTCCCTCGATGATGCGAACAAGGAGTGGCTCGAGGGCCAGGTTCCCTGAAATATCCTCGACCATCTGCCACAGCAGTTCGTTTTGGCGTTCTGCGTCGCAGCCGGTTACATCATGCTGGGGGCGGGACATCAACTGCACCATTGAATTTCTGCGGTCCAGGTATCGACACATTGGACCTCATTGTGGGCGTGCCTGCTGTTCCAGAATGCCGCAAATGGTCAGTGGCTGCCAATGACTTTAGTTGGGTAAAGCGGCAACGGGAGCCTACCGGCGCCTGCACCCTTCCACGGCAGGATTATGTGGGGGAGATGCTGCTGCGCTCGCGAGCGCAGCTGATTGCCAGGCATGCCCGAGGACTGTCGTCTGGGAGGGTACAGATCCAGGTTTCGCCAGACCTTGAACATAACGCATGCGCGGGGTCAACGTCTGGCCCGGCTTGCTGCCTAACCCACCGCGGGTGCAACACAATCGTGAATAAATCGTTATTCCTCGGAATGTTGCATTGCAACGGCAGTCGCGCAGCCTCGGAGATGAGAGATCTGCGCGTGAGAGCATCAACAGACCCGGCATTCCGGTGCGCGCCCACGGACCACTGTTCGGCGTGTTTGATGTCGAAATTTAGGTGCGTCCTATCTTCGAGGCCGGATAAAGCGATCTGGCACCTGGACCGACAAGACGATACGAATGCTGCAGTCGATGATCCGGCCGCCGTGCGCGAGCGAGCGACGCGGAGGACGTGCAGCCACCCGACGCGTTGTCTTCCGGTACGACCGGCTACCTGCTTAAGGACACCCTGCGTAGGGACCCGATAGCGGTTAGCCGCTACAGTCCATGAAGCCGGACGGCCGGGCGCGATTTTGTTCGCCAGCCCAGCATTCAGGCAAACGGTTTCGCCAAATCCCAAGGCAACCCTCCCTTTGGTTAGCGGTTGGACCTCACGTTTGATACTTAAGGAAGCCACCCATCATTCAATACGATGGCATGGCTCGCGACGCTTGTTCCCGTGTTCTGCCGTCGCGCACTTACCGGCAAACTCCTCGTTGGACGCGCTCGCGCCGCGCCAAGCGTAAACCTTCTATTTCTATCATTCTTGACCGTCAGGAACCTCAATGTCTGTGAAAAAGTATCCGCGCCATCCTCTTTTGCTGGCGCTGCTGATTGTATTGGCACCTGCTCCGGCATTTTCAGAAACCATTCTGGCTGATAAAACCAGGGAACAGGCTAACACCCTGGATACCATCGTGGTCACCGGCACTCGTACCAGCGACCGTACCGTCGCCGAATCGACGTCGCCGATCGATATCATCACTCCGGAAATCCTGCAATCCACCGGCACTCCCGAACTCGCAACTGCGCTGTCACGCGCCCTGCCGTCGCTGAACTTCCCGCGCCTTGCCATTTCCGACGGGTCTGACGCTTCACGCCCGGCGCAGCTGCGTGGCTTGGCACCCGACCATGTGCTGGTGCTGATCAACGGGAAGCGCTATCACACCGGCGCCCTGGTCAACGTCAATGGCACCCAGGGCCGCAGTTCTTCGCCTGTCGATCTGAACACGATCCCGATTGCCGCCATCGAGCGGGTCGAGGTCTTGCGGGACGGCGCTTCCGCCCAGTACGGTTCTGACGCGATCGCCGGGGTCATCAACATCGTGCTGAAGAATAGCAACAGGGGCGGGCGCACCAGCGGTACCTATGGCCAGGCCAGTGCCGGCGACGGCAAGCAATGGCAAGGGCTTGCCGATGCCGGCTTCAAGCTGGGGGACGCTGGCTTCGTACACCTGGCTGCGCAGGCTGGCCATCAGGACAACACAGATCGCGCGCGCCCGTTCACCATTGGCACACCGACCCCCGTGCAGGCTCCGCTCGGCAAGGTCGTGGAGCGCCAGGGCGATCCCGAAGTCGATAGTCGTTCGGGCAGCTACAACGCGGAATATACGCTGGACGACACTCTCACCCTCTACTCCTACGGCCTATACACCAAGCGCGACACGCTTTCCAACGGCTTCTTCCGACCGGCCGGCGCGCCTTCGAACATCCCTTCGATCTATCCCGATGGTTTCCTGCCGCAGATCAACAATGTCTCGACGGACTACGGTTTCGTGGGTGGCCTGAAGAGCTTCACCGCCGATGGCACCAACATCGATCTCAGCTATACCTATGGCTCCAACGAACTTACCTTTGACATCAAGAACACCTTGAACCGCAGCCTAGGCCCGACCTCGCCGACCCAGTTCCACGCAGGTGCGCTGCAGATCAAGCAGCACGTGCTCAACCTGGACTTCAACAAGCTGCTGGCCCTGGGCCTGGCCTATCCGCTGACGCTGTCCTACGGCGCCGAGTGGCGCGGCGACATCTTCGAACAGTCACCAGGCGAGCCGCTGTCGTACGCCAACGGCGGCGTCGTTGCCCCAGGCGACACCACGCCGCGGCC
>JBDTPP010000026.1:0-29681 GCA_039932615.1 Pseudoxanthomonas sp.
CGTACGGCTCGTTCTCGCCCTGGCGCTTCTCGTTCTGGACCACGCCGCGCTGTTCATCCAGGGTCTTCTGGTCGATTGCGCCGACCAGGTGGCCCATGCGGTCGGACTCCATCCACAAGGCCATGTCCAGCGCCGTGGTCGGTACGTTTTCGAAATAGTTGGTGCGGTCGGAATTGGTGGTGCCGTTCTGGCCGGTGGCGCCAACCTGCTTGAAGGGGTTGAAGAATTCGCCCGGGGCGTTTTCCGAGCCGTTGAACATCAGGTGCTCGAACAGGTGGGCAAAGCCGGTGCGGCCCGCCGGTTCGTCCTTGCTGCCGACGTGGTACCAGACGTTGACCGCCACGATCGGGGCCTTGCGATCGGTATGCACGATCACTCGCAGGCCGTTGGGCAGGGTGAATTCCTGGTAGGCAATATCGACCTCGGCCGCTGCTGCAGGCCTGGCCTGCGCTGCTTCCGGCGCGAAATACAGGCCACCCATCGCAGTGGAAAGGGCGACGGCAAGCAAGGCGGCGCGCGGGCGGCGCAGCGGGCGGGTGGAAAAGGTCATCGGACACTCCCTTGTAGTTGCGGCAGTAAAGTTGTTGTCGCCGATAGTTGCAGAAGAAACCGGCAGCTGACCGCTGATGCTAGCGGCCGGGCGCGTTCTTTACACTAGGCCACAAGGCATGGGTGCGAGAGGAGGGCGGGCATGGCCACACGTTTTTGTCTGGTAACGGGGGCCAATCGCGGCCTGGGCCTGGAATTCACCCGGCAACTGCTGGCGCGCGGCGACCGGGTCATCGCCACGTGCCGCCATCCGGACGAGGCCAACGCATTGAATGCCTTGGCCGGCGAATACCCGGGTCGCCTGCAGGTGGTTCCGCTGGATGTGGCCGAACCCGACAGCCACGCGGTCCTGGTCAACGAGCTTGCACTGCTTACCGACAAGCATCCGCTCCACTTGTTGATCAACAACGCCGGCGTCCTGCGCGGCGGGGAACGTTTCGGAACGGTCCAGGCGAGCGATCTTGAAAACAGTTTCCGAACCCATGCCCTTGGGCCGTTCCTGTTGGTGCAGGCACTGTTCCCGCAACTTGCCGCGGGCGGCACGGTAGCCAACATCTCGTCGGAAATCGGGTCTATTGGATTGCGCCAGGAGTTCCGCACGCCGAGCTACGCCATCGGCAAGGCCGCGCAGAACATGGCGACTTCGCTTCTGTGCCAGGCACTGGCGGTTCGCCAGATCAAAGTTGTGGCCCTGCACCCTGGCTGGGTGCGCACCGACATGGGCGGACACAGCGCGCAATTGACCCCACACGACTCGGTCGCCGGCCTGTTGCGGGTGATAGAAAGCCTGAAGGCTGGCGATTCGGGCCATTTCCTCGACTGGCAGGGGCAAGCCCTGCCCTGGTAAGCGCAGCCGCTCGCAGGCGGCTGCCCGCGCATTCAACCCCGGTGGCCTGAACCGCATCTCAAAGCCATGTCCACACGGCTTGCCTGCCGGTTCCGATTCGCTCGTGAAACGGGGTGACACCGGCAATGAGTAGACGTCCGGGCGCCTGACAGTTGCCTGGCGGACACGAAAAGCGGACACCGCGGACACTAACTTATCTTTTTATTTCCTTGAAAATCAATCTGTTGACGTTGGCACGGCCCCTGCTTTATAGCCCGTAAGCACCAACTGATCACACGCAAAGCTGACTATTGGCTGAATAAAGGAACTCAAAGTAAAAGTTCCGCTTGACTGATCTGATTAGGTGTACTACTTTACTACCACACCACCCAACAACGTCACTAACGAGGCCCAACACCATGAACACGAAGACCCTGATCCCGCTGTCCGCCGCTGCCCTGTTCGCGCTTGTTGCCGGTTCACTGGTTGCCGCACATTCTTCCAACGCGACCTTCGCTCCGGCCGCCGGTGCGCCGACCCAGAACAGCATCGTCGACCTCCCGGCCGTCACCGTACATGCATCCCTTGAAGATGCCGCCTACTTCCAGGCCCACAAGATCGTCGACCTGGCCGCCGTTACCGTGCGTCCAGCTGCGCAGGACCTGGCTTATTTCCTGGCCGACAACACCGCCCGCGTGGTCGACATGCCGGTCGTGACCGTGCGTCCCTCGGTCGAAGACATGCAGATGGTAGCCGTGGGTGTCACCGCCCTGGCCCAGCAGCTGGCTGCGCGCTGATCGCTTGAAGCAAGCACTGAAACAACGAACGTTTCGTTCAACGCAACAACCGCTTCAAGCCTCACCGCAGCCATTGCCGGACCGCGCCCACGCTGAAGGCGGCGCCGTAGAATCCACGCAATGGATATCGACACCGAAACACCCGGCGCACTTGATCTGGACGTGCTGCTGTACCAGCCGGAGATTCCACCGAACACCGGCAATGTGATCCGCCTCTGCGCGAACACCGGCGCGCGGCTGCACCTGATCGAGCCTTTGGGCTTCGACCTGCAGGACAAGCAGCTACGACGCGCCGGCCTGGATTACCACGAGTACGCCACGCTGCAGGTCCACGCCACGCTGCAAGCAGCTCTGGTCGCGATCGCACCAAAACGCCTGTTCGCACTCAGCACCCGCGGCAGCCAGCGCCATGACCAGCCGCGCTACGTTGCCGGCGATGCACTTTTGTTTGGCCCCGAAACCCGCGGCCTGCCCGCCGAGGTGCTGCAGAACCTGCCGCCGGAACAATGCCTGCGCCTGCCGATGCGCCCGCATAACCGCAGCCTCAATCTTTCCAACAGTGTTGCGGTGGTGGTCTTCGAAGTCTGGCGCCAGTCCGGATTTGCCGGCGGCGCCTGACGCTGCATCTGCGCTTTCCCGTGCGCCGGGAACGTCCGCACTTCCGTTCCGGGATTAGTTCCGCGAAACGCTCAATAGTTTATGTACTGGTTAGTTTGGTATTCAGTGGGGGTTGAGGCGCTTTAACGGATACTTCACAGACCGGCTGCGAACGGCTTGAAGCCTCAGCGCTGGCTAATAACCATAAATCCAAAGAGGTTCATTGAAATGAAGAAGTCCTTGCTTGCCCTGACCTTGCTCGCCTTGCCCGCCCTGGCTCTGAGCACCGCGGCTTCCGCGGCCGAAGGCGTTTCCTACAACTATGTAGAGGGCGGCTACACCGCCACCAATCTGGACAAGGGTCCCGACTCCGACGGCTGGGGCTTGAATGGCTCGGTCGCCATCGCACCCAATTTCCACGTCTTTGGCAGCTACAACCAGCAGGACTTCAAGCACGTCAACTACGGTTACGACCAGTGGCGCCTGGGCCTGGGCTACAACCACGAGATCTCGCAGAAAGTCGATCTGGTGACCCGCATTGCCTACGAAAAATTCAACGGCGACGACTACACCGTGGGCGCGGTGCGCTTCCCCGGCGACAGCCTGGACGGCTACAGCGCCGAAGTGGGCGTGCGCGCCGGACTCACCCCGTTCGTGGAAGGCTATGCCATGGCCGGCTATGAAGACGGCAAGGACTACGACGGCGACTTCTATGGCCGCTTGGGCGCGCAGGTGAAATTCAACCCCAACTGGGGCATCACCGGCGACGTCAAATTCGCCGACAACGATACCCAATGGTTCGTGGGACCGCGCTTCACTTGGTAACGGGCCGTCTGGTAACGAAGCCGGAACATCCGGTTCACTTGGTTATACGGTCTGTCTGCTATTAAATTCGCAAACCCCGTAACGCGACGCGTCCCTCTCTCTCCGCGTCGCACCCTGAGCCCGGCCTAGTGCCGGGCTTTTTTTATGTAGGAGCGCCCCATCGGCGCGAGCACTTCGTGACGCAGTCGAAAAAAGCACGAGCTCGCGCTCATCTGGCGCTCCTGCGCCGGCGACGATCTTTTCCGGTTCAATCCTTGAACAGGGTTTCCGGGTATTCCGGCTTCTGCTCCCGGGCCAACAGCTGCTGCAGGCCCGCGGCGGGGCTCAGGTCGCCATGCAGCACATCGCGTACCGCACTGGAAATCGGCAGGTCGATGCCGTGGCGGTCGGCCTGACGCATGACTTCATCGGCGGTCTGCACGGATTCGACCACCTGGCCTATCTCGCGCACTGCATCGCCCAGCGACTGGCCGCGACCCAGGGCCAGGCCCAGGCGACGGTTGCGGGAGAGGTCGCCGGTGCAGGTCAGTACCAGGTCGCCCAGCCCGGCCAGGCCCATCACCGTTTCCGGCTTGGCCCCGATCGCCGCGGACAGGCGCAGCATCTCGTTGAGGCCACGGGTGATCAGGCCGGCGCGCGCGTTGAGGCCCAATTGCATGCCATCGGCTACGCCGGTAGCTACCGCCAGCACGTTCTTCATGGCCCCGCCGAGTTCGGCACCGACCATGTCGTCGCCGGTATAGGCACGAAACGCCGGCCCATGCAGCACGTCAGCCACGCGCTGGGCGAATACCGGATCCTGGCCATGCACCGTCACCGCAGTGGGCAGGCCCAGCGCCACTTCCTTGGCAAACGAAGGACCGGTGACCACGGCCAGTGGCACCTGTGGACCGAGGATGTCCTCGGCCACTTCATGCAGGAAGCGCCCGGAACCCGGCTCGAAGCCTTTGGTTGCCCAAGCCACCCCGGCTGCGCAAGGACGCAGTGGCGCCAGCAGGTGCATGGTCTCGGTGAACGCATGCGAGGGCACGACCACGAGCACCAGATCGGCGTCGCGCAACGAAGCGGCGAAGTCGGAGGTCGCGCGCAGCGTGTCCGGCAAGGCGATGCCGGGCAGGTAGCGCGGATTTTCATGCTGCCGGTCAATGGCGATGGCAGCCTGCGCATCGCGGCCCCACAACACCACGTCATGCCCGTGTCGGGCCATCAAGGCGGCCAGTGCGGTGCCCCAGGAGCCCGCGCCAAGTACTGCAACTTTCAGGATTTGCGTCATTGAATTCCCCTGCGCGCACTGCGGCCAAGGGAAGTCAAAAGCGGAACCTTCTCCTGGCCTTCGGCCACCCTCTCAGCCTTGCACACCCTACGGGTGCGACAAGGAGAGAGGAAAAGATATCAGGCGTTGCCGACTGTTTCCGTGTTGGCCAGCTCGCCACCTTCGGCCTGGGCGGCACGCTGGCGCAGGGTTTCGGCATACAGGCCGTCGAAGTTGATCGGCTGCAGGAAGAACGGCGGGAAGCCGCCGGCCTGGATCAGGTCGCTGAGCATCTGGCGGATGTACGGGAACAGGATGTTCGGGCATTGGGTGCCGAGCAGGCCATCGACCGCCTGCGGCTCCAGCCCGGCGATACCGAACACGCCAGCCTGTTTGACTTCGGCCACATAGGCGGTCTTGTCACCAGCCTTGCAGGTCAGGGTCACGGCCAGGACGACTTCAAACGCAGTCTCATTCAGGCGTTGCACGCTCTGGTTGAGGTTGAGCTGCAGTTCCGGCTGCACGTTCTCGCTGTAGATCGCAGGCGCGCCTGGCACTTCGAAGGACACGTCCTTGACGTAGATCTTCTCGACGGTGAAGGCGGGGCCGGTGGCTTCGGCGGGCGCGATGGCGCCGTTGGTGGTTTCGTCGGACATGGACGTACTCCGTAAATCTGGATGGAAAAAGAGGGTGATTATCTCACGGGATGGCGACGCGCCAGCCCGGGTTCAAGGGCACGGCAACGGTATGCGGGAGTTCAGCGGCCCTTGACCAGCGGCAGGTCGGCCTGCTGCCAGGCGGCGATACCGCCGTCCAGCCAGGACACCTGCTCGAAGCCGGCCTTCTTCAGGCGCTTGGCCGCGCCGGCAGAAGCCTGGCCATTGCGGCAGACCACCACGACAGGCAATTGCTTGGCCGCGGCCAGCAGCTTGTTTTCCGGATCGAACTGGCTGGGCGCGACGTTGCGGCTACCGGCGATATGGCCCTTTTCGAAGTCGCCGTTGGCCGACAAGTCCACCACCAGCGCATTGTCGCGGTTGATCAGCGTGGTCAGCTCGGCCGGCCGCAAGGCCTTGTAGCCGCGGAAAAGCTGCGCAACCTCGGTGACGATCAGGGCGATGGTCAATCCGGCCAGGGCCAGCGACAGCATGGGCGAGGAGCTGGCAAACGCCTGCAGTTGTTCGAAATTCACTGGGTAGGGGACGGCTGTAAAACGGGCCGCGATTGTCGCATAGGCGGGGGAGGGGAGGAGGAACGAGAAGGGAGGAACGAGTTGTGAGCGGTGAGGAGTGAGGGAGGCGTCTTGCGCTTTGCCTCCTTGTGTCAAGGTGCTGGAAACCCGCAACAAATCCCACGCAGTCCTCGCTACAGGGGTAATCCTGTGCTCCCGCCCTATTCCCCGTCCCACAAATCCGGCAGGCCCAGCACCATCCACCAGCGCTTGGCTTCCGGGTCCCAGCGCCATTGTTCGCGGTAACGCAGGCTGCGCTCGGCCATGGTGTGCCGGTTGATCACCCGCAATTCGATATTGCGGACCACGCTGCCGTCGGCCCCGGCGACGCTGCCACGGTCGGTATAACCGGAAATCTCGATCTGCTTGTAGCGCTCGAAACCCATTTCGGTCATCGGGTGTGCGTCGCGATAGGCGGGGTCCAGGTATTCCCAGGCCTCTTCGAATTCGCCCCAGCGGATGGCGGCGGCATACGCCGTCTGCACCGCATCCAGCTGGCCGCCCTTCTTGCGCTTGCCAAAGGCATGGGCCGGCGCCGCCACCAGCAGCACCAGCATCAACACTGCCAACAGGTTCAGTCCTCTGCGCATCCGTCCGCCCCCAATCGTTGCAAGCGCTGCATCCTACCCTTTCGCAATGGCCACGTAGCGGCCGGCCAGATCAGCCATGACTTCGCCTTCAGCCAGGGTGATGCGGGCCTGCAGATGGATGCGGGCCCGTCCGCGCTGGGCCAGCGTTGCCAGGAACAATTCCCAGGACTGCTCCGGCGCCAGCATCGCTTCGGCCCGCAGCTCCGTGTACAGCGGCTTGAGGTAACGCACCGTGCTGTCGGCGACGAACACATCGGCCCGCACCCCGGCCTGTTGCAACTGCAGGGTGATCAGACCCCAACCGGCATAGGTCATCAACGAAGTCATGCTGCCGCCAAAAGCGCTGCCCTTGTCGTTCACATTTGCCGGCAATGGCGCGGTCAGGCTCAGGCGATGCCCGTCGTAGGCGGCGACCCGGGCCTGGATTGCGGCCAGCGGCGGCAGGTTGCTCGTGTAGTCGCGCAGGGTTTCGAGCGCAGCTTCTATTGAGGCACCCACTTTTGAAGCACCTTCTCTTGAAGCACCCTTATTTGAACCCGCTTCCATCTGCGATCATCTCCTCATGGCTTTCAACGAATCGCCCGGATGGTACGTCATCTCCTTGCGCCCCCAGGGTGAGCACGCTGCGTTGCGACGCGCTGCCGCCGCGCACGGCGCGCGCGTGATCGCGTTGTCGCCATGGAAGCTGCGGTTGCATACCGACGATGCCGCGCGCGCCGCGTTGCGCGTCGCGCTGGACGCGCCGCGGGTATTGTTCACCAGTCCCGCGGCGGTGCGCGCCGCCGCGGCCTTGCTGGAATTCCATCCCCGACCCAACCAGGCCTGGATCGCGGTCGGCAGCGGCACCGCGCGCGCATTGCAGCGCGCAGGCGTGACTTGCATTCAATCGCCTGCACGCATGGATAGCGAAGGCCTGCTGGAACTGCCAGCGTTGCAGGACCTCCCCGGCATCGACGTCGGGCTGGTGACCGCACCGGAAGGCCGCAGTTTGCTCGCAGCCACCTTGCGCGAGCGCGGCGCACGGCTCCTGCGTGCGGACGTGTACGCGCGCGAACCGATCGCGCTGTCGCCCTTCGCATTGCGCCGGCTGCGTGCACTGCAGGCACCCGCCTTCCTTGCCTTGACCAGCGAAGGCGCGTTGCGGCACGTGCTGGCGCAGGCGCCGGCGGACATTCTGGCGCGGCTGCGCGCCGCGCCGGCGATGGCGGCAAGCGCACGACTGCAGCGGATCGCGCGCGAGGCAGGCTTTAATGAAGTGGAACTGGCCGAAGGACCGCGCCCGCGCCAATTACTTGCCGCCATGGCGCGTCGCTTCCGTTAGCATTCGCATGGCAGATAACCGACTCAGGACAAGGACGCTGGCGTGACTGAAGAAACGACCCTCTCCGCCCCAGCACGCGGCCGCGCCGGATCGATCGTGCTGCTGCTCTTGGTGGTGTTGCTGGGGTTCGTGACCTGGCGCGGCTGGGCCGCTTGGCAGGCACGGGAAACCCGCATCCAGGTCGCCAGTGCCAGCGCCGAACAGCGCATGACTGCTCTTGAACAACGTATCGAAGTCTTGCGCCGCGACCAGCGCGCGCAAACCCAGCGCATCCAGGACGCGGCGGCCACCAACCGCGTGCTGCGTGACGAAGTGTTGGGCCTGAGCCAGCGCGGCGCACTGCTGGAAGACAGTGTCTCCAAACTAGCCGACCCCACCCGCCACGGCGCCCAGGCCCTTCGCCTGGACGAATTGGAACTGCTGCTGAGCCAGGCGCAGCAGCGGCTGACCGTTGCCAATGACCTGGAAGGCGCTCGCCGGGCCTACCTGTTGGCCGACGGCGTGCTGCAAGGCGTGGACGATCCGCGCCTGCTCAACCTGCGCCAGGCACTGGCCCAGGAACGTGCCGTCCTTGATGCACTGGGCAGCGGTCCACGCGCGGCCATTGCCGCACAACTGGAGGGTTTCGCCGCGGCCCTGGGCACACTGCCGCAACGGACGCCCAGCGCGGATGCTGCCGAGCGCCCGGCCTGGCAGCGCGCGCTCGCGCCACTGGTGGAAGTGAGGCGGAGCCAGGGCGATACCGTCGTCGCGCCGAGCGAGCGCGCTGCGGGCGAAGCGGCCCTGCAGATCGAGCTGGGCCTGGCCCGCGCCGCGCTGGAGCGCGACGACACTGCAGCGTTTCGCGCCTCGATCGGCCGCATCGATGGCTGGCTGTCGCGCCTGTGGCCTGATTCGGTCGCCCTGCGCCAGCGCCGCGCCGAATTGAAAACCTTGCGTGGCATCCCATTGCAAACAGCACAACCGATCCTGGGCAGCACGCTGCAGCAACTACGCCTGCTGCGCAACGCCGGCGTCTCCCTTCCGCCCCCGCCCATCAGCGTCGGTCCACAATCAACCGCCCCCAGCCTGAAGGTGGAACGATGAAGGTTTTTCGCACCGTGGTTGTGTTGCTGCTGCTGTTGCTGACCGGCGTGCTCGGCGCGCAATGGCTGGCGCGGGACAGCGCGCGCGACCTGGGCGAGGTGTTCGTGCGTGCCGGCGGCTACGACCTCAACGCGAGCCTGCCCGGCGCCCTGCTCGCCATCGCCGCCTGCTTCCTGTTGCTGTGGCTGGCGTGGAAATTGCTGACCCTGCCGTTCCATGCCTGGGGCCGCTATCGGCGCAAGCAATCGCGCGCACGCCTGACCGAAGGACTGGAAGCGCTGCATGGCGGCCACTGGCTGCGCGCCGAAAAGCTGCTGCAGCGCGCGGCGGAAGACGACGAAGTAGGTACCATTGCACGCACCGCGGCGGTGCGCGCCGCCGACGCACGCGGCGATGAGGCCGCCGCGCAGGTCCACCTTGCCGCACTCGCGCAACGCAGCGCTACCGCGCATGCGCTGGCCACGGCCGATCGCGCCCTGGCCCGGCAGAATCCCGCCGAAGCCTTGCTCGCACTCGACTCGCCTGCCGCGCAACCGTTGCCGCCGCGCGGACTCGCGCTACGCACCCAGGCCATGGTCGCGAGCGGCCGCGCCGGCGAGGCGTATGGCTTGCTTGGATCACTGAAGCAACAACAGGCGCTGTCGCCTTCCGAGCATGCGGCACTCGAAGCGCAACTTGCCGCACGAGCCCTGCACGAAGCCAGCGATGCCAACGTACTCGCGGAGCGCTGGGAAACCATGCCCAAGCCGTTGCGCACCGATGCGGCCATCGTCGCCGCTTATGCCGAACGCGCCGCCGCCTTGCGCTGGGACGATGCGGCCGCACGCAGCCTGGAACAAGCCGTCGACGCCCACTGGGATGAATCGCTGATTGCGCTGTACGGTCGCCTGCCCATTGGCAAACTCGATTCGCGGCGCGCCAGCGCGCAACGCTGGCTGCAGGCGCACCCCGCCAGCCCGGCATTGCTGGTGACCCTGGCGCAACTGGCGCGCCAACAAGGCCAGTGGCCACAGGCGCAGGAATTCCTTCATCGCGCGCTCGCCCAGGGTGCCAGCGCCGATGCCTGGGAAGAACTCGGCCATGGTTTTGCCGCAGCAGGACAGGAAGAACTTGCGCGCCGCAGTTACGCCAACGCGCTCAACGCGAAACGCGGCGAAGCCACCGCCGAACTGCCTGGCCGCGATCTGAAGCAGAAGATCTTCGACGAGGCGGTAGTGGAAGAACGCGACGAGCATGGAGTGCCGCGCCTGCGCGGCTGAACTCAGACGGACTCAATCCATAGTTAGGCACCGTGCACTCATTCTCCCGGCAAACCACCCATGGATGAAAAGCTACTCAAAAGGTATCGCGAGTACGCAAGCACTGAAGAAGCATTTGCCGTACTTCTAGTGAAAAATCATCTCGCGCAGGCACAAGGCCACTGGGTTGATGTTGTCAAATGCCGTCGCTATGAGATGTCTCCCGATAACATGCACTTCCGATTTGTTTTAGGCGGCCTGTTCAAAAGAAAGATTCATCCCAAATATCCGCCGCGCTCGGATTACACGGCCAACGGAAAGTTTGATGAACGCGCCTACTACTTGATGACACGTGCCATAACCTGGGAAACGGCACACACGGACATCGAGCAGGAAAAAGCCAAAAAGATCTCGCCCGTCAAATTCGAGATCAAAGGTGTCAGCTATGACAAGAATGCGGGCAGCGAAGGCTACTTTAGGGATGACGCACCACCGGAGATAAAAGCTCTGGCGGACAATCTTCTCGACCGTACAAATCCGCTTTGGGACAGGGCCCTGCAGTACGCCAATGCGCCAGAGTTTGTTTATGAAGTTCGCCAAGCCCGAATCCTCTCGCCCGGCGCCTGACAATTCCGTAAAGAAACTCCCGTCAACTCCGAGCGCCAAGGCTCCTGCGGCGGCGCGAAGGTTTCCAGCGGAAAATGCCGATACACCCGCTTTCCCTGGTCTTCGACCAGCCGAGTGTCTTTCCGTACTCGCCTACATTCCTTGTCCAGCACGCGACTCGCAAGCGCTGCGCCGTCCCGCGAGAGCGGCTTCCAGCCACGAGTGACTTCAATGCGGGTGATCAGGCCTGTGGGAAGCGCCAACAAAGCGAGAGCTCGCGGCTGGAAGCCGCTCCCACGACAGTCGAGTCATGCCATGGTCGGCCACATGGTTTGTGACCGACGCTGTGCGGTGCGCTTGTCTCATCCTGCGGAACTACTAATTTGTAGTGAAATTAGTAGTAAATTGACAGTTTGCAAGTTATTGATTCTATTTAATTATCTTTCGAGGATCGCCACTACGCCCATGCCACCGGCGGTGCAGATGGAAACCAGCGCTCGGCCGCCACCGCGTTGCTTCAGCTCCTTGGCCACGGTGGCGACGATGCGCGCGCCGGTGGCGGCGAAGGGATGGCCGGTGGCCAGCGAGGAGCCATTGGGATTCATCTTCGCCGGATCGATCTTGCCCAGGGGCGCGTCGAGGCCGAGGCGATTCCTGCAGTAGTCCTCGCTCTCCCACGCACGCAGCGTGCACAGCACCTGCGCGGCAAAGGCTTCATGGATTTCGTAGATGTCGAAATCCTGCAGGGTCAGGCCGTGGCGTTTGAGCATTTCCGGCACTGCAATCGTCGGCGCCATCAACAGGCCTTCGCCATGCACGAAGTCCACCGCCGCCGATTGCGCGTCGCGCAGGTAGGCCAGCGGTTCGTGGCCATGCGCCTGCGCCCACTCGTCGCTGGCCAACAACACTGCGGCAGCGCCGTCGGTGAGTGGAGTGGAATTGGCGGCGGTCAGGGTGCCACGGCCGGAGATCCTGTCGAATGCAGGTTTCAAGGTCGCCAGCTTCTCCAGCGAAGTGTCGGGACGCAGGTTGTTGTCGCGTGCGACCCCGCGGAAAGGTGCGATCAAGTCGTCGAAGAAGCCGCGCTCATAGGCTGCGGCCAGCTTGTGGTGCGAGGCAACCGCGAGCTCGTCCTGCGAATCGCGCGAGATGCTCCACTCCTTGGCCATGTCCTCGCAATGGTCACCCATGCTCTTGCCGGTGCGTGGTTCGGCGACGCCGGGAAACTCGGGCTTCAGTTCGCTGAACCGGAATCCCTTGATTAGCGCCTTCAGCTTGTCGCCGGTGCTCTTGGCGCGATTGGCGGCGAGCAGGCGCGCGCGCAATTTCCGGCCGTACACGATCGGGACTTCGGAAGTGGTGTCGGAACCGCCACCGATGCCGGAGTCGATCTGGCCCAGGGCGATCTTGTTGCCGATATGGATGACCGAATCCAGGCTGGTGCCGCAGGCGCGCTGCAGGGTGATGGCTGGAGTCAATGGCGACAGCCCCGATGAAAGCGCGGCTTCACGACCCAGGTTCCAGTCACTGGAATGCTTGATCACCGCGCCCATCGCCACTTCCCCCAGTTGCTGTCCGTGCAGGCCGAAGCGTTCCACCAGCGCCCCCAACGTACGCACCGACATGCCCAGGTTGCCGACATCCGCATAGGCCGTGTTCTGGCGGCAGAAAGGAATGCGGACGCCACCGAGAATGGCGACGGGACGGGGTGCTGGCATGGGGAACCTCGCGAATAAAGGCGGGATGCGCGGTCCGCGACGTGCGGCGGGCATAATGTTGCAGTGTAATGCCGACCCGGCAGCGGGCCAACCTGAAAACGGAAGACCATGGGCCAATCAGACTTCGCTGTTCATGTGCGCGATGTGCATGGGATGGGCGCACATGTGATGGGAGTGTTTGCGTTGGAGCTTTCCAGCGGCGGCACACCGACCTGCGCCGCATTGCCGCAGGAACGTGCGGGCGAGTTGGTGGAACTGCTGGCGCGCGACCTGGAAAAGCTGGTTCCCGGCGCCAGCGCATTGGACCTGGTCTTCGCCGCGGCCCATTTCGATCCTGCCGAGGTCTTGCGTCCGGGCTGGCCGCTGCATCGGCGCCTGGACGAGTTGCGCCAGCGTGCGCCGGGCGGCGAGCAGGGGCCGCGGGTCATCGCGTTTGGCGCGGACTCCGACGGGGTGGTGCCGCTACCTTTGGTCGCCGATGCGGGATTGCAGGGTGGGCAGATGCGGGTATTGCCGTTCCTGCTCAGCGGTGCGACGGAAACGCTGCGGGCGCTGCAGGAAAGTTTCGAGGAAGTGCTGCTGGACCGCGGCATGGCCGCGGCCGACACTGCCTTGCTGGCCCAGGAAAGCTTCGGTGCGCGCATCGAACACGCGCGTTACCTGACCGTGCACGACCTGACCGCAATCATGGCCATGCAATACCAGCACCAGGGCCTGCAACCGCTGTGGCCGTTGATCGAAACAGCGGTGCTGGCACCGGAAGAGGAACAATGGCTGGATGCGCCGCCGGAGCCGCTGTTGCGCTATGCAGGTGGCGAAGTACAGATCGCGCTGCTGGATCCCGGCGCCTGGCAGCAACGCAACGGAATGGCAGCGACAGGCGACGCGCCAGCACTGGAACGCGCCTACGAATACTTCCAGGCCCGCCAACGCCAGTTCGCCGCGGTGCTGGAGGCGCATGGCATCCTGGTGACGTTCGCCCATTGCCCAGCCGCTGCCGATGCACGTGAGTCGCTGAAAGGCTGAAGCCGCGGCTGGATGCGCGAAGGAGCGACGTGACTCGCGAGGGGTTTTGATCGGAGCGTCAATTCGCGACTCACGTCGCTGCTACAGGTGCTCCTACGCGCTCTCCTGCAGGATCGCTTATTGGGTCACGGTGATCACTCCGCAAGCCACGCGCGCGCCGGCGTTGCCCGCGGGCTGGCTGGTGTAATCATCCGGTGCCGCATGCACCACTAGCGCACGGCCGGCGATGTCGTTGCTTGCGCCGCCTCCAAGGGTCACGCCGCTGACGTGGACGTCGAGACTGACCACGCCTTCAGCATTGGCGACCACGTTGTCCATGTCGCCGGCATGGTGCGCGCCCGATTCGGCCTTGCCATGCGCAGCGGCGGACGGATTGAAGTGCGGGCCGGCGCTGCTGGCATCGGCCGCGCTGCAATCGCCTTTCTCGTGGATGTGGAAGCCATGGGTGCTGTTGGCCGGCAGACCACCGACGGTGCCGGTGAGGTGCACGCCACCGGCCATTGGCGTCACCGTGACCTTGCCGCTGACCAGACTGCCGGAAGCGGACGCAAGGTTGGCGACGGCTTGTTTGGCCGCGCTTTGCGCCGACGGAGCGGTCGTCTTGGGCTCGGGCGTGGTGCCGCAGGCGACGAGAAAGACGGTAGTGGCAATGGCTATCAAGGCGATACGCATGGGCTTGCTCCGGTGATGATTTGCATGAACCGTACCCGCATCCCGGTTCAGATGCGATGAAACAACCAACATGTGGGAGTGGCTTCAATGTGGCAGCGGCTTCAATGTGGGAGCGGCTTCCAGCCGCGAGCTCTTTGCTTTGCTTTGCTTTGCTTTGCTTTGCTCCTGCTCCTGCTCCGCTCGGCATGAAGAAATCAGGCTACAGAGCAAGATCAAGAGCTCGCGGCTTTAAGCCGCTCCCACAAAGCCGCTCCCACAGCTGTTTCCACTAACTGCGCTTGCGTCCTGGTCCCAGCTTGCGCGTCACCGTGTTGCGGCCGACGCCGAGCCTGCTCGCTGCTTCCGCGCGCCGGCCCTGGGTGAACTGCAGCGCGACTTCAAGCAAGACGCGATCGAGGCGTCCGCGCGCTTCCGCGTGCAGGCCTTCGGCGCCTTCGTCCAGGCGGGTTTTCGCCCAGACGGCCAGGGCCTGATCCCATTCCATACCGTGCGTCGCCGGTGTCGCCACGGTCGACAGCGCGCCCTGCAGGTCGAAGGCAGTGATGGTTTCGCCCGGCGCCATCGCAGCCACGCGCCAGCACACGTTTTCCAGTTCGCGCACGTTGCCGGGCCAGTCATGCGCCCGCAATGCTTCCAATGCAGGCTGGGCGAAACGCTTGGCCGATGCGCCAAGCTTGCGCGAGGCGATGGCGAGGAAATTTTCCGCCAGCTGGGCCACATCGCCGCGACGTTCGCGCAAGGGCGGCAATTGCAGGCGGACCACGTCCAGGCGATGCAACAAGTCCGCGCGGAAGCGGCCTTCTGCAACCAGTGCCTCCAGTTCCTGGTGGGTCGCGGCGATCACGCGCACGTCCACGCGGATCAGTTCGCGGCCGCCGACGCGGAAGAATTCACCCTCGGCCAGCACCCGCAACAGCCGTGTCTGCAAAGTCAGCGGCATGTCACCGATCTCATCCAGGAACAGGGTGCCGCCGTGGGCCTGCTCGAAGCGTCCGACATGGCGGCGCTGGGCCCCGGTGAAAGCGCCGGCCTCATGGCCGAACAGTTCGCTTTCGAGCAATTCAGCCGGAATCGCCGCGGTGTTGAGGGCAATGAACGGCTTGCGCGCGCGCGGTGATTCGCGATGCAGCGCATGCGCGACCAGTTCCTTGCCGGTGCCGGTTTCGCCGGTGATCAGCACGGACAGCGGTGCCTGGGCAAGGCGGCCGATGGCGCGGAACAGCGCGCGCATCGGCGGTGTGTCGCCGATCAGTTCGGCGCTTCCGGCGCTGGTTTCCGGCAGCTGGGAGGACTGTTCCGGGATGAGCTTGGCGCCGGCATCGGGTAGCGTGCGCACGGCCAGGGCAACGGCATCGTCCAGGTCGAATGGCTTGGACAGGAACTCGTGCGCGCCGCCGCGGAATGCGCCGGCGGTGCTGGCCACGTCGGTATAGGCGGACATCACGATCACCGGCAATTGCGGATGGGCCAGCTTCAACTTGTCCAGTAATACCAGCCCATCGTCGCCGGGCATGCGTACATCGGTGAATATCAGGTCGGGAGCCGACAGGCCCGAAGCGCCCCGTGCGTCCAGTGCGTCCAGTGCGGATGCCGCACTGTCGAAGCCATCGACCGCATAGCCGGCATCGCGCAGCGCAGTCGCCAGCACGAACCGCACCGAGCGATCGTCATCCACCACCCAGATACGTTGTGTATTCGCCGCCGCCGGGGCAAAGGAGGCCGGATCAATGGACATGGCGCTGCTCCTCCAGGCGCTGCCCTTCCAAGCGATGTTCTTCCGGTTGCGGCAGCAGCAGGGTGAACACCGTATGCCCCGGGCGCGAACGGTAGGTCAGCGAGCCGCGGTGCTCGCGCACCACCTGCTGGGCCAGGGCCAGGCCCAGTCCGCTGCCTTCGGCGCGGCCGCTGACCAGCGGCAGGAACAGGTGTTCGGCCAGCTCCTCGGGCACGCCGCGACCGTCATCGATGATCTCCACCCGCAAGGCCATGGCGTGCAGATGGTCATGGACGCGCACACCGTGTTCGACCCGCGTGCGCAGGGTGACGCTGGTGGCGCCGGCCTGGATCGCATTGCGCACCAGGTTCCACACCGCCTGGGTCATGCGATCGGCGTCACCGGGGAACTCGGGAATGCTGGGGTCGTAGTCGCGCTGCACGCGCACCGACCAGCCGCCTTCGGTCTCGGCCAGGCGCAGCACCTGCTCCAGCACCACATGGATGTTGAGTGCGGTATGCGGACGTTGCGGGGCCGGCGACAGCAGTTGTTCAAGCAGGCCGTTGAGGCGTTCGACTTCCGATTCGATCAGGCCGATCAGTTCGCGTTCGTCCTCGTTGTCGTCGCGCAGCAAGGCGCGACGCGCCAGCAATTGTGCCGCGCCCTTCAGTCCGGCCAGCGGATTGCGCAGTTCATGGGCCAGGCCTTTCAGCGCCGCAGCCAGTGCGTTGGGCAATACCTGGGTCGGGTCGAGCGCGGGGAATTCGTCCAGCGGATGCGCCTCCAGCAACCAGCCGCCACCTTCCATCCGCGACAGCCATCCTTCGGCGAAGCGCTGGGTTTCGCCCGGCAGGCCCAGCGCCATGCGCTGCAGGCGCAGCACATCGCGATCGGTGTTCTGCAGGAGCTCATTCTGGAAGAGCCGCACCATGGCATCGCCGTCCATTTCCAATGCCGCCAGGGGTTGCCCCAGCAGGCGTCGTGCACTTACGCCCATCCAGCGGGCGAAAGCGGCGTTGACCCCGAGGATCACTCCCGCGGCGTCTGTCCACGCGACCGCCGTTCTCAGCACGTCGGCGCTGGGTCCCTCTGCAATCACGGGCTTGAAGGTCGGGGACGACATTGCACCAGTTTAGTGCAAGGCCGTCCCCGCCGTGGCATCAGGCCTCGTAGGCCGATTCACCATGCGAAGTGATGTCCAGGCCTTCGCGTTCGGATTCTTCGCTGACGCGCAGGCCCACGGTGTACTTCACGATCATGAAGGCGATCAGCGCCACGACGCCGGACAGCACGATCGTGGTCAGCACGCCCTGGGCCTGGATCCAGACCTGGCCAGCGATGTCGTAATCCGGCAACGCGGTTTCGGTCACGTAGTCCCAGATGCCCGCACCACCCAACTTGGGCGCCGCGAACACGCCGGTCAGCAGCGCACCCGTGATGCCGCCCACGCCATGCACGCCAAACACGTCCAGGCTGTCGTCCGCGCCGAGCAGCTTCTTCAGGCCGGTCACGCCCCACAGGCAGAGCACGCCGGCGATGGCGCCGATGGCCAGTGCACCGTTGAGGCCGACGAAACCGGCCGCCGGGGTGATGGCGACCAGTCCGGCCACCGCACCCGAAGCCGCACCGAGCAGCGAAGGCTTGCCCTTGCTGACCCATTCCACCAGCGTCCAGGCCACCACCGCCGCGGCCGTGGCCAGGAAGGTATTGACGAAGGCGATCGCGGCCACGCCGCCCGCTTCCAGCGCCGAACCGGCGTTGAAACCGAACCAGCCGAACCACAGGATCGAGGCGCCGACCATGGTCAAGGTCAGGTTGTGCGGCTTGATCGCCTCACGCCCGTAGCCCGTGCGCTTGCCGATGACGTAGGCGCCGACCAGGCCGGCGACTGCGGCATTGATGTGCACGACGGTGCCGCCGGCGAAGTCCAGCGCGCCCTTGGCGAACAGGAAGCCGGACTTGGCCAGCACGCTGTCGACCACGTCGATGCCGGTGAACGCATCCGGGCCGGGGAAGAACCAGACCATGTGCGCCATCGGCAGGTAAGCGAAGGTGAACCAGATCACGGTGAACAACATCACCCCGGCAAACTTCACCCGTTCCGCGAACGCGCCAACGATCAGTGCGCAGGTAATGCAGGCGAAGGCGCCCTGGAACACGAAGAACGCCAGTTCCGGGATGTACACGCCCTTGGTGAACGTGGCCCCGATCGAGGCGGCGTCGAGGCCGTGCGCGAACACCCGGTCCCAGCCGCCTATGAACGGCGTGCCCTCGGTGAAGGCGATGCTGTAGCCGTACAACGCCCACAACACGGCGACCAGCGAGAACACCGCAAGGTTCTGCACGAGGATAGAAAGCACGTTCTTCGAACGCACCAGGCCGCCGTAGAACAGCGCAAGCCCAGGCAGGGTCATGAAGATCACCAGTGCCGCCGACATCAGCACCCAGACGGTGTCAGCCTTGCTGATGGACGGTGCGGGTGCCGGCGCTTCGGCAGGCGCGGCTTCGGTGGCGGCCGCTGCGGCGGTATCGACGACGGGTGCTGCTGCACCCGGATCGACCACAGCGGGGGTTTCTGCCGCAGGTGCCGCGGTTTCCTGCGCCATCGCGCCAAAACCTGTTCCCAGCGCCACGCAGCAGAGTGCTGCCAGGCACATCACTTGCAGCCGGGTTTTCCACCCGGAGAAAAGACGAGTCTTCATGTGGGGCTCCGAGTGGGGTTAGATTGCGTCCGCGCCGACTTCGCCGGTGCGGATGCGGATGACCTGGTCGATGGCGGTGACGAAGATCTTGCCGTCGCCGATCTTGCCGGTGCCGGCGGCCTGCTGGATGGCCTCGATCACGGCATCCAGGCGTTCGTCGGTGACCACGGTTTCGATCTTGATCTTGGGCAGGAAATCGACGACGTACTCGGCGCCTCGATACAACTCGGTATGGCCCTTCTGCCGCCCGAAGCCTTTCACTTCGGTGACGGTGATACCGGACACGCCCGCTTGAGACAGGGACTCTCGTACCTCGTCTAGCTTGAACGGCCGGATGATGGCGGTGATCAGTTTCATGCAGGCTCCTGTGTGGATGCGACCCGTGGGTGGGTGGAACCGGCCCTGCTAAGCGACCGGCGGGTTTCGTACACAAAACAGAAACCGCATTCGACGTGGGAGAGGGATTTGCGGTTTGCTGTTGTTCTAAGTCCCGTGTTGCTTGTGGAAAGTGGTCAGCCGTGAATCCGGAAATAGAAACCGCGGCGATAGCGACGGGTGGGAGGGGTATTCCGTCGCTATCGCCGCTACGAACTCAGATGCCGTAATACAGCTGGTATTCCAGCGGGTGGGTCGCGGCGCGGAACTTGGTGACTTCCTGCATCTTCAGGGTGATGTAGCTGTCGATGAAGTCGTCGCTCATCACCCCGCCGGCCTTGAGGAATTCGCGGTCGGCATCCAGCGCGTCCAGGGCCTGGTCCAGGCTGGAACAGACCTGCGGGATGTTCTTTTCCTCTTCCGGCGGCAGGTCGTACAGGTCCTTGTCGCTGGGCGCGCCCGGGTCGATCTGGTTCTTGATCCCGTCCAGGCCAGCCATCATCAGCGCGGTGAAGGTCAGGTAGCCGGACTGGGTCGGGTCGGGGAAGCGCATCTCGATACGCCGCGCCTTCGGGTTGGACACCCACGGGATGCGGCACGAAGCCGAGCGGTTGCTGGCCGAGTAGGCCAGCATCACCGGCGCCTCGAAGCCCGGGACCAGGCGCTTGTAGCTGTTGGTGCCGGCATTGGAGAATGCATTGATGGCGCGGGCGTGCTTGAAGATGCCGCCGATGTACCACAGCGCCATCTGGCTCAGGCCGCCGTAACCGTCGCCGGTGAACAGGTTGACGCCGCCCTTGGCCAGCGACTGGTGCACATGCATGCCGCTGCCGTTGTCACCGACGATGGGCTTGGGCATGAAGGTCGCGGTCTTGCCGTTGCGGTGGGCGACGTTCTTGATGATGTACTTCATCGTCATCAGCTCGTCGGCCTTTTTCACCAGCGAGTTGAACTTGGTGCCGATCTCGCACTGGCCGGCGTTGGCCACTTCGTGATGATGCACCTCGACCTCGATGCCGGCCTGCTCCAGGGTCTTGCACATCTCCGAGCGGATGTCGTGCAGGGTGTCGGCCGGGGCGACCGGGAAATAGCCGCCTTTCACACCCGGACGGTAGCCGGTGTTGCCGCCTTCGTACTTGGTGCCGGTGCTCCAGGCCGCTTCCTCGGATTCGATCTTGAAGAAGGTGTTGCCCATGTCGTTGGCGTAGCGCACCGAATCGAAGATGAAGAATTCCGGTTCGGGGCCGAAGAACGCCTGTTCGGCGATGCCACTGGACTTGAGGAAGGCTTCGGCGCGCTTGGCGATGCCGCGCGGGCAGCGCGAGTAGCCCTGCATGGTCGCCGGCTCGAGGATGTCGCAGGTCAGGTTGAGGGTGGGATCGGCGGTGAACGGATCCAGGCAGGCGGTGCTGGGATCAGGCAACAGGACCATGTCCGATTCGTTGATGCCCTTCCAGCCGGCGATCGAGCTGCCATCGAACATGCGCCCGTCCTCGAACAGCGACTCGTCCACGATGTGGGCCGGAAAAGTGACGTGATGCTGCACGCCACGCGGGTCGGTGAAACGCAGATCTACGAATTCGACCTTGTGGTCCTGAATGAGTTTTGCGACTTTGTCCGCAGACATGGTGGAGCCCCGTAACTGGAAAGAGTGGTCTTGCCATCGCAAGCGACGTGCCAAGCCTGAAAATTTTGTAACTGATTGTTTTTCATGGCGCATTGCGGTTGTTACAGGCCGTTGGCGCACCTTTATGGGGATTTAGATGAGTCTTTAGCACCAGCTTGGTACGCCACTAATCCACTATTCTTTCTCCCTCGACTTGGCCGCCCTCTAACCGCCCTACGGCACAACCAGCAAAAATTAACGTCCCCGGACTTTCCCCCACCCTCAGCCAGAATCCGTACCCGACCCCCATGACCGACCTGTTCAATGCCCTCCTGCTGGGCATCATCGAAGGCATCACCGAATTCCTGCCCATTTCCAGCACCGGCCATCTGCTCATCGCCGAACGCTGGCTCGGCCACCGCAGCGACCTGTTCAACATCGGCATCCAGGCCGGCGCGATCCTGGCCGTGGTGCTGATCTACCGGCAGCGGCTGTGGCAACTGGCCATGAGCTTCCTGCAGCCGAACCAGGGCGTTTCGGTCCATGGCCAGGCGCCACGGGATTACGCCTACAAGCTGATCGTCGCCTTTGGCGTCACCGCAGTCCTCGGCCTGGTGGTGAAGAAGCTGGGTTTCGAATTACCGGAAAAGGTGACCCCGGTCGCCTGGGCGCTGGTCCTGGGCGGAATCTGGATGATCGCGGCCGAGCATTTCGCCGCCAAACGCGCACAGGCGCTGGGCGAGCGCAGCAGCATTAGCTGGACGGTGGCGATCCTGGTCGGCGCGGCCCAGGTGTTGGCGGGGGTGTTCCCCGGCACTTCACGTTCGGCGGCGACGATCTTCGTGGCCCTGTTATTCGGCACCACCAATCGCGCCGCAGCCACCGAGTTCGCTTTTCTGGTTGGCATCCCGACCATGTTCGCCGCCACCGGCTACGAACTGATTCACGTGCTGCAATCGGGCGAGGCAGCCAACGAGGACTGGGCCGCGTTCGGCATTGCCTTCATCGCCTCGGCCATCACCGCCTTCATCGCGGTGAAATGGTTGTTGAACTACATCCAGAGCCATCGCTTCACCGCGTTTGCCCTCTATCGCCTCGTGCTGGGCGCGGCGTTGCTGCTGCTGATGCCCGCCGGCAGCTGATCTCTTCGGTGTAGGAGCGACGTGAGTCGCGAACGGTCAATCAGTTCGCAACTCACGCCGCGAAGGAAGTTCCCTTGGTGGAACGTCACTCCTGCGCAATGCGCCTGTTCGAATCACGAAAGGAGAATGAAATGAAACGCTACCTGGCCCTGGCACTCCCCTTCACATTGGCCGCCTGCGCCAAGCCGCCGCAAGCCGAAGCGGCGGCGCCGCGTGTTGCAGAAGCGCCAGCGACCGCAGCCCCCGCCGATGCGCCTGCGCTGTCCGCGAACCACTGGCGCCTGACCGACGCGAAGAACGCGCAAGGCCAGCGCATCGATGCGCTATCCGCCAATGCGGAGAAACCAGTGCAACTGGATTTCGTCGACGCCCGCGTGGCGGTGAGCAACACCTGCAACCGCATGGGTGGTTCGTACTCGGTCACCGGCGACGCACTGACGTTTGATCGCATGACCTCGACCATGATGGCCTGCACCGACGCCAGACTGATGGCACTGGACCAGGAAGTCGGCAAGCGCCTGGAAGGCAGCTTGAAGTTCGCGCAGTCGGCCGACATGCTTACCCTGACCAGCGCCAATGGCGACGTACTCACCTTCAGCGGCGAACCCACCGCCGAAACCCGCTATGGCGGCCCGGGCGAAACCGTGTTCCTTGAAATCGCCGCGCAGACCAAGCCCTGCAGTCACCCGCTGATCCCCGACATGCAATGCCTGCAGGTCCGCGAGCTCAAGTACGACGACAAGGGCATCAGGACCGGCACCGACGGCGCGTTCAGGAATTTCTACGGCGACATCGAGGGTTACGCGCACGAACCCGGCATCCGCAACGTGCTGCGGATGAAGCGCTACACGATCAAAAACCCGCCAGCCGGCGGCAGTTCATTGGCGTATGTGCTGGACATGGTGGTCGAATCGGAAATCGTGAAGCCGTAAAACCAGCCCGTAGGAGCGCCCCATGGGCGCGAGCTCTCCGTTCCGATCGCGATACAAGCCAGGAGCTCGCGCCCATGGGGCGCTCCTGCGGATATTGCCCTCAGGCTTTTGCATTCAGCGCATAGGTGCCATGCACCAACGCCTCGGCCAGCACATGGCCATGCATGGCGCGGAATACATCGGAGGCGGTGAAGCGTTCCGGCACCGGCAGTTTTTCCACGTCCAGCGCGAAGAGACGGAAGAAATAACGGTGCATGCGCAGGTCGTTGAACGGCGGGTACGGGCCGTCGTAGCCAAAGTAGTCGCCGCCCATTTCGGCATCGCCGGCGAACCAGCCGGTGTAGTCATTCAAGCCCTGGCGCGAGCCCGGCGGGCCCGGAGGATCCTGCTTGCCTTTCGCAGTGATGCCGTCACTGCAACTTCCCGCGGCAATGCTGCGCGTATCCGCGGCCATATCGACCATCACCCAGTGGATGAAATCACCACGTGGCTGATCGATCGGGATTTCAAGGTCTTCGCGGCCCACCGTTTCCGGCACCGTCGGCGCATCTGGATCGATGCACAGCAAGGCGAAGGACTTGGTGCCTTGCGGAACCTCGTCCCAGGCCAGGTGCGGATTACGGTTGCGCGCGAAGCCGTCGGACTGGCCCATGGCGAACCCGGCGGGAATCGGAGTTGCGTTTTCGAAACTGTCGCTGCGGATGCGCATCGTGTGTTCCTCCAGTTCGGGTGGCTACGGGGTGTGGTCAGTGCTCCGGATAACCCATGCGCATGGCCACCGGGGTCAACATGGCGAATGGCTCGGCAAGCACCTGTACGTATTCGCGCCAGTGGCCGGCCGGAAACAGGGCCGGACCCACCGAGGGGGGCGCAGGCCAGTCCAACTGCATCGCCTCGCTCAACGCGGTCGCGGCGGCCTGCGGGTCGTTGCCGATCTGGTCGGTGCGCACCACGCGGTTGGGGAGCCACTGTTCCTCAACCAGGCTGGTCACCTGGTTCAGCACGATGGCCAGCCAGCCAGCCGCACGTGCCGGCGCCGGCATGGCGAAAGGCATCACCGTGCCGAATGCCAGCCATTCCAGCAGCATGTCGCGCGGATCGCGCGCAGCGATCACCAGCATGGCTTCGCGAAGATGCGGCCGCAGGGCCTGCAACAGGGCGTTGTCCCACCACGGCAGCCAGTCGAAGATTGCGCCGTCGTGGATACCGCGAGACGGAAGTGCGTTTTTCCAGCGCGCGACGACTTCCTGCCCGTTGACACCGCCGTGCGACAACCCTGCGACCCAGGCATAGTCCTGCAACCCATCGCCGGGCGGCGCGGGCCCGAAGCGGTCGCTGCGAAAAGGTGCTGCGCCGGCGGCGAGCACCTCGGCCAGGCGCTCGACACCTGAGCCGGGCGCGCCCCACAGGAACATGACCGGGGCCGGTGATTCGGGCATCGGGCCGAGTGCCGGCCACTCTTTCGGTGGCGCGCTGGTCGGTGGCAAAGGTGGCCGCGCGCTGGCTGCTTCGGCATGCAAGCGGATCCAGGTCGCTACTGCGGCCTCACGACGCCCGGCGCTGTCCTGCGCCCGTCCCAGCCATTCCCGCAACACCCGCTGTTGCCGTGGTTCCGGGGTGCGGGCGATCCAGGCTTCGGTCTGCTCGATCGCGGCGACCGGATCCTTGAACAGCAGCGTCTCCAGGACATGGGCCTGGGCCAGGCCGAAGTCCGGGTCGAGATCCAGCAACCGGTTGGCCGTGTTATCGGCAGCCGTGGACTCGCCCCTCTGCCGATGCAACGCCAACTTGGCCGCCAGGGCCGTGGCGGATTTGGGTCGCTGCCCAAGCCAGCGCTCCACCAGGTTGGAGCCGGTATCCCCAAGCGGTTCGATCGCCAGGCGTGCCTGCCACAAGCCATCTATCTGCGGCGAAGTGGCCAGCGCCGCTTCCAGCGCGTCGCGCACCTGCGCCTCATGGCCGGCGGTGCGACCTATACCGACCAAGGCCGCGAGCGTGCCTCGATCCTCCGGTAGCATTGAAAGTGCCTTCAACAACAACGGCAGTGCCTGCTCCGGCTGGCCCGAAGCCAGGCGCAACTGTCCCGCGAAGCGCTGCAGGGCCGGGGTCGTGGCTCGAGGGTCGCCCAGTAGTGGCGCCAATTCATCGGCCGCCTCGGCGGGACGCCCCTGCCGACGCATCAGGTCGGCAATCAGCGGCCTCAGGCTCACCGCGGCGGGAGATTTCTCCATAAGCCCGCGGAACGCCTGTTCGGCGAATGCCCAAAGGCCCTTTTCCATGTAGATGAAGCCAAGCGCGTAACGCAGTTGCGTGTCTTCGGGCTCGCGCTGCAGGGCGGCGGACACAATCTTCAGCGCGTCGTCCCCATTGCCCCGGCGCAGGGCCAGCATGCCGTCGATCGCGGCCAGTTGCGGATGTCCCGGCGCGACCCGCGCGGCCAGCCGGCTGAGCCGCTCCGCCTCGCCAAGGTCGCCGCGGCCCAAGGCCAACTGGGCCTGCATGGCATAGGCATCGAACTGGTTGGGGTCCAGCCCGCTGGCCTGGGCCAGCGCAGACCGGGCTGCTTCATTCTGGTGCGCGCCGACCAGCAAGCCGGCATGGGCCACATGCAGGCCGGCGTCCTCGGGAGCCAGTGCAATCGCCTGGCCGATGCTGGCCAGGGCAGCTTCGGGCTCGCCATTCTGCTGCAGGGCCGCCGCAAGCCAGCGGTGGGCCTGCGGATCTTGCGGATGTGCAGCCACTAGTTGGCGCGCGGTCGCCAAAGCTTCGCCGGTCGCGTTGCGGCGCAGGGCCTGGATGAGGTTGTCGTACATAACGGGAATAGGGATGCCGGATCAAACTCCCATTGTAGCCTCGGCCCCTGCCGGACTCAGGTAGCCGTACCCCGCAGGCGCTCGGTCACCCAGCGTTCGCTGAAGCCATCACAGGCCGCATTCTCGATGAAGCCGCAATGCCCGCCCCAATGAGCGATCTCCAGATGGGCCAATGGGGGCAGCTGCCAGGCCTGGAAGTCGGCGAAGGGGATGACCGGGTCGTCCTCGGCCATGAGGATGTCGGCCGGCACGACCAGCCCCGCCAGCCGGTTGTCGGCAATGGAATAACCTTCGAAATACGCATCGATGGTGCCGAAATCGGTATGCCGCTCGACCATCCAGCGGGTCAGTTCGCGCACGCTCTTGGCCAGGGTTTCATCATCGTAGTTGTGGCGCTCCGGAAACAGCTCGCGCTTGCGCTCCAGCGAATGCCGCCACTTGCGCTGGAAATACCAGTGATACAGCGGCAGGCCTTCTTCCATGCCCATCAGCGAGGCCGATGGATCCAGCACCGGGCACACCGCGACCACCCGCATCAACGGCAACCCGGCCTGTGGCGCACGCAGGGCCAGGCGCAGGACGAAGTTGCCGCCCAGCGAGTAGCCGGCCGCTACGAACCGCCGGCTGGGAAAACGCCGGGCAACGTCGCCCGCCGCATTCACCACCTCATCCAGCCGGTTGGAGTGGAATATTTCCTGGTTGAGATGGTGGGTGTTGCCGTGATCGCGGAAATTCAGTCGCACCACTTCGAAACCGGCCTCGAGCAGGCGTGCGGCGGTCATGCGCATGTAGCTGGACTCGGTGCTGCCTTCCCAGCCATGCAGCAGCAAGGCCAGTCCGTTGCCGGTGTTGCCGGGCACCGCGCTGTGCCAGCCCTGCAGGCGCACACCATCGCCGCCATCGAAAATATGCTCGGTGGTGATCGCGCCGGTGGCGTTGAGTGCACGCAAGCCGCGGCGACGACGCAGGCCGCTGGAACTCAGCACCGATTGCAGATGCGGGTTGTGCAGCCATTTCGGCGGTTGATAGTCGGCGGCGGTCAGCATGGGGCGCAGCATGCTTCGGGGGGATGGAATGTCGGGTCAATAAACATCAGGCGTCCGTGCCCATCGCGGCGAGAATCCGCTCGCGCGCCACTTCTGCGATCTTGCTGCGGCCTTCCAGCTCGCCGGGGGCAATCGGCGCCAGGAAGCACACATCGGCAATGCGCGCAGGCTCGCCAAGCAGGCGCATGAAATTGGCGAAGAAACTTTCGCGTGGACCAAACGCCACCACCGCCTGCGCATTGCCGCGTGGGCCATAGCGCAGCGCGACCGGCTGTACCGGCACTCCGGCTTCCACCGCCGGCTGGAAGATCCGCGCGTGGAATGGTCCGACTTCGCTACCGTCGCGCGTGCGGCCTTCAGGAAACACCCCGACCGGGCGCCCGTCCTGCAGGCGCGCCAGCATTGCATGCATTACCCCACCCATCGATTCCTGGCTGCCGCGCTGGTGGAAAATGGTCTCGCCGCGCGCCGCCAGCCAGCCTACCAGCGGCCAGGCGCGGATTTCCTGCTTGGCCACGAAGCCCATCATGCGCTGGCTGTGCAACGCCTCGATGTCTACCCAGCTGACATGGTTGGCCACGAACATCACCGGGTCCGGCAAAGGCGTGCCGAAGCGGCGCAACTGGAAGCCAAAGATGCGCATCAAGCCCGCCGACCACAGCTTCACGGCAAGGTGCTCAATGCGCAGGCCACACACACGCAGGCCCGACCACAGCGGCACCATGCTCAGCAGTACCAGCGGCAGCAGCACAACGATGTGGATCAGCAGCAGGGGGACGCGATACAGGTATCGGAACGCGCGCCCCAGTCCGCCGCCGGAGCTGGCGCGAGGCGAGGGGAAAGTCATCCGCGCACGATACCGGATGGGTCTGGAGTTGCGCCACTAAACGTCCGTCAGCTGCACGGAGCCTGGACGGGTTCAGCGGAACTCGCACTCTGGCAACCCAAGGGAGCGGCTGTGGCGATGCAGGAGGACGTCACTCATCCCGCCGGCACCACCGCCAGGGTGATCCGCGAGATGCACACCGGCTTGCCGGCCTCGTTCTCGATGCGTATTTCCCAGACCTGCGTGCTGCGACCGACATGGATCGCGCGCGCCGTGCCGGTGACGATGCCCTCGCGTGCGGCGCGAAGGTGGTTGGCGTTGATCTCCAGGCCAACGACCATTTCCTTTGCGTTGTCCACGCACAGGTTGCCGGCCATGCTGCCCAGGGTTTCGGCCAATGCCACCGAAGCGCCTCCGTGCAGCAGGCCATAGGGCTGTTTGGTGCGGGCATCCACCGGCATGGTCCCCCGCAGCCAGTCCTCGCCGGCTTCGGTGAGGATGATGCCGAGGTTTTCGACCAGCGAACCGCGGGCGCGGGCGTTGATGGCGTCGATATCGACCGGGTTGCGGAAAGCCATGCTGAAGCCTTGGTTGGTGGTTGGTGGTTGGTGGTTGGTGGTTGGTGGTTGGTGGTTGGTGGTTGGCAATGTTGCCGCTCTTGCCTGCCAACTACCAACCAGCAACCACCCACCCTCAAACTAAAGAATCGGAACCAACCCCGCACCAAACGCAGTCAACAAGCGCGTATACAGCCACTTGGGGCCGACATTGACCTCGGGGAAATCGCCAACTGCCTGGTAACAGTGATGGAACGTGGGGTCGTTGGGAGGCACCGGTGCCAGGCAATCCGGGCCGGGCTTGAACTCGTAGCTGGTGGCGTAACGCCAGGGCCACAGATCAAACAACGGCAGCGCCTCGGAAACCTTGCCCAGGCTGTAGTCCAGCCCCGACAGCACCGGCGGCTTGGCCCGCGGCGCGATCACCCAGGAATTCTCCGGGGCCATGTCGTGGCGAATGCTGCTGGCCAGGGCCTGGGCAAAGGCCGGATCGTCGATGATCACCGCACTCTCGGTGTTGTAATTCTCGGATCGCGGATCGAAATTATGCGTGCCGATCACCCCGATCCGGTGATCAATCACCATCGACTTGGCGTGCAGGCCCAGGCGCACGCCCGCGCGCTTGAGCGGCAGCAACTTGGTGCCGGCGCCGCTGCTGAGGAACGAGGGCCGCGACTCGGTGCGCTGCAACCTGCGTGCGGTACTTCTGGTACCCCGCGTATCCCTCGAGCTCCGCGCAGTCCCCGCGCCGGTGGCGCGCGTCGATCCCGAAGACGGACCGATAGAACCGGACGGACCGCGAAAGCGCGCGTCGCTTTCGTTCGCCAGCGGCGGGCCGTCGGGCATCAGCGCCGCATAATCCACCGGTGCATCTTCCGGGAAAGGCTTGTACTCGTAGATCTGGAAACCGAAATCACGCAGGTAGCGGCGCTTGTACTTGAACGACATCGAGTACACGACCGCATTGTCGGTCGCGGCCAGGCTGTTGGTTGAAACGATTACCTGCGGCGGAGGCTTGCGCTGGTGCATCGCGCGGAACAGGTCCTGGGCCGCGTCTGACATCACCAGGTAAGGCGTCTGCAGCAGCACCTCGGACTGGGCATTCTGGATCAGGGTCTTCAATTCCGGCGCCGCGGCCGCGGCATTGGCCGGACGTTCGCGACGATGTTTCTGCGGCAGGTCGGCAACGTATTTCACCGCCCCCACCGACATTGCCGGGCCGACCAGGCGGTCGCGCACCAGCGCTTCGTCGCTGGCCTCGGCCGAGAAGGCCGAGACCCGGTCGGGACGCTGGTACTGCGCCGGCGGCATGGTCGGCGCACCTTCGTTGAGCAACTTGCGGCCGACATCATTGAGACGCTCCACCGGCACACTGCGGCGGGCGCTCCAGAATGCCTCGAAGCTGGCTGCCATCTCCTGCGCCGCCGGTCCCGCCACCAGTACATCGCGGTCGCGGAAGTTGTACTCGCTGTCCCAGTCGTAGTAGTCGTTCTGGTAATTGCGCCCGCCGGTGATGCCGACCGCATCATCGACCAGGATCAGCTTGGTGTGCATGCGCTGGTTGAAGCGCCTGAAGCAACACAGCACGCTGCCGGCGTAGTCGAAGTAGTTGAGCTTGGCCTTGCCGAAACTGG
>JBDTPP010000027.1:0-29177 GCA_039932615.1 Pseudoxanthomonas sp.
CGCATGTAGCCGGCGCACACCACCCAATCGGGACGACAGGTGGCAACGGCTTCGGCCAGTGCATGATCGAATGAAGGACGATCCGGAAAGGATTTCGCCGCATCGCTCCAGCGCAACGGCGGCGGAACCCGTTGCAGGGCAGGGGCATCCGGCCGATCCGAGAATACGCCGACGATTTCCGCATGCAGTGAACCCTTCGCGATGGCATCCAGCAACGCCTGCAGGTTGCTGCCGCGTCCGGAGGCCAGCACGGCGATGCGCATGCTCACGGGGTTGCGGCTTCCCGGACCGGGCGCAGAACGAGTTTGCTACCAGGCCAGGCGGTAAGCGCGCCCAGCGTAGCCAGCAGCATGTCCGCATGCGCGTCCCAGAGGTCACCTTGCTGGCCGTTGTAGGACTCAGCAGCTTCCGGTGAGAGGAGCAGGGCGATGGCCCATTCCATCCATTCGTAGATCAGGCTGGTGCACATGATCGACATCACCGCGATTGCGAATGCCTGCCCCAGCCCCAGTGGCCAGCGCTGGCGCAGGTAATGCAGCAGCGCCGGGGTGAAACAGACGCCATAGAGAAGATGGATCAGTCGATCGAAGTTGTTGCGCTGCCAGCCAAACGCCTGCTGCGGAGACCAACCGGTCAGCATCTGTATCCATTGGTCGTAGGGCACGTTTGAATACAGCCAGCGCGCGGCAATGCTGTGCAAGCAGATGAACACGCAGATGGATGCGAATTGCCGGGTCAGCATTGGCCAGCGGCGATCATGCCACCACAGCCAGGCCAGGCCGGCCACGGTCAGGCTGCTGTGCAGCGCTTGCTCCAGGGGCCAGGGCGGTGCTATCCAGGTTGCGGCGAACACCGCGATGGTCAGCGCCAGGGCAATCTTCTTGCCGGTTTGCACAGATTTGCCTCAGCCGATCTTCATGCGTTCCGCATCGCCGGCCTTGACCACCTTGCCGATCTGCCAATGGGCCAGGCCCAGGCGATCCAGGTCGGTGCTGACAGCCATTGCATCACCGGGTGCAACCATCAGCACAAAGCCAATGCCGCAGTTGAAGGTGCGCCACATTTCGCTGTCCGCCACCGCGCCCTCGCGCTGCAGCCAGTCGAACACCGGCGGTAGCGGCCACGACGAAGGGTCGATCTCCAGCCCCAGCGACTTCGGCACCACGCGGATGATCTTTTCGACCAGGGCGCCGCCGGTGACATGGGCCATCGCGTGGATTTCATGCCTGGAAAGCAATTCAAGCACTGGCTTGACGTAGATGCGGGTGGGCTCCATCAACGCATCGGCGAGGTTCACGCCGCCCAAGTCAAGGTCCATTCCGCCATTGCAGGACGTGGCGCCGGTACGGGCCAGGATCCTGCGGATCAGCGAATAGCCATTGGAATGCGGACCGCTCGAAGCGAGGCCAATCAGCACATCTCCTTCGCGCACGCGGCCACCGTCGATCAGGCGCGCTTTTTCCACTGCGCCGACGGTGAAGCCGGCCAGGTCGTATTCGCCCGGCGCGTACATGTCGGGCATTTCCGCGGTTTCGCCGCCGATCAAAGCGCAGCCGGCGATCTCGCAACCCTTGGCGATGCCACCGACCACATCGACGGTGGTGTCCACGTCGAGTTTGCCGGTGGCGAAGTAATCGAGGAAGAACAGCGGTTCCGCGCCTTGCACCAGCACGTCATTGACGCACATGGCGACCAGGTCGATGCCAATGCTGTCGTGACGATTCAACTGCTTGGCGAGGAGCAGTTTGGTGCCCACGCCATCGGTACCGGAGACCAGCACCGGTTCCTTGTACTTGCCGGACAAGTCGAACAATCCGCCAAAGCCGCCAATGCCGCCGCCCAGCACTTCCGGACGCAGGGTGCGCCTGATGGCTGGCTTGATGCGTTCGACGACTTCATTGCCTGCGTCGATGTCGACGCCGGCATCGCGGTAAGTCAGGGGAGTGGGCTGGGTCACGGAAGGGCCGGAAGCGAAGCGAGAACGGCGATTTTAATGGAATCTCCAGTGGAATCGGCAGATCAATCGTCCGGCCTGAACGGACAACGTTGGCGTGGAAGGCACATTCGGGCAACAATTCACCCCGTTCGCCAGGCAACCGCTGGCCACAAGGATGCCATCCAGATGCGCCGGATTCCGGGTTTTGCGTTAGCCGCAAGTGCAGTCGCAGGTCTTTCCCTCTTGCTCGCCACCACGGCCTGGGCGCAGAGCGCTCCACGCACCGAAGGCGACCGCGCCGGCGTGCAGAGCGTTTACGACGCCGAAGTTCCGGTCAACAGCCAAGGCGAGGCCGAGCGCTCGGGGGCTATTGCGAGGGCGCTGGGCGTGGTCCTGGGCAAGCTCAGCGGCGATCGCAACGTGACTGGCCGCCCCGGCGTTGGCACGGAGTTGCGCAACGCCAAGGATTACGTGGACAGCTACGACTATCGCCAGGACCAGGGGACTTCGCCCGGCGGCGCGCCGAGTTTCCGCAGCACCCTGGTGGTGCACTTTGCGCCGGCACAGGTCGATTCCCTGATGGGCGCACTGGGCCTGCCGGTGTGGCCGCAGCCACGACCCAAGCCGGTGGTATGGCTGGCAGTCGATGATGGCAGCGGCCCGCGTCTGGTGGGTCTGCAACAGGCCAATGCGGCACGGCCACTGTTGAACCGGGCGGTGGAGCGCGGCTACAAGCTCGGCCTGCCGACAGGCACTGCCTCCGAGCAGGCGCTGGTGGGCGCGATCTGGCGCCAGGACAGCGCCGCTGTGGCCCGCGCCTCGGCCAAGTACAGCCCGCCGATGCAACTGCTCGGCAAGCTCTACCGGGCCAAGGATGGTTGGGTGGCGGACTGGGTGTTCGTGGACAGCGGCAAGGTGTTGTCGAAATGGACCAGCAAGAACGCCGATGCACGCAGCGCGATGGCCGCCGGCGCCGACGGCGCAGCCGAAGCGCTGATGAAGCGTTACGGCAAACAAGGTAGCGGTGGCCCTTCAGGCACCTATCGGGTGATCTTCACCGGCATCGACAGCACCGACGCCTACCTGCGACTTTCCGCCGCGCTGCAGCGCATGAGCGTGGTGCGCAAGGTCACCCCGGTCCGCGCCAGCGGCGACACGCTGGAACTGGATCTGGAGTTGCTCAGCGGCGTTTCGGGCTTCAGGCGCATGCTCGGCGACGACAGTCCCTTTGTCGGCGGCGAAGGCGAGCCGCCCGTGTATCGTCTGAAATGAGCGGCCCCATGAGCGAAAGCCCCGAGTTCGAGATCGCGCGTTTCCTGCGTCGCCTGCAATGGACCGCCATGGTCGCGGGAGCATTCTGGCTGCTGTGGCTGTTGTCACCGATCCTCACGCCGTTCGCGGTAGCCGCGTTGCTGGGCTGGATGGGCGATCCGCTGGTGGATCGCCTGCAACTGGCGGGTCGCTCGCGCAATACCGCGGTGATCATGGTGTTCACCCTGATGGCGCTGTTGCTGGCGCTGGTGTTGATCATCCTGGTGCCGCTGATCGAAAGCCAGATCTCGACCTTGATCGAATCCCTGCCGCGTTACCGGCTGTGGTTCACCGGGGTGGCGATTCCGTGGGTCGAGGGGCGCACCGGCATGCAGATCGCCAGCTGGCTGGACCTGGACCACCTGATCGAGCTGATGCGCAGCAACTGGGAACGCGCGGGCGGCGTCGCCACGACCGTGCTGGGCTATGTGTCGCGCTCGGGTTTCGCCCTGATCGGCATGTTGACCAGCATCGTGCTGATCCCGGTCATCACCTTTTTCTTCCTGCGTGACTGGGACCTCCTGGTCGGGCGCGTGGCCTCGATGATCCCGCGCGATCACATCGACACCGTGAGCCGTCTGGCGCGCGAATCCAGCGACGTGCTGGGTGGATTCCTGCGCGGTCAGTTTCTGGTGATGGTGATCCTGGGGGTGATGTACGGCATTGGCCTGTGGGCCGTCGGCCTGGATCTCGGCATCCTGATCGGCATCATCGCCGGCCTGCTGACGTTCGTGCCCTACCTGGGCCCGACCAGCGGCGTGGTCCTGGGCCTGCTGGCCGCGTTGATGCAGTACGGTGACTGGAAGCACATTGCCGGCGTGCTTGCGGTATTTGGTATCGGCCAGTTGATCGAAAGCTATTGGCTGACCCCGAAGCTGGTCGGCGACCGCATCGGCCTGCATCCGGTGGCGGTGATCTTCGCAGTGCTTGCGGGCGGGCAGTTGTTCGGTTTCCTCGGCATGCTGCTGGCGCTGCCAATGGCGGCGGTGGTCAACGTGCTGCTGCGCTATGCGCACGAGCGTTACACCCAGAGCCATCTGTACGCAGGCGAGCGCCCGACGATCGTGCTGGATACCTACCTGGACCGGGGCGCGCTGGCCGAGCCGCAAGCGCAGGACGTCGAGCAGAAGTGAGCGTCCCGCAACTGCCGTTGGCGTTGCGTTACCCGCCCGACCAACGCCTGGAAAGTTTCATCGCCCCGCCCCTGGGCGCGATCGCGCAGCTGCACGCGTTGGCGGGAGTGGCCGGCGCCGACTGGCTCTATCTTGCCGGTGCCGCCGGCACCGGCAAGACCCATCTGGCGCTCGCTCTGTGCGCCGCCGCCGAACAGGCAGGACGTCGTTCCGCCTACCTGCCGCTGGCGGCGGCGAGTGGTCGACTGGGCGATGCGCTGGATGCGCTGGAAGGCAACGACGTGGTCGCGCTGGATGGGCTCGATGCCGTTGCCGGCGATCGTGCCGACGAAATCGCCCTGTTCGATTTCCACAACCGTGCCCGCAGCGCCGGATTGAACGTCCTTTATACGGCTCGCGAGATACCCGATTCGCTGGGACTGGTATTGCCGGATCTGCGATCGAGGCTGTCGCAATGCAATCGCGCCATGCTGCATACCCTGAATGACGCCTCGCGCGCAGAGGTATTGCGTGATCGCGCGCAACGCCGTGGCCTGATGTTGGAAGAGGCCGCGATTGATTGGCTGCTTTCACGCACCGATCGCGACATGGTCAACCTGACCGAACTGCTGGATCGCCTGGATCGCGAATCGCTGGCGGCGCAGAGACGCATCACGGTTCCGTTCCTGCGCGGCGTGATGGAAAGAGTGCCTTAGTAATCACATTGCACGTGGCACGTCAGGGTCTTGTGCCGTCCTCCTGCTTGCTGCCGTGAACGGGCTCCACGTCGCCCACATCCACCTTGCCCTTGCGCGGGGCGCTCCACACCTCATCCTGCCATTCCCAATACTCTTTCGGGACCCAGTATTTCTTCTGGTAGCACTCCTCGCCGGACAGGGTCAGGCCCGTAGCGGACATCGGGCCGGTCGTGGGAATGATGTGCATGGAACCAGCCATTCCCAATGAGCCCGTGCGCGTACCCGTCATGGTCAGGCGCGCGCGTTTCAATACCCACGACATTCCCGGCTTGGCGACGTCGTCGCCGTACTCGGCCAGCAGCGAATGACCACGCTCGATGGCATCCTGTTGCTGCGCGGCATCCAGTTCGCGCCAGCAGCGCTCGCGCATGATCAGGAAATTCGCATACTTGCGTTCAGCGGCGAGGTCGATCCAGGCATAACCCAGCCCGCGATCCAGTGCCGTGCCGGTACCCTTCCAGTACATTTCGGCAAGCATCACCTGGGAAGGCTTGTCGCCGTAACGGGCCGCGCGTCGGAACTGGTTCATGGCGATGTCGTATTGCTTCCTGTTGTAGGAGTACAGGCCTTCCCGTCACCAGCGCAGGTCGGGATGCGCGGATACGAAGCCCTCGGTCTGGATCTTCGGTTTGATCCCCGGCTCACCGACATGGCTGCCTGCCGTGGGCCTGTCGACAGGGGCTTGCCAGCGGATCAATTGTGGCTGTTCACGGGACTGCAGGTCGGGCTGGGCCTGCACTGAGGACGCAAGCGCCAGGGGGGAAAACAGCCAGTAATTTCGAGGCATTTCAAATGCTTTTGTCCAGAATTATGGACGTGCTGTATGTCGTTCTTCGATGCGATCAAGGGCAGGCTTCGACCACTTCCTCCCATACCACCGGCTCCCAGTAGGCATTGTCGCGGATGCTCTGGGTGTCCAGCTTGTCCTTGATCAGCCGTGCGCCGATGCGGTAGCTCATGCCCGGCTTCACGTCGAGCACGAACGATTTGTAGGCGCGTGCGAAGGCGAATCTCTTCATTTTCGCGATCTGGTTGAGTTGCGCTGAATTCAAGTAGTTGGAATCGATGAACTCACGCACTACCAACACGTGTTTGCCGGCACTTGCCCGATGCCGAAAGGTCGGCTGGATCGGCGTGCTGCGCCCATCGATCTGGGTGATATCGGCGCGGAATATGTGCTGCGTGCGCGGGACCACACCCGCTTGTGTGCTGACGTAGCCGCAAGACGCGGAGTCGCCCGATGCAACAGGGTGGACTGCATCGGCGCGGCCCGACAACGCGAGCAGCTTGCCGTTGCGGGTTGCTTCCACCTGTAATGTGCCGTTGCTTTCCTCCAGTGCGCTCTCCAGCGTGGAGGCAGGTTTCGGCGTGTTGTCCAGGTGGCGTCCGTTGATAGCGAGCAAGCGGTCGCCGGCCCGCAATCCCATCCGGTCTGCTGCTCCACCCGGGGTGACTGCAAGCAGGGTGACACCGTCGCGATTGGCTTTTCGTACATCGACCACCGCGCCGAGTTCATAGCGCGTCACCCTGGAGGAAGTGCTGGCCTGCAATGCGCCGGCAACATGCAAGCCCGCCGGTTGCGCGGCATGGGCGTGGGTCGCGGTGGACAGGCAGGCGCCGAGCAGGGTGAAGGCGAACAGGATGCGGACGGGCATGGCGGAAACTCCTGGGTCAGATTCGATCACGCCGGGACGCTGCACTTGCGGATTCGATACCGGCAAGCAATGCTTTGCGCGCCACCCACATCGGTGCGACCTCGGCATCGCTGGCGCCGCGGTCGTATGCGGCCTGCAGCGCCTGGTCAAGGACATGTAGATCGGCCTGGATATCTCGCTGGCCATTTGCAGGCTGGTAGGCGACAACCGGTTCGTCTCGCCTTGTATCCGCACCTGTAAGCAACGGAACGATCAGCGGGGTTGCCATCGCTGTAACGAGCGCCAGCGAGACGATGCCGGCGCCCAGTTTCCGCCGCCGCATCTTCTGCTGGCGCCCGGCCTCCACGCGCTGCCACAGCGCATCGGGCAGGGGAATGTCGGGGAGGGCGTGCAACTCCCGGCGCAACGGCGTGGAAGGTTCAGTCATCTTTAACTCCAATGTCCAGATCGTCGCGCAGCCTGGTCAGCGCGCGCGAGACGATCGACTTCGACCAGCTTGGACTGCGTCCGAAACGCTCGGCCAGTTCCGGGTGCGACCAACCCTCCATTTCATGCAGCCACACTACGGTACGCGCCAGTGGCGGCAGGCGTCGCAGCATTCCCAGTAGTTCCACATTCTCGGCGGGGCTGGCGCTGTCATCCGGCCACGCGTCGTCGTCCGTCTCGGCGACGAATCGTTGTTCGCGGCGCAAGCGGTCAATCGCAGCATTGGCCGCCACCCGTTTCAGCCAGGGCCGCAATGGCGCATCGGTGCGCAAGCCCGTCAGGAAGCCGAGCATCTTCAGGAAGGTCTCCTGGGTAATGTCTTCGGCTGCCGCGGCATTGCCGGTCAGGCGGTAGGCCAATGCATGGATGGCCTTTGCATGTGCCTGATAAAGACTGGCGAACGCGTCGTGTTCGCCCCAACGCGCCTTGCGCAGTAGCGCGGCTTCTTCGGGATCGGGTTCGGGGAGGGAAGACATTGCCTGAGGATACGGATGAGTAGCGGTATGCGTCGCAGGCGGCGTCAGTCGTGCCTGGTCTCCATCGTGCATGGTCTCAATCGGGCGCGGTCAATTCCCGATCCAGTTGCTCGAGCCGTTGCGGAGTGCCCACGTCGGTCCAGCGGCCGCCGTGGCGCGATCCCGTCACAGCGCCGCGCGACATGGCGGCACGCAGCAAAGGTGCCAGTTTGAAGCGCGGCGGATCGGCGTCAACTCCCGCTGCATCGCCGATGGTCAAGCGCCAGTCTTCCAGCAGGCGTGAACGGTACATGCCGATACCGCTGAAGGTGAGGCGCGCAGCACCGTCGGAATGGACACCTCCCTCGCTATCCAATGCAAAATCGCCACGCGGGTTGTGTACCGGGTTTTGTACCAATACCAGATGGGCATCGCCCCTCGGTTCGGATGGCAGCGTGGCGAAATCGAAGTCCGTCCAGATGTCGCCATTGACCGCGATGAACGGTGAACCGCCGAGCAGATGCAGCGCATGGTGCATGCCGCCGCCGGTTTCCAATGGAGTTTCGCCTTCGTATGAATAACGCAGTTTCAATCCCCAGCGTGCGCCGTCGCCAAGCAGCTCCGGAAACTGTGGCGCCAACCAACTGGTGTTGACCACCACCTCGCGAACTCCAATCGCCGCAAGTTTTTCCAGGTGCCAGACGATCAACGGCTTGCCACCAGCCCGCAGCAGTGGCTTCGGCGTGATATCGGTCAGCGGACGCATGCGCTCGCCCAGGCCGGCAGCGAAGATCAAGGCCTTCATGCATTGGCCTTCGAGCGGAGTGCCGGCTTGATCCGTGATTCCAGCAAGTCGGCAAGCGGCTGCAGTTCGAGGTAGCGAGGCAGCACTTCCTCGAGGTAAGTGATGAAACGCGGTGCATCCACCAGGTATTTCGGCTTGCCGTCGCGGTAATGCAGGCGCGCGAAGATACCCAGGATCTTCAGGTGGCGTTGCACGCCCAGCCAGTCCGCATCGCGCTGGAACCGCGCCAAGGCAGGCACCGGCAAACCCTCCGCATGTGCACGTTGGTGGTATTGCTGCAGCCAACCGTCCACCCGCGCCAATGGCCAACTCAGGAAGGCATCCTTGAACAGGCTGATCGGGTCGTAGGCAATCGGGCCGCGCACGCAGTCCTGGAAATCCAGCACTGCCGGCTCCGGCTGGGTGGGCATCAGGTTGCGCGGCATGAAGTCGCGATGGACCATTACCTGCGCTTGTACCAGTGCATTATCCATCAGCCGGCGCTGCACCAGTTCCAGTTGATCGGCCTGTGCGCAATCCAGTTCCAGGCCCAGGTGCCGGCGCAGGAACCATTCCTCGAACAACCCCGCATCGCGTTGCAGCAGTGCTTCGCCAAAATCACCCATGTCCGCAGGGGGTGCGATCGATTGCAGACGCAGCAACTGGGTGATCGCGGCATCGAAATGCGCATCCGCACTGCTGTCGTCGATGACCTGGGCCAGGGTGGGACCGCCCAGATCCTCCAGCAACAGGAGGCCCGCGTCCACGTCGCGTGCCAACACCTGTGGCACGCGCACGGCCCCGTTTTCCAGCAGGTCGCGCATGCGCAACCACGGGCGCACGTCCTCGAGCAATGGCGGCGAATCCATCACGATCCGGTCGGGCCCGCGGCCACTGCTGCGCCAGTAGGTGCGATGGCCCGCGTCGACCGACGCACGCTGCAGTTGCGCGCTGTCATCGCCAAGCACTTTTCGCGCCCAGGCCAGGCGTAGGGTTTGGCGATCGTGCTGTGGGTGAGGATTGGAGGTCATGGAAGTCCCGGACCGGTGTGGCCTGCAGGCAGACAGGGTAAACCGCGTGGCCATGCGCATGCGAGAAACCCCGCCTCATTGTGCAATCGGTAATTTCCCGTCGTCGCTGAACCAAAGCCGGGCCCGGTGGCGCATCCATCCACATTTCAGCCAAGAAAAAACCCCGCATCGCGGGGCTTTTTCCCTATCCATCGCTTACAGAATCAGGCGCTTTTCTTCCTCATCATTCCGTAGATGAAGAGCAGGATGATGGCGCCGACAACCGAGGCAATGAAACCCGCCGGGTCTGCAGGCCCGTACCAACCCAGGGCGCCACCCACGAACCGGGCCAGCAACGCACCGGCAACGCCGAGCACGATGGTCCACAGGAGGTTGAGCTTGTCGTTACCGGGTTTGAGCGCACGTGCCAGCAGGCCGGCGATAAAGCCGATCAACAGGGTCCACAGGATGCCGCCGCCAAAGATCTGTTCCATCTGAAAGACTCCGATTCGGGTGCTGTGGGGTTGCGGGAGCGTAGCGCAACCTTTGGGGACAGGACAAACGGTCTGCCCCCGCCCGTGCATGATCGATCCATCAGCAGCAACCGTGCTCGCCATGCTGGTCGCCGCCCGCCACCGCAGCCACGCCGACGGTCTCGCCGCGGATACTGGCGCCATGGTGGTCGGCGATGACCCTGGCCACGCAGGCCGTGACCCGCTTGCCCATCGGGATGTGCAGGAATTCATTCGGTCCGTGCGCATTGGAGTGCGGGCCCAGCACGCCGGTGATCATGAATTGAGCGCCAGGGAATTTTTCGCCCAGCATGCCCATGAAGGGAATGGTGCCGCCTTCGCCCATATACATCGCCGGCTTGCCGAACGCAGCCTGCGAGGCGGCTTCGATGGCATTGGAAAGCCACGGCGAAAGCGCTGGCGCATTCCAGCCACTGGATGCCTTCTCCAGGGCCAGTTCCACCTGTGCACCGTAGGGGGGGTCACGCAACAGCAGTTCCTTCAGGATCTCGCCACCGCGCTTGCCGTCCAGGGTCGGCGGCAGGCGCAGGGACAGTTTCACGGCGGTTTGCGGACGCAACACGTTGCCGGCCGAATCCAGCGGCGGCAAACCATCGGCGCCGGTGACCGACAAGGCCGGTCGCCAGGTGCGGTTGAGGACGAGTTCGGTCAGGTCTTCGCTGGCATCCTTGAACATGGGTTTCATGCCCGGCAGGAACGGAAACTTGTCGTAGACCTCGTTACCCAGCACGCCGGCGACCTTCGACGCTTGCTCCCTGCGTTCGGCGGGGATCTCCACGAACAGGCCTTCAGCCTTGATCTGGCCGGTCACTTCATCTTCCAGGCGCGAGAGCAGTTCACGCAGGATGCGGAAGCTGGAAGGCACGATGCCTGACGCGTCACCGGAGTGCACGCCTTCGGAAAGCACCTTGACAGAGAAATTGCCGCCGGCCATGCCGCGCAGCGACGTGGTGCACCAGAGCTGGTCGTAGTTGCCGCAACCCGAGTCCAGGCACACCACCAGGGACGGCTGGCCGATGCGCTCGGCCAGGTGATCGACATAGGCGGGCAGGTCGTAACTGCCGGATTCCTCGCAGGCCTCGATCAGCACCACGCAGCGTGCGTGCGCCACGCCTTGTTCCTGCAGCGCCTGGATGGCAGCCAGCGAGCCGAAGATCGCATAGCCATCATCAGCGCCACCGCGGCCGAACAGCTTGTCGCCCTTGATCACCGGATTCCACGGACCCAGGCCATCATCCCAGCCGGTCATTTCCGGCTGCTTGTCCAGATGGCCGTACAGCAGAACCGTATCGCTCCCTGTCTGCGGGCCACTGGCCGGGATTTCGATGAATATCAATGGTGTGCGGCCTTCCAGGCGCACCACTTCCAGTTGCATGCCCGGGATCGACTGCTTTCGGGCCCACGCTTCCATCAGCTTCACCGCATCGTCCATGTAACCGTGCGCCACCCAGTCCTTGTCGAACATCGGCGACTTGTTGGGGATGCGGATGTATTCGACAAGCTGGGGCACGATTTCGTCGTCCCATTTGGCGGCGACGAAGCGATCGATCTTGGCGGTATCCATGGTTTCTCCGGTTGCTTTCAAGTAGGCCAATTCTACGCCCGCGGATGTAAGCGGGCGTTCGCAGGCAATGGCTGCCAGTGGCGACATCCGCACAACCCAGATTGCTGTCAGGGCTCAAGGGTAGGGATTTCCCTACGGACCAGCGCGGCAAATACCGGTGCCGGCCACCGGAATCCGGCGATATTTTGGCTGGCGGTGCTGGCGGAAACTGTTCAAACCGGCGGACGGAAGGTTCCGGCGCCGGCGGACCCCAACCATCGCCACAAGGAGAGTTGCCATGAAATCGTTCGCCGTCATCTTCAAATCATTGGCCCTGTCGCTGCTGCTGGCCACCAGTGCCTACGCTGCCGACAAGGTCAACATCAACACCGCCGACGCGGCCGCCATTGATGCAGTGCTGGTCAACATCGGGCCGGCCAAGGCCCAGGCCATCGTCGATTACCGCAAGGCCAATGGCGTCTTCAAGAGCGCCGAGGAGCTGGCCATGGTCAAGGGCATCGGCCTGAAGACCGTGGAAAAGAACCGCGACCGCATTGAGCTGGGTCGTACGGCGCCGGTGCAGAAGCCAGCGGCAGGCAATGCCGCCACCGCGACCAAGGCCAAGCCGGTCGCCCGTCGCTGATCGAAACATCCCCGCGCCATGCACCGGTACAGGGCTGGTGTTTGGCGCAGGGGGCAGGAAGCCAGGGGGGATTACGGCAAGGAAGCCGACAGGGACGTACTTGCATAGCCAGACAGCCGTCGAGTCTGTCTGGAGGGTAACGGGGCAGGAAGCCGCCAATTGTCGGCCGGAAGCCCACAGGGAAGTAACCATCGCCCGGTCCGCACAGTGCAGTGCGCCCGGGCGATGTCTCTACGACGGTTAAACTCTTCCCGGTCCGAAACGGGGAAGCAAGCGCATGGCGGATGCATCGGGGGTGATCCCGGCCAACGAGTACCGGCGGGTGCGCTGGAAAAACGGAACCGGCTGGACCCGCGAGATCGCGCGCATGCCCGACAACGAGGATTGGGATTGGCGACTGTCGATCGCGGAGATAGAACAGGACGGACCGTTTTCGCTGTTTCCCGACATCGACCGGGAGCTGGTGCTGATTCGCGGCAATGGATTGCGATTGCGCTTCGGGGACGGTGAAGTGCGCGAGTTGCGGCCGCCGCATGAGCGGATGCGCTTTGCAGGGGAACGCGTGGTGGCCGGGGAGTTGCTGGACGGGCCGACCCACGATTTCAATCTGATGTGGCGACGCGAAGCGATCGCCGCTGAATTACTGCACCGTCCGCTGGTAGGTCCGATGCTGTTTTTCACCGAACCGGGAACGAGCTGGGCGATCCACCTGCTGGCCGGCCAGGCCGGGTTCGACAGTAGTTCGGATTTGCCTTCATTGTGGGCCGGGGATACCGTGTTGTTGATCGATGGCGACGAGCGTCGCCGTTACGCGCTGGAAGGGGGCGGCGAATTGTTGGCGATCAAGCTAACCCGGGTGTAGGAGCGCCCCATGGGCGCGAGCTCTTGCGTCTTCTGCGATCTGGTCGAAGAGCGCGCGTCCTTGGGGCGCTCCTAAGGGTCTGGCGGATCAATACACGTCGCGGCGGTAGCGGCCGTTGGCGAGCATGGTTTCCACCTCCGCATCGCCCAGGATCTGGCGCAAGACCGCATCCACGCCAGGCGCCATCCCGACGAGGCTGCCGCAGACATAAATCGCGGCGCCCGCATCCACCCATTCCCGCAATGTCCCGCTTGCAGCCTGCAGCCTGTGCTGCACGTACACACGTTGTTCCTGGTCGCGCGAGAAAGCCAGGTCAACGCGCTGCAGGAAGTCCAGTGCTTGCCAGGCGCGAATTTCGTCGCCGTAGAAGAAGTCGCGGTCGGCGTTGCGTTCGCCGAACAGCAGCCAGTTGCGTCGCGAACCCGCGGCGATGCGTGCTTTCAATAATGCACGCAGTCCGGCGATGCCAGTGCCATTGCCGACCAGGATCATCGGCCTGGCGGGATCGGGGGCATGGAAATTGGGGTTGCTGCGCAAGCGCAACGCGATTTCTCCATCTACGGCTGCGTAATCGGAGAGCCAGCCGCTGCCGATTCCCGGGGTGCCATCCGGGCGTAGTAATCTGCGCAGCAGTATCTGCACGGTGCCGTCCGCGGGCAGCGAGGAAATGGAATACTCGCGATGCGGAAGCGGCTTGAGCGTGTTGGCGATGGCTTGCGCATCCAGGCCGCGGAGCGCGTCCATCTCCGGAAGATGCGAACGCGCCAACAGCGTGGCGAGGGGTTCCCGCACGCCATCGGCTTCCACCACTTCATCAGTAGTCAGGCCGATCGTTTGCAGCAGTGCGGCCACGGCCGGGCCGGAATTGCGCGGCCCGATTTCAGCGATGTCGCCCGCCTTCCACGCAGGAGCAGGGCCTGCGGGGGGCGCGATGGTGAGATGGAATGCGCTGCCGCCCACACTGCCGGGATTGAGGTGGCGTCGCTCACGCAAAGTCCATGATTCATAGCGCGCCGGAGTCCAGTCCGGCAGGTCGGTGATACCGCCGATCTGGCCCAGGTGATGCTGCCAATGGCGCAGCGCGCTTTCGTCGGCGTTGTCGACTTCGACCAGGTCAAACAACGGTCGTGCCCCATGCTGGCGTAACCAGTCGTCGAGCTGGTGGCCAAAACCGCAGAAATATTCGTAATCGCGATCGCCCAGGGCCAGCACCGCATAGCGAAGATGTCCCAGCGCGGCAGGTTGGGTCATTACCGCGCGCACGAATCCGAGTGCGGAATCCGGCGGGTCGCCTTCACCGGTGGTGCTGGCTACGAACAACACGCGTTCGGCGCCGGCGAGTAGTTCGCCATCTACTTCGCCAAGGGCACGCAGTTTCACCGCCACGCCGGAAAGGCGCAGGCTCTCGGCACTGCGCCGGGCCAGTTGCTCGGCGAAACCAGTCTGGCTGGCATAGGCGACCAGGACGAAGGATGACTCTGGTCTGGCAGGAATTTCGTTGTGTTCCCGGCGTGGACGGGAACGCCACAGCAACGCCCCGCAAAATGAAAAATAGGCAAGTGTGGAAATCGCAGCGCCGACCCAGCGATTGGTGTGCGGCGACGCCACCCACCAGTCACCCCCCTGCAACGTGGACAAGGCAAACGCAAGCAGTGCCAGCATCGACAGGGTCGCCAAATTGCCCCAGAACGCGAGGTCCATCCAAAATGGCTTGGATGCTCCGCTGCTCACGCAGGCAACCTTGCCTGGAAGGCCCTGGTGATGCGTGCGTCCAGGCGATTTCCGGTACGCGAGACGAAACGGACTGCCAGATTCCGCAATTGCGCGAATTCGTATCCGGCATCCACACCCATCACTGTCAACGCCGTGGCCCAGGCATCGGCCTGCATGGCGTTGTTGGCGATCACCGTGACCGAGGCGGGGGCGTTTTCGACTGGTTTGCCGGTGCGCGGATCCAGGGTGTGCGAATAGCGCGTTCCCTGCTGCTCGAACGCATGCCAATGATCTCCGGACGTGGCGACCGCGATGCCATCCAGCGCGAGCACACAGGGAACGTCTGCATCGACTGCATCTGCATCCGGCGAGCCTTCCACCAGCACCTTCCATGCAGTGCCGTCGGGTTTGCATCCGTAGCCGTAAATTTCGCCGCCGACTTCGACCAGTGCAGCGCTGATGCCGATGTCGCGCAGGTGGCGTGCCACCAGGTCCACGCCATAGCCCTTGGCGATTGCAGAGAGATCCAGTTGAATGCGGCCCGGTTGCAAGGCACTGGGGGCTTCCCGTCGCAGCGACAAGCGTCGCCAGCCTGCATCGGCTCGCGCGGCCGACACCATTGCGTCGGCCGGAATCCTGTACGCCTGCCGCGCCGCGCCGAAACCCCAGGCTTCAACCAGTGCCCCGACGGTGGGGTCATAAGCGCCGTCGCTTTCGCGCGCGATCTCAAGCGCGCATGACAACACCTCAAGGAACTCATCCGGCAATGCATGCCAGGTACCCGCGGCGGCCCGGTTGAAACGACTGAGATCGGAATCAGTTTCCCAACTGCTCATCTGCGCCACGACGACATCCAGTCGTCCCTGGATAGTGGCGTGCAACGCATGCAGGTCCGCGCGCGGCGGTGCCACCAGCTTCACGCACCACGAAGTCCCCATGGTTTCGCCATGCAGGGTGTGGAGGGTGGAGGCTGGGGGAAGAGCTTGGGTCGTTGAGGTGGTCGTCATCTTGCGATCGCCATCGTCGGCCGTGCCTTCGTCTTACCGACGATAGCGGCCTTGCGATCAGCTACTGTGGCAGCACTTCCAGCGTAGCCACGTAACTCAGGCGACGCTGCTTGGCCTGGGGCAGGGACGTCTTGTCGTCCTCGCTCGTGGTTTCCAGCCAGTACATGCCCGCTTCCGGCCAGGTCACGCTGAAGCCGCCGTCGGCGCCGGTGGTCACCTTGATTTCATCCTGAGCGTTGCGGTAACGGGTACCACCGCGAACGATCTCGATTTCCAGCCCCGCTGCCGGCTTGCCATCGATCTGCAGCTTGAACTTCGCTTCCTCGCCTGCGAACAGGTCGTTGGGATGGGTGACCGGCACCAGCTCGATACCTTCGCCGACCGACTTCAGCGCGTTGTCGTTGGGCGAACCGTTGGTGACGAAGGTTTCCACGCGGCCCACCGATTGCGAGACCTTGAGGTCCTTCGCATCCTTGGGCACTTCGGCCGCGAATTTCTCCGCCGTGCCGCGCCAGCGCTTCGGCTTGCCGTCTTCTTCCCAGCTGGCGGTCAGGCCGGCGCTGACCATGGCGATGCGATAGGTGCCGGCCTGCTTCAGTTCTACATCGAACACACTGCGGTACTTGCCAGTCGCGCCGTTCTGGGCTTCGGCCTTGCTGCCGTCGGGGGCGGTGATGGCCAACCGCTCCAGCGGCAACGGATTGTGGTTGAAATAGAACAAGTCGTTGGACACGGCAGCATCCACGGTTATCCAGGGATCGGTGCCGGCCAGCACGGTCTCCGAAGGCATCAGCCAGGCCTTGTGGGCCATGGCCGAAAACGGCAGCAGCACGGCGAGTGCAAGCGATAGGGTGAGGGTGCGCTTCATTGTCAGGTTCTCCAGAAAGGCTTTTTTTTTGGTTGTCGAATGGAAGAAAGGATTGAAGCCGCCACTCAGGGTTTGATCGCCAGTCCGACCGCACCGAGTTCGCTGCTGCCTTGCGCATTGCCCGACTGCGGCGCCTTGGCCGGCCAGGTAAAGGGAATCTTGACCAGTTCGCGACCACCCACTTCGCGCACGGCTTCGATCACCAGGGTGTAGCTGCCTGGTGCCAGTTTCGACAGCTCGGACTGCCTGTCGCCGAACTTCAGCGCGTGCTTGCCGACCGGGCGGGTCGGACCACTGACACCGTCCACCGGCACCTTCAAGGTACGTCCCGACTTGCGCCACCACTGGCGCAGGTCGGGCAGCCATTTGGTGCCGTGGCCCTCCTTGGTGTCCTTGGCCTGGTACCAGAGCGAAAGATTGGCCGCGACTTTCTGGTCGACGCCTTCCACCCAGATCGCGACATAGGGGCGGTGGTATTCGGCCACGTTCAACTGCGGGATCTCGACGCTGAGGTTGAGTTCCGCCGCATACGCCGGCATCGCCAGCAATCCGCTGAGGGCAATGGTCAGTTTTGTGGTGACGTTGATCCTGGACATGGAGTTCACTCTTTGGAAGTTGATGTCAGTGGATGAAAAGCAGGGCAAGCAATAGCGGTATCACCAGACCCAGGCCGACATACGGCCAGGTCATGCGCCGTTGCTTCGCATGCAGTTGCAGCAGGAACAGGCCGGTGATGCAGAACACCAGGCAGGCGATGGCGAAGATGTCCAGGAACCAGCTCCACGCCGGTCCCGCGTTGCGTCCCTTGTGCAGGTCGTTGAAGTACGAAATCCAGCCACGGTCGGTGCTCTCGTATTCCACTGCGCCACTGGCCCGGTCGATGCTGAGCCACGCATCCGCGCCCGGGGTCGGCATCGACAGGTAGATTTCCTGCTCCGACCATTCAGCCGGGCGCGAGCCGATGGCGATCGAAAGCCTGTCGCCCAGCCAGTCCGAGACCGCCGGCGGCAGCGGCGCATTGCCTTCCTTGCGCTGGCCCAGTCCCGCAAGCAGGGCCGCCGGCAATTGCGCCGCCTGGTTGGCCACTTGCGGCCTGGCTTCGATCTTCGCCGCATGGTTGAGGGTGATGCCGGTCGCCGCGAACAGGAGCATGCCGATCAGGCACACCGCCGAACTGATCCAGTGCCACTGGTGCAGCGTGCGCAGCCAGAAGCCGCGGCGTTGCTGCGCGCTGGCCAGCGTGGGGGACTCGCGCATCGCGCTCAGACCTCGGCCCAGCGGCGCAGCAGGTTGTGATAGATGCCGGTGAGTTGCAGTACGGCTTGTGCATCGGCGTTGGTCCGCCGCAGGCTTTCGGTCGACGTATCCATATCGAACAACAGGCGCCGCTGTGCATCGTCGCGAACCATGCTCTGCACCCAGAAAAACGAAGCCAGGCGAGCACCACGGGTGACGGGCTGGACCTTGTGCAGGCTGCTCGAAGGATAGATCACCAGGTCCCCCGCGGGCAGCTTCACTTCATGTTCGCCGTAGGTGTCGCTGACCACGAGTTCGCCGCCGTCGTATTCCTCGGGCTCGCACAGGAACAACGTGCAGGAAATGTCAGAGCGGACGTGGCTGTGGGGGGCGTCGGCCTGGTTCGTCAGCATGACCGAGCCGTCGATGTGGAAGCCGTATTCGCCACCGCCGTGGTAACGGTTGAAGCGCGGAGCCAAGGTGCGCAACGGCAGGGCCGCGGAGAAGTACAACGGACTCCTTTCCAGTGCGGACAGCACCACCTGTCCCAGTTCCTTGCGCAATGGCGAGACGTCGGGAAGTTGTTCGTTGCGCTTGACCTGCGCACCCTGCGCACCCACGGTTTCCCGGCCGTCGGTCCAGGCGGCCGCATCCAGCGACTGTCGGAGTTGCGTCAGTTCGGCTTGGGTCAGGACTTCGGGAATATGCAACAGCATGGGTTTTCCTTTCGAACTAATGAAGGGGAAGCCAAGCTTCCCCTTCTCATCATCGCTGGCTCAGAAGCGGAAGTCCGCGCTCAACAGGAACGTACGTGGCGTGCCAGGTGTATAGCGGTAACCACTCTTGTTGATCGCGGCCACGTACAGCTTGTCGAACAGGTTGTAGCCGTTAAGGCGCAGGCTCAGCTTGTCGTTGACCGGATACGACAACATGGCATCCCAGACGGTGTAGGACTTCGTCGTTTCCGGCGTGCCGACCGCGCCGTCGGTGCCGCGATGCATGCCGCCGGTGTAGCGCATGCCGCCGCCGATGCTGAGGCCGAACGGCAGGCGGTAGGTGCTCCACGCGGTGAAGGCATCGTCGGGCGTGTAAGTGAGGCTGCTGCTGCCATCCTGCGACACGATCGTACCGGCCTCGACCTGCGTGTTCAGGTGGCTTAGCCCGGCGGATACCGACCAGTTTTCGGTGAAGTTGCCGACCACCGAAGCCTCGATGCCCTTGACCGACTTGCGGCCCGTCTGCACGTAGGTGCCGGGCAACGTCGGGTCCGGTGCGATCTCGTTGGTCACTTCGGTTTCGAACAGGGCCAGGTTCAGGGCCAACGCGTTCTCGATCAGGTTCCATTTGCTGCCGACTTCAAGCGTCCGCGCCCTTTGCGGGTCGAACTGCGGGTTGTTGGCGTTGTTGGCCGAACCGCTTAGCTCCATCGTGGCGCCACCGGGCGGCTGCTGCGAGATCGCCCAGTTCGCGTACAGGCTGACGACGTCCTCGAACTTGTATACCGCGCCGACCTTCCCGCTGACCAAAGTGTCTTCCACACCCACGTCGAGGAATGGCAATACGCTGCCGGCTGGATTGCCCCCGCACTGGGGGGCCGTGGTCGAGGTGACAGTCGTGGTGCACACGGCTGCACTCTTGAAATCGGTCTTGTAGCGATCGGCGCGGATGCCGGCGGTTATCAGGAGGTTCTCGCCGAACTTCAGCGTGTCGAAGAGGTACGCCGACACCGTTTTGGTCTCGCCGCGGCGGTTGGCGCCATTGTGTGCCCAAGTCAGCCCCGTGGCATTCCAGTCCGGGTCGTACAGGTTGGCCGCCGTCCACGTGGTGCCGCCGGTGACGGCGACGCCGTAGAAATCGTATTGTTCGCGCGCAATTTCCGCACCGGCACTGAGGAAGTGATCGACGCTACCGGTGGCGAAGTCGGCGCGCAGGTTGAGTTGGTCGGTAATGATCTGGTTACGCTGGTCCTTGAAAGTTGGATTGCTGCGCTTCAACACGTAGCTGGCAAGGTCGTTGACGTCGGTGTAAGTGATGTTGCCGTTCGCGCCGGTGTTGGCATTGCGGCCGGTAGCCAGGAACGAAGTCAGCAGGTAGTCCTGTTCGGTCTTGCCCCAGCGCAGGGTATTGGTCAGCTTCAAGGTGTCGGAGAAGTCGTGCTCGATGCGCAACGTGGCCATCTGCGCGGTGATATCGTCGTGGTCGGCGCGCGTGCCGTAGAAGTTCTCCGCATCGACCGGGTGGCCGACCAGGCCTTCCAGCCCCGGTTGCGGCGTCCAGCCTGGCATGCCGATAGTTGGTACGAAACCGTCGGGCACGTTGTCCTGCTTGACGTAAAGCAGGTTCAGATAGACGCGGGTCGCGCCGTCGAGGTTGAAACCCAGCGACGGAGCGATGCCCCAGCGACTGTTGTTGACGTGGTCGCGACCGGCTACATCGCTGTCCTGCCACATGGCGTTCAGGCGCAGCGCAGTGCCGGATTCGCCGAGGGCCTGGTTCCAGTCGGCGGTTGCGCGCTGCTGGCCATCGCTCCCGGCGGACACGCTGCCCGAGGTCGCTTCGCGCAAGTTGGCCTGTTTGGTGGCCAGGTTGATCGCTCCGGTGGGGGCGGTGCGACCTGTATCGGTACTGGCCGGGCCTTTGACTACTTCGATCTGTTCGATGTTGAACAGGTCGCGTGACACGCTGCCGAGGTCGCGCACACCATCGACGAAGATGCTGCTGGAGCTGTCGAAGCCACGCATGTACAGCGCGTCGCCCGTGCTGGTGTTGCCGTTTTCGCCCGCATAGAACGTGCCGACGCCGGCACTGTTGCGCAGGGCTTCGGTCAGGGTGGTGGCGCCCTGCTGGGTGAACAGCCCCTTGTCGATGACCTGGATGGTCTGCGGGGTGTCCTGCAGGGTCTGGGTGAACTTCGGCGAGACGATGAAGCTGCGCAAGCCATGCACCTGGACGCTGTCCAGCGTGGTGGCCTGGGAGGCGGTCGCGTCGGTGGACTCGATATCCGCTGCCGCGCTGGGCAGGGCAAGGGCCAGCCCGGTAATCAGGGTGGCGGTGGCCAGTGCCGGTTGCGAGCGCTGCGTGCGAGCGGTGTGTTTGCGTGACTTGATGTAGCTCATGTGGGGTCCATTGAATTATCTGGCAGTCCCCATTGGCTTCAGGCTGGTGGGAAGGAGTGCGGGTCCCGCACGTCCACACGAAGGCGGCGGCTGCGGGAAGGTGGCGCAGCCATGACTTGCGGCCTGCTGCGGGCGCACATCTTAAATGATAATGATTCTCTTTCACAACAGCCCGCGAGCTGTCGGGCGCTCAGTCCCGGTCGTCGCGGGTCCAGACGCCGTCGTGCTCAAGCTTGACCGGGAACTTGGCGACGCCGGTGTAGGCCGGGGCGCACAGGGCCTTTCCGTCGCGGACGTCGAAGCGGGCGCCGTGCAGGACGCATTCGATAGAAGCGGAGCCGGCGTCGTAACCGCCGGCCGAGAGTTCGAAGTCCTCGTGACTGCAGCGATCCTCGAGTGCGTAGTACATGCCGTCATGGTTGAACACCACGATGGGCACCGAAGTCACTTCGTCCCAGGTGGTTTTCATTTCCCCGGGTAGAAGCCCGCTGATCGCGCAGACGAAGGTCCAGTGCTCGCTCATGCGCTGGCCCCGTCGAAGATCTTCTCCAGCACTTCGAAACGCAGGTCGTCGCGCTTGGGGATTCCGAAGCGCTCGTCGCCATAGGGGAAGGGCTTGGTGATGCCGGTGCGGCGGTAACCGCGGCGCTCGTAGAACGCGATCAGTTCGTCGCGGATGTCGATCACGGTCATGCGCATGGCGGGCAGTTGCAGATCCTCGCGGGCGTAGCGCTCGGCTTCGCGCATCACCTGCTTGCCGATGCCGCTGCCCTGGCCGTCGGGGCGCACTGAGAACATGCCCAGGTAGCCGGCGTCGTCGTCTTCGGCGACGTGCACGCAGGCAAGCAGTACCTGGTCGTCGTCCTTGTCCTGGCGTTCGGCGAGGATCACCCGGCTACGCGGACGCTCGATGTCCTGCCGCAGTACTTCCGGGTCGATGCGTTGGCCGTCCAGCAGGTCGGCTTCGGTGGTCCAGCCCTGCTTGCTGACGTCGCCGCGATAGGCGGAGGTGACGAGTGCCACGAGCGCAGGGATGTCGGCGAGAGTCGCGGGGCGGAAGCTGAGGTTGGCCATGGACGGGATTTTATGTTTTCCTGGGAAGGAAAAAACACTACGCCAGCAAACTCCGCGCCTTCCTCAACGACACCACGAAACGCTCGACCTCGTCATGCGTGTTGTAGAACGCCAGCGAGGCCCGGCAGGTGGCGGCGACGCCGAGCGATTGCAGCAGCGGATGCGCGCAATGCTGGCCGGAACGGATGGCGACGCCTTCCAGGTCCAGCAGCGTGGCCAGGTCGTGCGCGTGCGCGCCCTCGACCAGGAACGAGATCACAGCGGCCTTGCCTGGGGCGCGGCCGAAGATGCGCAGACCTTCAATCTTCAACAGTTCCTCGGTCGCATGCGCGAGCAATTCGCTTTCCCTTGCCTCGACGTGGGCCATGCCGATCGACCGCAGGTAGTCCACCGCCGCGCCCAGGCCGATGAAACCGGCGATGTTGGGCGTGCCGGCCTCGAACTTGTGCGGGGCATCGTTGTACACGGTGCCGTCGAAACTGACTTCCCTGATCATTTCGCCGCCACCGATGAAGGGCGGCATCGCCTGCAGGTGTTCGCGCCGGGCCCACAACGCGCCGGTGCCGGTGGGCCCGCACATCTTGTGGCCGGTGATGGCGTAGAAGTCGCAACCGATGGCGGCGACATCCAGCGGCCGGTGCGGTGCGGCCTGCGAGCCATCGACCACGCTGACGATGCCGCGCTTGCGCGCTTCGCGGCAGATTTCGCGGACCGGGTTCACCGTGCCCAGCACATTGGAGACATGGGCGACGGCGAGTAATTTCACCTCGCTGGTCATCGCCGCATGCAACGCGGCAAGGTCGAGGCTGCCGTCGGGCAGGAGTTCGGCGACCTTGATCCTGGCGCCGGTGCGCTCGGCCACCAGCTGCCACGGCACGATGTTGGCGTGGTGCTCCATGCGCGTGACCAGGATCGTGTCGCCGGCCTTCAGCCGCGGCAGCGCCCAGGAATAGGCGACCAGGTTGATGGCGAAGGTGGTGCCGCTGCACAGCACCAGTTCGTCGGCGCGGGCGTTGAGGAATCGTGCCAGCTTGCCGCGCGCGCCTTCGTACGCTTCGGTCGCCTCGGTGCCCAGGGTGTGCACGGCGCGGCTGACGTTGGCGTTGTGGTGGCGATAGAAATCGTCCACCGCCTCGATCACCGACGCCGGTTTCTGTGCGGTGTTGGCGCTGTCCAGGTAGATCAGCGGCTTGCCCTGGACTTCACGGGCCAGCAGCGGGAAGTCGGCGCGGACCCTGTTCCAATCCGGGGCGTCGGTGGCCATCGGCATGGTCAGCGGGGCATTCATGACTCAGGCCACTCCCGCAGTTTTAAGCGCCTTGCCGAGTTGCGCGGTCAACGCCGCAAGGGTTTCCGGATCGGACAGGAACGCCAGCGGCTCACGGCAGAAGGCGGCGGTCAGCAGTTGCTGTGCCAGGTCTTCCGGCAGGCCGCGCGTACGCAGGTAAAACAGGGCATTGGCATCGAGGCGACCGACGGTGGCGCCATGCGCCGCCTTCACTTCATCGGCATGGATTTCCAGTACCGGTTGCGTGTCGATCTCCGCGTCTTCGGACAACAGCAGGTTCTTGTTGGAAAGCATCGCGTCGCTGCCATCGGCGCCTTCCCGGATCAGGATGCCGCCGTGGAAGACGACGCGGCCGCGACCGGTGCCCAATCCGCGCCAGGTCAGCTCGCAGGAGGTATCGCGGGCAATGTGTTCGATGCCCAGGCGCGTGTCGACGTGGCGCTTGCCGCTGGCCAGCAGCACGCCGTTGGCGACCAGTCGCGCGTTGTCGCCCTCCAGGCGCACGTTCAACTCGTGGCGTGACAGGGCGGCACCCAGTTCCAGATCCACGCGCTGGTATTCGGCGTCCTGTCCCAGCACGGCGTCGGTACGCAGCAACGCGGTGGCGCGGTCGCTGTCGTTGTGCACGCAGGCATGGATCAGCGCCGCGCCTTGCGCCAGCTGCACATGGTCCAGGGTATTGCTGAAGTGGGCATGCGCACCGAAGGCGAAGTGATGCTCGACGAGCGTAAGTTTGGCGCCGGCGCGCAGCTCGACCAGGTTGCGCAGGTGCCAGGCGCGGTCGGCGCCATCTTCCGCGCCAATGAAGACCAGGTGCAGCGGCTGCGTGCTTGTGGCTCCGGCCTCGGCGCGCAACAGCACGCCTTCGCTGGCCAGTGCGGCATTGAGGCGGGCGAAGACTTCGTCGCTGCGCTCGAAACGGCGTGCTAGGAAGCGTGCTGCTTCGCCACCTGCGGAAACGGCTTCCGAAAGCAATTGCAGGCTCACGCCCTCGGGCAGGGTGGCAAGTGCGGAAAGGGCAGGCGCGTGGCGCCCGTTGACGAACACCAGCCGTGGCGCGGGAATATGGGCGACCGCTTCTATTCCGATTTCCGGCAATGCATCGACCGCGGAGAAACTGCGTCGTTCCAGGGCTCGCAACGAAGTGTATTTCCAGGCTTCGCTACGCGCACCAGGCAGGCCATCGCGCAGGGCGTCGTCGAGGATGATGCGGCGGGCGCTGTCACCATTGAAGGCGGTGGCGAGGGAGTCGAGCAGGGCACTCATCAGGCTGCCTTCTCCGGCGTGACCCGGTCCTTGAGCCACGCATAGCCGTGGGCTTCGAGCTCCAGCGCAAGTTCTGGTCCGCCGCTTTCGACGATGTGGCCATCGGACAACACGTGCACCACGTCCGGCTTGATGTAGTCGAGCAGGCGCTGGTAGTGGGTAATGACAAGGAAGGCGCGGTCGGGCGAGCGCAGGGCGTTGACGCCATCGGCGACGTTCTTCAGTGCGTCGATATCCAGGCCGCTGTCGGTCTCGTCCAGGATCGCCAGCTTCGGCTCCAGCACGGCCAGCTGGAAGATCTCGTTGCGCTTCTTTTCGCCGCCGCTGAAGCCTTCATTGACCCCGCGATGCAGCAGCTCGTCCTTGAGGTGCAACACGGCCAGCTTCTCGCGCACCAGCTTGAGGAACTGCATGGAGTCCATTTCCATCTCACCGCGTGCCTTGCGCTGCGCGTTGAGTGCGGCGCGCAGGAAGTAGGTGTTGTTGACCCCCGGAATTTCCACCGGGTACTGGAAGGCCAGGAACACGCCGGCGGCGGCGCGCTGTTCCGGCGCGAGCTCCAGCAGGTCGTTGCCCTGGTAGGTCACCGAACCTTCGGTGATTTCATAACCCTCGCGCCCCGCCAGTATGTTGCCCAGCGTGGACTTGCCGGCACCATTGGGGCCCATCAGCGCGTGCACTTCGCCAGCTTTCACTTCCAGCGACAGGCCCTTGAGGATTTCCTTGCCGGCAATGCGGGCGTGGAGGTTTTCGATCTTAAGCATTTTGGTTTCCACGTTTGGTTTTTGTAGGAGCGCCTGGGAGGCGCGAGCTCTTGCCAGAAGATCAAAAGCTCGCGCCTGGGAGGCGCTCCTACAGGGGTTATCAGGCAGGAGTTATCCGACCGAGCCTTCCAGGCTCACTTCCAGCAGCTTCTTGGCTTCCACCGCGAACTCCATCGGCAGTTCCCGGAATACCTGCTTGCAAAAGCCATCGACGATCAGGGAAACCGCATCTTCCTGGCTGATGCCGCGTGCGCGGCAATAGAACATCTGGTCGTCGGAGATCTTGGAGGTAGTGGCTTCGTGCTCGACGATGGCGTCGGGATGTTTCACTTCGATATACGGGAAGGTGTGCGCACCGCATTGCTTGCCGATCAACAGGCTGTCGCATTGGGTGTAATTGCGCGCACCGGCGGCGGATTTGGCCACTTTCACCAGGCCGCGATAGCTGTTCTGGCCGCGGCCGGCGCTGATGCCCTTGCTGATGATCTTCGACTTGGTGTTCTTGCCGACATGGATCATCTTGGTTCCGGTGTCGGCCTGCTGGCGATGATGGGTCAGCGCGACCGAATAGAATTCACCGCTCGAGTCGTCGCCCAGCAGCACGCAGCTGGGGTATTTCCAGGTGATCGCCGAACCGGTTTCCACCTGGGTCCAGCTGACCTTGCTGCGCGCGCCGCGGCATTCGGCGCGCTTGGTGACGAAGTTGTAGATGCCGCCGACCCCGTTTTCGTCGCCGGGATACCAGTTCTGCACGGTCGAATACTTGATTTCCGCGTCCTCCAGTGCCACCAGTTCCACCACCGCGGCGTGCAACTGGTTTTCGTCGCGCATCGGCGCGGTGCAGCCTTCCAGATAGGACACGTGGCTGCGGTCTTCAGCGATGATCAGGGTGCGCTCGAACTGGCCGGTATGGCCGGCGTTGATGCGGAAATAGGTGCTCAGTTCCATCGGGCAGCGCACGCCGGCGGGGATGAACACGAAACTGCCATCGGAGAACACCGCGGAGTTCAGCGCGGCGAAGTAGTTGTCGCCGGTCGGCACCACGCTGCCCAGGTATTGCTTGACCAGGTCCGGGTAGTCCTTGATGGCCTCGGACATCGAACAGAAGATCACACCCTTGTCCGCCAGCTCCTTGCGGAACGTGGTGCCAACCGAGACCGAATCGAACACCGCATCCACGGCCACCCCGGCCAGCTTGGCCCGTTCGTGCAGCGGCACACCCAGTTTGTCGTAGGTGTCGAGCAGTTCCTTGGGCACGTCATCAAGCGATTTGTATTTCGGACCCTTGGGCGCGGAGTAGTAACTGACCGACTGCAGGTCGATCGGGGCAATGTTCAACTTGGCCCAGTGCGGCACCGGCATGGTGAGCCAGTGCCGGTAGGCCGCCAGCCGCCACTCGGTCATCCACTGCGGCTCTTCCTTCTTCGCGGAAAGTGCGCGGACGACGTCTTCGCTGAGGCCGGGCTCGAAGCTGTCGGATTCAATGTCGGTGATGAAGCCGGCATCGTAGCGACGGCCGAGTTGCTCGACGATTTCCGCGTTCTTGGCGGGGACTGGCGGGTCGGGGACTGCTTGGGTGGCCATGGGCTGCCTGTTCATTAGCTGGTCGCGACGTGCAGGGCAATGGGACGCCGCTTCACATCGTGGGACGAAGAAGCGGACGTGAGCATCTGTGCCAGGGTCACGCCGCGCAGGGCGTCGCCGACCACGTCATTGATCAGGCGCCAGTTGGCACGCACGCCGCATTGCTCGGCGATGCCGCAATGGCTGTCGTGCTGGCTGCATTCGGTCATCGCCAGCGGCCCTTCCATGGCCTCGACGATCTCGATCAGGGTGATTTCAGTGGCGCCGCGGCTGAGCCGGTAACCGCCGCGGGCACCGCGCAGGCTGGTCACCAACCCGGCCTGGGCCAGCGGCTTGAGCAGTTTGCTGACGGTCGGCGCTTCCAGGCCGGCGGTTTCGGCCAGGTCGGCGGCGCTCAGTACGTCTCCTGGCCGTGCAGCGAGCACGGTCAGGACCACGGTGGCGTAATCGGTAAGCTTGGTGACGCGGAGCATGGGGGGACGGATTCTTAAAGCGTACCGAAATTGTACGCTTTGTGCTCCGTCCCGCCAAGCCGGAGTGGTTCAGTGGGAGCCGGAAGCTTCCGGAGCCGCCGCCGAAGCAGGCGCTGCGGGGCTGGCAGGCGCGGCTGTCGTAGCAGGCAGTACAAGGGAAAAGTAGGGCAAGGGCGGCATCTGACCCGGCGGCAGGTAGGCCGGTGCGGGCTGTCCGCCTGGACCCAGCGACTTGACGAAACGGTAGAGGGCTCGCCGGTCTTCCTCGCTCATGGCTCGTATGTTGTAGTCGGGCATGATGGGGCGCGTGCGCAGTTTGGCGCTGAAATCCAGCCATTGCGCCTCGCTCATGTCCTCCAGGCGCAGGCGCAGGTTGACCGCGTAGGTGGTACCCCACGGGCCGGTATAGCCCAGTGGGGAGCCGGTCAGCCATTGGGCCTTGTCGACGTTGCCCTGCTGTTCCGCGTAGCCGGCGGTATGGCAGTCGTTGCAGCCGGACGTCTTGACCAGGTATTCGCCGCGCGCGACCAGATCCATGGTGGGCGCGGTTACGACGGTTTGCGGGGTTGCGGCGGGTTGGCATGCCGCCATCAGCGCCAATACCGGGATCAGTCCAGCGGATTTGATCGAGGCCATTTTCCTTGCTCGTTCTTGTGGGATGTCCGGCTAGAACGCTGCCGTGCGCCGGGACAGGACAACCCGGCGCCCCCGTGGATGGCATCAATGCGGCCATGCGGGTCACAATGGACGTTCCCCACCCCGGATACGTCCATGCCCCGCAAGATCGAAGCCCGCCAGTCCGACATCCATGGCAACGGCGTTTTCGCCATCGCCGACATCAAGAAGGGCGAGCATGTCGTCGAGTACAAGGGCAAGCGCCGCACCCACGAGGAAGTCGACCAGGACGATACCGGCGATGTCGAGTCGGGGCACACCTTCCTGTTCACGCTCAACGACGAATACGTCATCGACGCCAACCACAAGGGCAACAAGGCGCGCTGGATCAACCATAGCTGCGCCCCCAACTGCGAGGCGCTGATCGACGAGCACGACGGCAAGAATCGCAAGAAGGACCGGGTGCTTATCGAGGCGATCCGCAACATCAAGGCTGGCGAGGAACTCACCTACAACTACGGCATCACCCTGGACGAACGGCACACCGCGCACCTGAAGAAGGTCTGGGAATGCAGGTGCGGGTCGAAGAAATGTACCGGGACAATGCTGCAGCCCAAGACCAAGGCCAAGTAGCCCATTGGCCACAAGTACGATGCTGTAACAGGCGGTTTGCGAGACTATGGCGGTTCCCCACTTTCCAGGAGTCGTCCCCCCATGGGTTCCCCGATCGAAGGCAAGGTCGCCGTTGTCACTGGTGCAGCCAGCGGCATAGGCAAGGAAATCGCGCATGCCCTGGCCAGGGCGGGCGCGAAGATCGCCATTGCCGATCTCAATATCACCGGTGCGCAAGCGGTCGCCGATGAAATAATTCTCGCTGGTGGCAAGGCGCTTGGCGTGGCGATGGACGTCACCGACGAGGCGGCGGTCAACGCTGGCGTCGCCAAGGTGGTTGAACAACTCGGCCCGGTGGACATCCTGATATCCAACGCTGGCATCCAGATCATCAATCCGATCGAGGACTACGCTTATTCCGACTGGAAGAAGATGCTGGCCATCCACCTGGACGGCGCCTTCCTGACCACCAA
>JBDTPP010000028.1:0-29166 GCA_039932615.1 Pseudoxanthomonas sp.
CGCCTATGGGGCTTCGATGCTGACCTTTGCGGGTAGCGACAGGATGCGCAACTCGCCGCCCTTCCACTCGACCGGTTTGCCATTCATCATGGCTTTCCCCGGCGACGAGGCATAGGGCCACGGCAGCACCAGGCCTCCGGCAGGCAACTTCAATCCCTCGTCGACCTGCAATTCAAGCTTTCCACCCACCCGGCGCAGCGAATAGCCCAGCTTTCCCTCCGGCGTACGCAAATCACGGATCGCGATGCCCTCGCCGTCCAGCCAGTCAGTCGGAATGCCCGCCGCCAGCACGATGCTGTCGTCGATCTCGCGCGTGTAGGCGAACATGTCCAGCGCCGAACGCACGAAATCCGAAGCCACCCACGCATGCGGCAGGTCGCCGACGAAGAACGGCTTGCGTGGCGTGCGCGATACGACTTCCGCCCACTGGTTCCAGGGCTGCGGCGCACGATCCTTGAGGAAGAACTGCACGGCCTCCCATGCCCGCCTACGCCAACCCAGGCGTACGAACGCGCCAACGTTGCGCCATTCGTACGGGGTGTAGTCCTTCCATTCCCGCTTGCCGTCACGGCGCTGCTCGAACTCGCGCCAGTAGCGCTCGAATGTATTGTCCAGCAGGTCCTTGGGCAACCTGCCCTGCTCGCCACCCGGCGCCAGTGCGATGGTGGTGGAGGTCGCGTCGAAATCGCCGAGTTCCGCCGCGCCCGGCAGGAAATCGATGTCGTGCAGCTTGGCCGCGGCCTGCAGCGAGCCATGCAGATCTGCGCGAAACTCATCGCGCGAAGCGACGAATTGCCTGGCCTCCCCGGCCTTGCCCAGCCACTGCGCCACGTCCACCGCGTCCTTATAGCCGCGCAATGCCCAGAAATTGTCCCAATAGGAATGCATCGGCTTCGCCGAATAACCTTCGTGGCTGATCGACGCCGGCATCATTCCGTAGAACGCGGGATTGAGCGTGCGGTTGGCTTCGGTCCGTTCGCTCAGTCGCAGCTTCTCCATGTAGGTCCAGGCGCCGAGGACGTGCGGCCACATCTTTCGCAGGAAAGCCTTGTCTGCGTTGTAGCGATAGAGTTCGGCGATGTTGAAGATCAACTCGCCATGGCTGTCGTTCTCGGGCACCGGATCACTGCCGCGGTCGTCCACGCAACAAGGAACCATGCCGTTCTCGAACTGGTATGGCGCGTAGAAATCCACGTAGTCGCGCACTACGTCCTCGCGACCCATGCGCAACAGCCCTTCCGAAATCATTGCCCCATCGCGGATCCAGCTGCGCGCGTACGAGCGCGTGCCGGGCTGCAGGCGCGGACCGATGCGCGAGATCAGCATGTGCGCAGTGGCGGTGCGCAAGGTATCGACCAGGGCCTGGCCTTGTGGCGGAACCTCGATGTGGACGCGGTCGAGCTTTCCGCGCCACTGCTCTGCCACGTTCTCCTGCCATCCCGCGCCGTCTGCCGGTGGCGCTGACGTAATTGCCTCCTCGAAACCGCCTGTCATCGGCGCCACCAAGTCGACCTCCCAGCTTTCACCAGGCGCCAGCCACGCGCGATAAAGCAAGGCGCCGGACGCCAGGCCAGTTGGATCATCGACCGTGTCCCCGCCGAGATCGAGTCCGGGATAGTCGATTCCGGTGGTTTCCGACGGGTTGAGGAATGAACTCCATTGCGCACTCGCGAGGCGCTGCACGACATCGCCCGAATCGAAGCCGCTCGTGAGTGCCGCAAGTGATTTCAAGCTGCTGCGTACGCGTTGCACGCCATCCACGTCGATGCTTCCTTCGCGCATGTTCAGTCCATGGATCTCGGCGACCCCGCCGACAGTACTGAGGAACTGGCTCGGTGGATTGACCTGCAGCGGCCTCACCGCAAGCGCGAGCGCGTATCGACGTGGGGTTTTTCCGGTGTTGGTCAAGCGGTAACGCGTTACCAGTTGTGAATCCTGCGGCGTGCCTTGTGCGAACGCGGTCACCTGAAGAGCGAAAGCCTCGTGCTTCCAGTGCACGCTGGGAACCGGCAGGTAATCGTCCTGGAGCGACTGCGACGTATCCACATCGGCCCAGGTGACCAGTTCGCCGTCGGCTACGACGAAGGGCTCGATGCTGAATCCGCCCTTGGCCACTTCCACTGCGCCGTCCTCACCCATCAGCGCCTGTTGGGTGCCGCCATCCAGGCCAACGATGGTCCAGTAAGGCTGTTCGCCGATGAAACCGCGCGGATACCAGCCACGCGGGGATTCGCGGGCCACCGCCTTGATGAAATCATTGGCAGTGGCGGCGAATTCCAGAGGCTGGACTGCCGCCTCGGCCAGACCAAAGGATTTTCCGGGCCCCGAGGCCATGCTGAGGCGCAGATAGCGCGCCTCCGATTCGGGCAGCGCCAGGTAGTCGGTCCCACCATTGCCGCGGACCACGGTCCGCGCATCGCGCCAACGCGTGCCATCGTCCGACAACTGCAGCAGATAATCCGAGGCGTATTCGCCTTGCTTCCATACCAGCTTCAGGCCGCCGAATTCGCGCAGCTTGCCCATGTCCAGGGTCAGTCGGGGCTGCGTTTCCGCGGCGAAATCGGCGTACCAGGCAGTCGCGGCATCGCCGTCCACCGCATTGCCGGCCACGCCGCTGCCATTGGCGACCGAGGCGCTGGCCTTTGCCGTCAGCGGCGAACGATCCTCCGCCGGCAACGCGGTGAAGGTCAGCTCGTCGAAACAGACCGACCCGTTGCCGCCTGCGTTGTTGTAGACGGTGAACTCAAGCTTGGCGCTACTGCGCAGCACCTGGTCGGGGCCCGGTCCCCAGGCCTTGCCGATATGCCGCTTCTTGTAGACCACGCCGGTCCAGTCGTGCGGATAATCGTACTTCGGCTTGTTGACCCACCACACATTGTCGCCACTGGCGTCTACCAGCTTGAACTGCAGGTCGTTCTTCGGCGAATCGCCGCGCAACTGGAAGTCGAACCGATAGTTCTGGGGATAGGTGATCGCCAGGTCGCGCTGGATGCCGACGTAACCGGACACGCCGTTGAAGTCGTATTCCAGGCACAAAGCCTTGCCTTGCGTGCCATCCATCTGGCGGAGATTGCCGCTGACCTGGTTGGAAGTGACAACTCGCCATGCAGAGGCGTCGTTGAAGTTGTCGAGGATCCTGGATTCGTTCTGTGCGTGAGCGCCAAAGGAAATGAGTCCCATAAAGGCAGCCACAAGAAATAAGCTCGTCATTCCCGCGAAGGCGGGAATCTGTCTTTTCGGGTTACCCGATGGGCGATGATCATCGGTTGCACGACGATCAAAAAAGCAGAGCGATTCCCGCCTTTGCGCGAATGATGGATTCATATTGATCGACGATTCATTCGCGGTCGCAATCACCCCTTCACACTCCCCAGCAACAATCCCTGCAGGTAGTACCGCTGCAAGACCAGGAACAGCAGCAGCACCGGCAGCACGGTCACCACTGAACCAGCCATCATCAACTCGTAATCCGTCACGTGCTCGCGCGACAGCGAGGCCAGCGCCACGGGCAGGGTCTGCAGGCTTTCGTCACTGAGCACGATCAGCGGCCACATGAAATCATTCCAGGCGCCGAGGAAACTGAAAATCGCCAGAGTGACCAGGATGGGCTTCAACGCCGGTAGCACGATCTGGAAGAAGATCCGCCACTCGCCAGCGCCGTCGATGCGCGCGGCCTCCAGCAGTTCGTCGGGAATCGAGCGCGCATATTGCCGAACCAGGAAGATCCCGAAGATCGCGGCCATGCCCGGCACGATCGCGCCCATATAGGTGTTCACCAGCCCGATCTGCTTGAGCAGCAGGAACAACGGCATCATCGCCACCTGCGCCGGGATCACCAGGGCAGCCAGCAGCGTGCGGAAGGTGCGGTCGCGGCCCTTGAAACGCAGCTTGGCGAAGGCGTAGCCGGCCAGCGTGTTGAACAGCACCGACAGCAACATGACGCAGCTGGAGATCAGGAAACTGTTGAACAGAAAGCGACCCATGCCCGCGCGCACGAACAGTTCACGATAGTTGTCCAGGGTCATGTGCGACGGCAACAGGGGCGGTGGGAAATGCGCCGCCTCGCCGGTCTGCATGAACGATACCGACAGCATCCACAGCAACGGTGCCAGGCTGACGACTGCCAGCAATACCAGAAGGCTGTTGATGATCAATGAAGGCAGCAAGCGGGTTCTCATTTTCCGCACTTCCAGATCAACACAATTCTTGTGGGAGGGGCGTCAGGCCCTATGGAACGTCGAGAAAGGCATCGGGGCCCACGCCCCTCCCACAGAGTTTGCATGTAGGTCTTCATTCGACCCCCTTCCTGCGCGCAAACCACAACAGCCCGCTGGTGGTGGCCACCATCAGCACGAACAACAGGAACGCCACCGCCGAGGCGTTGCCCAGGTTCCACCACTTGAAGCCTTCCTCGTACATCAGGTAGAGCACGCTCTTGGTACTTTCCAGCGGGCCGCCCTGCGTCATCACATAGGGCTCGGCGAACAACTGGAAATAGCCGGCCATGGTCAGGATGCTGACCAGCAGCAACACCGGCCCGAGCATCGGCACGGTGATGTGCCGGAACTGTTTCCAGGTTCCGGCGCCATCGATGCGCGCGGCTTCGTACAGGTCTTCCGGAATGCTCTGCAGACCAGCCAGGAAGATGATCATGTTGTAGCCGAAGTTCTTCCATACCGCAAAAAGGATGATCGTCGGCATGGCCCAATGCGGATCGCCCAGCCAGTCGATGGCGTCGATGCCAACCGAGGACAAGCCCCAATTGACCAAACCATATTTTGTGTGGAACAGATAGCGCCAGATCACCGCCACCGCCACCACCGTGGTCACCACCGGGGCGAAGAACGCGGTGCGGAAAAACGGCTTCAAACGCCCCAGCCTGGAATGCAGCAGCAGGGCCGCGCCCAGCGACAGGGCCACCGACAACGGCACGCCGACTACCACGAAGTACAGCGTGTTGCCCAGGGTCTTCCAGAACAGCGGGTTCTGCAGCAGGCCCAGGTAATTGTCGATACCGACGAAGCGCAAATTGTGCAGGTCGGCCAGTGCGTAAATATCGAAATCGGTCAGGCTCAAGGCCAGCGCCGCGATCACTGGCAAGCCGAAAAACAGGCCAATCACGGTCAACGCCGGTGCCGCAAACATCCAGCCTGCGCTCGATGGCTTCATGGCGCGCCTGCCTTCGCCGCCTGGTCCAGCATCCAGCGCCGCTTCTGCAGGAAACGGTCCGCGCGTCGGTCCAACTCCGCCGCCGCCTGGTCCACGTCCATGCGGCCGTTGGCTACTTCCTCGCCGATCACCCGCATCTCCTGGGCGATGCGTTCCCACTCCGGCACCTTCGGCGTCGGCACGGCGCGCTCGAGTTGCTCACGGAATGCCTTGGCATACGGGTCGTTGGCCAGCGCCGGCGTGCGCCAGGGCGAGCGCCGCGGTGGCAGGTCGCCGGTGAGCGCGTGGAATTTTGCCTGGGTCTGCGGCGTAGACAGGTAGGCGACCAGTTTCCAGGCAGCCACCTTGTGCCGCGACTGGCCGAATACGACAAAGCTGGTGCCATTGGCCAGCGAAGCCCCCGGCCCGTCCGGTCCCGGCAGCGGCATCGTCATCCAGTCACCCTGCTGCGCGGGCGGCAGGCGCTCCTTGAACTTGGCAATGTTCCAGGGGCCCGATATGTAATAGGCATAAAAGCCCTTCCCGAACTCGTCCCAGACATTGGATATCTGGTTGTTGGTGACCACCGGCGCCAGTTTTCGGTCGAACATTTCCTTATAGAAGCCCAGGGCGCGCTTGAAGCCGGCACCGCGGAAATTCCCATAGCGTCCACCATCGCGCAGCAGCGGCTCCGGTTGCTGTATCGCAAGGCTCAGCAATGGCTCGAATTCGTTCAACGGCAACAGTATTGCGTAGCGGTCGGGCCCCACTTCGCGCTTCACCGCGGCCATTGCCACCAGCCATTCGGCCCAACTTTGTGGCTGCTGGGTCACCCCGGCCTTCAAAAGCAGGTCGGTCCGATAGAACGGCAAGCGGGTCTCGACGTACCACGGCACCGCATAGACCTTGCCATCGACCACGCCACTGTCCCAGACGCCGTTGAAATAATCGGCTACGTCGAAACCCGGCGTCGCGGCGATTTCCTCGTCCAGCGGGTCCAACGCACCGATCGCCGCGAATTCAGGGATCCAGGTGTTGCCAATGGGCGACACATCCGGCAACGATTCACCGGCAAACGCGGTCAGCAGCTTCTCGTGCGCCGACAGCCAGGGCAATTGCTGCAGGTCGACCCGAATACCGGGATTGAGGCGTTCGAACTCGGGAATCAACTGGGCGACGACTTCGGCCTCGTATCCCATGGCCCAGAACGTGACAATTTCACGGTCATCGGCCCTTTGATTGCAGGCAGCCAGCAACAATGGCACCAGCAACCACGGAAGACGCTTCCTGCCCACTTTCGTCATCCCGGTGAAAGCTGCGATCAAGCGACTTCGCATTGAACGGTGGATCAAGCCAATGCGCGACGACACTGACGCCGCGCCTTCGCGAGGACGATGATTGAGTTGTTTTCCGGTCAGACCCATCATGCCGGCAGCTTACTTCGGCTGCTGCGGTCGCGGCGGCACCGGTTCTTCATTGTCGGGGTTGCTGGCCCGCGATTCCGCGCCACCCAGCTCGCGCGCGGCAGCGGCCTTCGGGTCGGCAGGAATCTCGGCGGGTACGGGCTCGCCCTTCGGTGTCAGCCAGCCGCCCTTGAATCCGGCGCGCTCCAGGCCCACGCGAATGTGCGGATTCTTCTTCATCACATTCCACACGAACTCGTTGCGGTAGTTGGCAATCATGGTCAGGATCGGGCCCTGGTCGATGCCGATGTAATCACTGGCCACCCAGCCCTGCCCAGGCACCATACGCCCGGTCTTGAGCGGGATGTCGTAGTCGAAGCTGCGATTGAAAGAATCCAGGAAGCCATAACTGGAGTACAGGTAGTCGCCGTAGCGGTCGTGCATCTCCACGACTGCGGGGATCACGATTTCAGGGGCAAATGGCAATGAGCCGAGCGCCGCAGTCGGGGCGATGGTGCCATCGTCGAAGTTCACCCGCAGGCCCGCGCCGCGCGCCGAATAATGGCGGAACTCGCGTTGCTCTCCACGGTATTCCTGCAAGGTCTGCTGCGGTCCATCGCTGGCGGTCAGGCCCCACACATTTTCGCCATAGTCCTTCCACTTCATCGGATTGGCGATGGCGTACGAACGTTGCGCAAGGGTGGCCCGGCGGCTGTTCTCGAAGTAGTCCATGCCGCGTTCGCGCATGTAGTCGTCCTGGATGCCCCGGAAGTCCACCCACACGTGGGTGTACTGGTGTCCGAACATGGGACCGAAGGCCAGGAACTCCTGGTCCTGGTACACGCCCCATACGTCGTTGTAGGTGCGCGTCCACACTTGCCACGCGTCCGGGCTGACCGGATGGGTCGGCGAACCCAACGCCAGGATGTAGACCATCATGGCTTCGTCGTAGCCGCTCCAGTCGTGTTTGATGAATCCGCTTTCGGGGAACCAGCCCATCGAGATCAGCGGCTTGTTCTGCTGCAGCCAGTTCCAGTCCACGCGCTTGTAGAGCACTTCGGCGATGTCGCGGATTTCCTTTTCGCGTGGATCGTCGCGGTCGTAATAGGACTGGGTGAACAGCACGCCCATCATCAACAGCGTGGTGTCAACGCTGGAAAGCTCTGCCCACGTGTCGTAACGCTGGCCCTTCTGCATGTCCAGGAAGTGGTAGTAGAAACCCCTGTAGGCGCCCTTGCCGGTGCGCTGCGGCCCCTGCGGAAGATCACGGAAGAATTTCAGGGTGAGCAAGGTACGGTCAACCGCCTGGTTACGACTGACCCAGTTGTTCTCGACGCCAATCGGATATGCAGTCAGTGCAAACCCGACCGAAGCGATGCTGGCGAAGGGACGTGACGGAAAACGGTCCGGGGTCAGTCCGTTGGCTTCATTGGTGGTGTCCCAGAAAAACTGGAAGGTGCGGCGCTCGATGTCGTGGAATAGCGGAGGCAGTTCCGGCTTCGCAGGCGGCGCAGGCTTGGGAGCGGGTTGCCCTGCGACGGGCGGTGGCTGCACGGCTTGCGGCGCGACGGGTTCCGCCGGCTTCTTGCACGCAGTGACCACGGTGAGCAGCGCGACAAGAAAAACAGGGAGAGATGCACGCAGGCGGCGTGATTTCATTGAAACCTTGATCCTTTCTGGAAACGATTGCATCCGCTGGCGGAATATTTTTGAGTTCCTTGGTGGAAGCGAATCGTAAAACGGGAAACCGGCCGCCCTGTCAGGACGGCCGGCAGTACTGCTTACCAGTCCAAACCAAAGGACAGCTTGAAAGTACGAGTGGGCAACATGATGTCGTCGTTGTGATTACCGAATCCCGGATCAATGGTGTTGTTGGTGCCCTTGAACGTATTGAATCCGGTCCAGTTGCGTGCGTTGGTGACGTTGAACACGTCGGCGCGGACGCGGAGCTTCAGATCTGTCCCTGTATCCCAGACCTTCTGTACCGCCAAGTCCCATTGGAAGATATCAGCGTCGTCGAAATAACCGGCTTCGAACGTGCCGTTGCCGCATGCGTCGATGCCGAGGGCGACGGGCGCCAGGCAATTAAGCACGTTTTTGGCTACCGGGCTCGCCACGAGGACTTTCGTGGAGAAAGTGAATCCCCAGAAGTCCGCGATTCCGGTAGCTACCAGACGATGCTTGGAAATGCCGATCGATTCGACCCAGGGAGCGTCATCCAAGTTTGCGTAGTCGAACACATAGTGTTCGTCGCTGTTTGCGGCCTCGCTGCGGTTCTCCTCCGAATCCGTATAGGTATACGCAAGCGTCACGCCCCACGGCGAACTACGACTGTAGGGCTTATCCACTGAAAGCAGGAACTGGTTGAGCCTGGTCTCGACTCCGTTGTCAGCCTTGATAAGAGAGCCATAGCCCGGAATCGGGTTACCAAAGGGAGCGCCACCAAAGGTGCGTCCGGGACCATAAAAGCTCCCGTCCGGATAACGATTCCCGAGCGAGAAGATGATGCCGTCATAGCTTCGGACGTGCACGATCGAGGCTGAGGTATTCCAGTCGTTGCCCATGAACGCGAACGTGTTGCGCATGCCCAGGCTGAACTGGTCCGAGTAAGGCACGTCGATATTGTTGATCAGGTTGACTTCGGAACCGAGAGCCGGGTTGGCGGCGACCAAGGCATAGAGATTTTCGGGATTGAAATACGCAGGATCCCAGGCTACGCAGGTCGGACCGGGAGTCGCGCAGGCGGGCGGGTTGCCCACCAATTGCGGCGCGTCGAAGAACGAGACCGTATAGGACGGGAAAGTGCTTTTGGATTGTTCAAGCGCAATGTAGTCGAAAAGATTCCGATCATAGGAACGGCCTGCGCCACCAAAGATCACGTGACGCTGATCCGCGAACAAATCGTAGGAGAAACCAAGACGCGGTTGCCAGGCACCCTTGAACGACTTGCGGTTGCTGCCGTCACTGATGTAATCCTCGATGTCGTAGTCGGTGTTCTGGATGTTGGTCCAGCCGCGCAATGCCGTCACCAAAGCCGCGGGAGTGACATAGTCCTCGTAGCCCGGCGTCTGCTCGTAGTCATAGCGCAAGCCCAGATTCAGCGTCAGCTTTTCATTGACTTCCCAATCGTCCTGGAAATATATGCCGAACTGCTTGTTGGTGGACTTGATGTTGCGGTCGCCCACGCCCGGGAGGGGCGCACCGAACCGTACCTGATAGGGAATGAAATCGTCAGTCGTAAAATTGCCGGCGAACTCGTTGGCCGTCAGGTTGATGCCGTACTGGGGGTTGTACGGTTGCTGTTCGAAAGAATTGATTTCGACTGACTTGTATTTCACGCCCATCTTCATGGTGTGGCCTTCGAGGCCGTTGAAGGTCAAGTCATCCTGCAGGCCCCAACCAGTCTGCCCCTTGTCCTGGAAATCCTGGCCACCGCCATAGTTCAGGATAGTGCCGCGATTGTTGTTCTGCAGGTTGAAACCGGGACCAATATTGATTGCACGGGGATTGAAGGCTTCGTCCTCGTAGGTCAGGTGCGCGTCATTCAACCAATTCTCGCCGCTCCACTGATAGCGAAGGTCGTAGCGCGTGCTGTCGTTGTTGTTTGTCTTGCCGTAGCTTTCGGTATTCTGGCCGCCAATATCCTTGATTTCAGATTCTTCGCGCCGCTTGACCGATAGCTCAATCAGGCTGGCGTCGCCCAGCTGCCACGTCAACTTCCCGAACCAGAGATCTTCATTGAAGGGGGTGGAGGATGGACCAGTCATGGCCGCCAGCTCTTCCGGCAGGAACGTACCTGGGTCGCCATTTATTGCGCTGATGGTGCGTGGAATGGAAAACTCCTTTGCTTCATAGGTAGCAAAGAAGAAGAGGCGATCCTGGAGGATTGGACCACCCAGTGCTACGCCGTACTGGGTTTCACCCGAGGGCGATTTATCTCCACCAGCACGCTCTTCGGCCGGTGTTGCCGTACGCCATTGCTCGGTACCGTTCTGGTCCCAGAAAAAGCTGCCATGAAAATCATTCGTACCCGATTTCGTCACCGCAGTTACCGCAGCGCTGCTGATCTGGTCGTATTCGGCCTTGTAATTGGAGGTGATGACCTTGTACTCGCCGATGGCCAGCTGCGGGAACGGATTTCCGCGGCTTCCGTCCTGTCCACCGATGCCGCCCTTCAACACATAATTCTTCTGACCCACGCCATCAATGAATACGTTGATGCCGTTTGAGTTCTGCGCGCCACTACGCAATGAAGTGGAACCATCGCTTTTGGTATCGAAGATCATCCCCGGAACGATATCGGCGAAGGCCAGGAAGTTGCGCGAACCCTGAGGCAGCGCATCGATCTGCTTCTGGGTCACGTAGGTCGCGACTTCCGAGGTCTTGGTCTCAAGCAAAGCCGGCGCGGTCACCGTCACCGTGTCCAGGTTGGTGGCATCACCTGTAGCGGTTTCCGCTACGCCACCCACGCCCAGGTTCAATGTCGCGGTCTGGCCGATGGACAACACCACATTCTGTGAATTGGTCTTCCCGGCTGCCGTCACATCAATGCGGTAAGAACCCGGCGGTAAGCCACCCAGCGAATAACCGCCGCTGGCATTGGCCTGGACGCTTCGGGTCAGCCCCGTGGCGAGGTTGGTAGCGGTGACTTTCGCATCAGCCGCTGGCGCGGAATCCGCCGAAACCTGTCCACGCAAGGTCGCCCCTGTGGACTGCGCGAACACCACGGGCGCTGCGCCCAACATCAGGCAACTGGCTAGCGCGCAGGTCAGCAGTTTGCGTGTGGGGCGGATGTTGCGATGCTTCTGGATATTCATGACTTCTCCCCTCCCAGGGTTGGCAGTCTGACGAGAACAACAGTTGAAACCGGTTACATTTCGGATCAAAAAAACGTGGTGGTTCAGGAGCCGGCAGCCTTCGGTTGTCGACGCATTGGGTGTGGAGGCAGGGTGGATTCGCGCACGATCAACTCCGGCGTCAGCGTGTGTGGGGTGAGATCGGCGACGCCGTCGGCTTCTATCGCCTGGAGCAGGCGGGAAAGCGCCAGACCACCCAGCTCGGCGATGCTGACCCGCATCGTGGTCAGGGTGGGATGGACGAAACGGGCAAGCGGAATGTCGTCGAAACCAGCCAAGGCGATGTCTGCAGGAATTTTCACCCCAGCCTCGTTGAAGGCGTACAGGCAACCCAGCGCCATCATGTCGTTGGCCGCGAACACCGCATCGGGTCGCTGCGCCTGCGCCAGGATCAACTTGCCGGCCTCATAACCCGAAGCCTCGTCGAAATCACCCGGCAGTTCGAGAGCCTCGGCCTTGGGCAGGTACTTCGCCAGCGCGCTTCGATAACCGCGCAGGCGTTCGCACGCATCAAAATTATCCTCGGGGCCGCAGATGAAGGCGATGCGCTGGTGCCCAGCTTCGGCCAGATGGCCGACCATGGCCATGGCACCGCCAAAATTGTCGATGCTCAATACCGGATAGGCGGCATCCGCCAGATGGGTGTTGATCAAGACCGCCGGCAGGGCCATGGGCAGGTTGTCGGTCAGGAAGCCGGGACGGTCCGCATAGGGCGACAGCACAAGCAGGCCATCGACGCGACCACGCATCGCCCGCAGCGCTGCACCCTGCTCTTCCGGATGGCCGTGATAACTGGACAACAGCAGGTGCTGGCGGTGGGCACGGGCGACCACGTCGATCCCGCGGATCAATTCCGAGAAGAACTCCCCATACAGGTCAGGCAGGACTACGCCGATGGTCTGGGTGCTGCGGCTGCTGAGGCTACGGGCGGCGGCATGCGGCTGGTAGCGCAGGCGGCTCGCAGTTTCGACCACGTGCTTGCGCACGCCTTCGGCGACATTTTCATGTCCGTTCAGGGCGCGCGACACGGTGGCGACGGATACCGAAGCCTCGCGTGCGACATCCTTGATGGTGACTGTGGTTCGCGCCATTCGCCGCCCTTCTGCGGTTCGGACTCAGCAAGCTCGGCGGACTGTAAACGTTTCCAGCAATAGATGTAAAGCTATTGTTATGGCTACTGGTAAAGCGATATGAATCATGGGCTTGCAGCTGACTTTCAACCGGATTGGATGCTGCAACGCGTCAATTCCGGTCGGGCCCGTGACATTACTTGTCCGTCGTGGACTGGTCCGGGTCGCGTGCCTGTATGGAAAGCGCGTGGATGTCGCTGCTCATCATTTCCCCCAGCGCCAGATAGACCGCACGGTGGCGCGCCAGTGGTGCCTTGCCCTGGAACGCAGCGCTGACGATCTCCACGCTGAAATGCCCCCGGCCATCGCGTGCACCCTCGTGGCCGGCATGCTTGTGGCTGTCGTCATTGACTACCAGCAGGCTGGGGGCGAAGGCCGACTCCAGTGCCTGGCGGATGCGCTCGACCCGGTTCAAGGCAGGGTCTTGCGGAAGGGGCGGACTTCGACCCGCGCATAGGCGCCCGCCCCCATGTAAGGATCGGCGTCGGCCCAGTTGCGCGCTGCCTGCAGCGAATCGAACTCCGCGATCACGATGCTCCCGCTGTAGCCGGCCGGGCCGGGGTCTTCCGCGTCAATGGCCGGGCACGGTCCCGCCAGCAGCAACCGCCCCTGGTCGCGCAATGCGATCAACCGCGCCACGTGGGCCGGTCGCGCGGCCATGCGCTTGGGCAATGCTCCGGCAGCGTCGTAACCCTCGATGGCGTACCACATGCGTTTTCTCCGTAGGCTTCGCAGCCTGGATTGTACGGTTCCCCACGAGGCCGGGCGCTGGACACTGGCTCCGCCACCGCTTACTCTTGATTCCATTGCATGGCCGGAAGCAGCGGCCCGCCCGGATCCGGCCCATTCGCCAGGCGTCCCGACGGCCGATTCGCTGCCCCCCTCCGCCCGTGCCCTACGACCTCCTCGCTGTCCGCCGCCCACCCCCTTGGCGTGCTGCCTGCTTGATGTGTGGGAATGCGATCGCACCGCGACGCAAACTTCTGCCGCAACACCGAGTCACGCCGGCCCCAGCCGCGCGGCGCCTGCAACACATGGCTTACTACTAGATGACTTCCGACCTCGCGCCAGACGCGAACCCGCAAATCGATATGCCCCAACCTCAGCAGCAGGCCCCTCAGCAACATGAGATGCCGCTGGCGATGGTGCATGGGCAAGCGGTACTGCAGATCCCACAGGACCTGTACATCCCGCCCGATGCGCTGGAAGTGATCCTGGATGCGTTTGAAGGTCCGTTGGACCTGCTCCTGTACCTGATCCGCCGGCAAAACCTCGACATCCTCGACATCCCGGTCGCCGAGATCACACGCCAGTACGTCGACTACATCGGCACGATGCAGGACCTGCGCTTCGAACTGGCCGCCGAATACCTGGTCATGGCCGCCATCCTGGCCGAGATCAAGTCGCGCATGCTGCTGCCCCGCCCGATCAGTGAACAAGGCGACGAGGGCGACCCGCGCGCCGAACTGGTGCGGCGCCTTCAGGAATACGAACGTTTCAAACAAGCTGCCGAGGATATCGATGCCCTGCCCCGTCAGGATCGCGATACCACACCGGTCCAGGCGCATGTGCCTGAGCGCAGCGTGGTTCGCGTGCCACCGCCGGTGGACCTGCGCGAGATGCTGCTGGCCCTGCACGACGTACTCAAGCGCGCGGACCTTTTTACCGGCCACGCGATCAAGCGCGATGCGCTGAGCGTGCGCCAGCGCATGGGCGATGTGCTGACGCGGCTGGAAGACGGCAAGTTCCACCGCTTTGAATCCATGTTCACCGCCGAAGAAGGCAGGCAGGGCGTGCTGGTCACCTTCCTGGCCATGCTGGAACTGGCCAAGGAACAATTGCTGGACTTCGTCCAGGAAGCGCCCTTGGCACCGATCTACCTCAAGTCGCTGGCCTTGAACAACACCAATGAACCGCTGGCATTTTCCAGCGAGTTCGATGATGGCGACGCGGCGAACGACGCTTAGGCCGGGTTGATGGTTGTTGGTTCGTGGTTGGTGAAAGCCGCCACGCCCTTCTCACCACCGGCCAACCACCCACTTACCAACCCAATTTTGCAACCGGCAACTTCCAAGAAAGCACCCGACCGAATGGACCAACCCCTGATCACCCGTATCGTCGAAGCCGCCCTGCTGGCGGCCAACCAGCCGTTGGCCCTGGCGCAACTGCATGGGCTTTTCGCAGAAGAGCAACCGGCCCCGGCCGGCAGCGTTGAGCAGGCGCTGGAGCAGCTGCGCGATGCCTGCACCGAACGTGGCGTGGAACTGGTCGAAGTTGCTTCCGGCTTCCGTTACCAGGTCAAGGAAGAAGTGCATGGCTGGGTCTCGCGCATGTGGACCGAGCGCAAGACCAAGTACACCCGCGCCACCCTGGAAACACTGGCCCTGATCGCCTATCGCCAGCCAATCACCCGCGGCGAGATCGAAGCGGTCCGCGGCGTGTCGGTCAGCAGCAATACCATCCAGGCCCTGGAAGAGCGCGAATGGATCCGCGTGGTCGGCCATCGCGACGTGCCTGGCAAACCGGCGCTGTTCGGCACCACCAAGATCTTCCTCGACTATTTCGGCCTGAAACGCCTGGATGAATTGCCGCCACTTTCAGAACTCAAGGACATCGGCGAGCTGGAGCCGCAGTTGTTCATGGACCAGGCACCGGTACCGGTCGGTCTGCCCGACCGTGATTCTGCGCAGCAGGGTCCCGCGCAGGAAAACACAACAACGGAGCCTGGCGACGGATTGCAGGCCGCCAGCGGCGGGATACAGGAGGTCGCGGACGCCGAAGAGGCGGCTGATGACTTGGAACCCGAAGAGGTTGCTTCCGAAGCGCTTGCTTCCGAAAATCCAGCTACCGAAGCGCAGACTTCTGACGATCAGTCCTCCGAAGAACAACTTACCCAAGAACCTATCAACCAAGAACAGGACGAAATCGAAGGCACCGATCCGGACAGCCCGATTTCGTCGGAGCAGAAACAATGAGCGACACCCCCCGCAACAAACTCCCGCTGGGGAAACTTTCCCTGAAGCGCGGCGGCGACAACGCCGAAGCCAGCGATGCCGGCAAACTATCCGAACGGCTGCACAAGGTCCTGGCCCAGGCCGGCCTGGGTTCGCGCCGCGCGCTGGAACAACGCATTGCCGATGGACTGGTCAAGGTCAACGGCGAAATCGCGCAGACCGGCATGAGCATCACCGGTGGCGACAAGATAGAGCTGGATGGCAAGACCTTCGTCGCCAGCGCACTGACCGAACCGGCGCGCGTGCTGCTGTACAACAAGCCCGAAGGCGAAGTGACCACCCGCGAGGATCCGGAGGGCCGCCCCACCATCTTCGAAGCGCTGCCTGCATTGAAGGGCGCGCGCTGGATCGCGATTGGCCGCCTGGACATCAACACCACCGGCCTGCTGCTGCTGACCACCGACGGCGAACTCGCCAACGCGATGATGCACCCGTCGTACGAAGTGGAACGCGAATACGTCTGCCGCGTGCGCGCGCCCGAAGGCATGGAGACGGTCCCCGATAATCTGGTCGATCGGCTTGCCCGCGGCGTGGCCCTGGAAGACGGCCCGGCCAAGTTCGATGTGATCGAACGCATCGGTGGCACCGACTCGCACGACTGGTTCCGCGTCGTGGTCAAGGAAGGCCGCAACCGCGAAGTCCGCCGGCTGTGGGAATCGCAGGGCTGCCAGGTCAGCCGCCTCAAGCGCACTCGCTATGGAAAGATTTCATTGCCGCAACCTCTGCTGCGCAGCCAGTCGCAGGAACTCCCCGATGCACAGGTGGAAAAGCTGCGCAGCGAACTGGGCCTGGAAACCGGAGCTCCGCCCGCACTGACCCTGCAACCGGTTATCGGCCAGCGCAAGGCGGCCAAGGCCACCGTGCACATCGGTGCCGGTCGCGGCACGGGACAGGCCTACGTCAATGGCCACAACACGGCCGATGAAGGCCGCGAACTGCGCCGTTTCGACAACGTGCGCGAAGACCGCGGCCGCAGCCGCTTCGGCAGCAAGAAACCCCATGGCGGGTTGACGGTCAGCGGCGAAGCCGCAGCCAAGCAATCGCAGAAGCCATTCAAGTCGCGCCCCACCAAGGGTCCCAAGCCGCTGCCCGATGGCAACCCTGCTGCGTTCCGCAGCTGGTACGTGCCCGATGGCGTGGATACCGGTCCCACCGGCCACCGCAATGCCGGTCCGCCCAAGCCTTATGGTGAAAAGCCGCGTGGCCCGCGTCCCGCAGGCGCAGGTGCGGGACGCCCGGCGGGCGCAGGCCGTCCCGCTGCAGGCGGCAACCGTCCCTACACAGCGCGCAGCGAAGGCAACTTCGGCAACGAAGCACGCGGCCCACGCGGCCCCGGTGCCCGCGGCCCACGGCCGGCAGGCCAGGGTGATGGACCACAGCGCGCGCCACGCCCTTATGGTCATCCGGGCAATGCGCCGAACTTTCCGTCCGACCACGCCAACCCGGGCGCCTACAACCCGTACGGCCAGCAACCGCGCCCGCCGCGTCCGCAGGGCGCACGCCCGGCTGGCAATCGTCCTGGTGGCAACAATGCCGGCCCGCGCCCGGCAGGCCCACGTGGTGCCGGCCGTCCGCCCAGCGGCGGCAACCGCGGACCACGCGGTCCACGCGGTGGTGGTCACGGCTGATCGAAAGGGGCGCTTCGGCGCCCTTTTCAATGAAGCCCTTGCATATGCAGGAGCGACGCAAGTCGCGAAATCCGTAACTTCAAACCGTGCGGGCTTCGCGACTTGCGCCGCTCCTGCAAGGCTCTTTTGGCCACGCCGGCTACAATACGCAGCTGACTCAACGCATCCGATCACCATGTCCTCCGCCTTTGGCACCGAAACGGTGCTCGACGTCCGTCACTGGACCGACGACTACTTCAGCTTCACCACCACTCGCGACGACGGCTTCCGTTTCGACAACGGCCAATTCGTGATGATCGGCCTGCAGGGCCAACAGCCGGACGGCACTCCCAAGCCGCTCATGCGTGCCTATTCCATCGCCAGCGCCAACTGGGAAGAACAGCTGGAATTCTTCAGCATCAAGGTGCCGCACGGCCCGCTGACCTCGCGCCTGCAGCACATCCAGCCGGGCGACGCGATCCTGATCGGGAAGAAGCCCACCGGGACCCTGCTGATCAGCGACCTGCATCCGGGCCGCAACCTCTATCTGCTCGGCACCGGTACCGGCCTGGCCCCCTGGTTGTCGATCATCAAGGATCCTGAAACCTACGAACGTTTCGATCGCGTGGTCCTGGCCCATGGCGTACGTCATGTGCACGATCTTGCCTACCGCGACTATTTCGAGAAGGAACTGCCGCAGCATGAGTTCCTCGGCGAACAGATCCGCGAAAAATTGCTCTACTACCCTGCGGTCACCCGTGAGGAGTTCGTCAATCACGGGCGCCTGACCGAGCTTCTGGAAAGCGGCCGGATGAGCGAGTCACTGGAGTTGCCGCCGCTGGATCCGGAGCACGACCGCGCCATGATCTGCGGCAGCCCGCAGATGCTCGCCGAGCTGCGCCGGATCCTGGACACGCGCGGCTTCAGTCCCGCACCGCGCATCGGTACCGCTGGCCAGTACGTGTTCGAGCGCGCCTTCGTCGAGAAGTAGCGACTGCGTGCTAGCCTTCCGGCAAACGGATCGGTCCGATGATCAAGCGAGTCTTTTGGGGAATGGTCCTGTCGGGCTTGCTGTCGACCGGGTCGGTTACGACCCTTATGGCGGCAGAGCCGAAACCACAGCCGGCGGTCGGCGAAGTGCCGCCGTCCTTGCTGGGCAAGCTGCATGGCAGCAACAGCGAGGTGAACCTGGCGGACTATCGCGGCAAGGTGGTCATCGTGACCTTCTGGGCATCCTGGTGCGGACCGTGCGGGCGTGAGCTTCCGGTGCTCGCGCACTTCCAGCAAGTGATCGGTCGCGATGCCCTCCAGGTCATCGCAGTCAACGTGAACGAGCCGCGGCAGGATTTCCTGGGAGTGTTGCGAGCCAACCGCAAGCTGCAGCTCGATTACATCCATGACACCAAGGACATGGCCAGCAACCAGTACGGCGTGGAATCACTGCCGAACATGTTCGTGGTGGGTCGGGACGGCAAGATCGCCTATGGGCACCGTGGTTATTCGGAAGAGGTGCTGGAAGGATTCATCGGCGAGATCATAGGGCTGCTGCCCCTGGAAGTGCTCAAGCGCCCCTCAGCCTTGCCACGCGCCAAAACCTGATCCGCCTGCAAGCCCTTCACGTCACCGCGAGCAGACTTGCGGCTTGTTTGCCCGGGAGGCTATACATGCGAATCCAGAATCTGGCGTGGCTGATCGCCGCCGTCCTGTGCCTGTTGCTGACCGCCTGCTTTCCGAAAGGCAATGCCGGCGTTCCCATTCCGAAGCTGCTGGTGTCCGCCCCGACTACCGCGACGCGACTGGTAGTGGTGCTGCCCGGACGTGGCGACGACCTGGCGGCCATGCAGCGCACCGGCATGGCCGAGGCCATCCAGGCTGCATGGCCGGATGCGGACGTCATCCTTACCGGACTGTCTTACGACTACTACATGCAGGGACGCGCGCCCGAACGCCTGCATGACGAGATCGTCGTGCCCACGCGCCAGAAGGCGTATCGCCAGACGTGGCTGGTGGGCGCCTCCATGGGCGGCATGGGCACGCTGATGTACGACCGCGCATATCCCGGCGAGATGGATGGCCTCATTCTGCTGGCGCCCTACCTGGGCGATAAATCGCTGCTGCAGGAAATCGCCGCCGCTGGTGGCATTGCCCGGTGGAAACCGGGACCGGTGCCGGGTTCCATCACCGCCGACAACTTCCAGCAGGAACTCTGGCGCCACCTGCAGGGCTGGTCGCGTGATCCTGCCAAGGCAGCGAACGTCTGGCTCGCTTACGGCGACAGGGATCGTCTCAGGAAAGCGATGCCGTTCCTGGAACCCTTGATCCCGTCGACGCAAGTGCTGGTGCGCGAAGGAGGACATGACTGGAAGGTCTGGTCAGCGGCCACCCGTGAAATCATGGTGCGTGCGCGCGAAGAGGGCGTTCAGCGCTCGCCGTAACGCAGCCAGGCCACTGCCGCGGCTTCGCTGTCGAAGATGCGCGCATTGAAGCCATGTTCGTAGGCCATCAACCCGGCCAGTTCGATTTGCGGGATCTGCAGTGTGTCCCTTTCGACATAGGCGATATGCACGTCTTCCATGCCCTCTCCCTTCATCAACAGCACGAAGGTCAGCAGTTCTTCGGGCGGTGGTGGCTCGCCGTCCATGTCGTCCACCACCAGCACCGCCGACGGACGCAGCCGGCGCACCTCGCCCGCGATATCGCGCCAATAGGCCAGCGTGGTTTCCAGGGTGCCGTTGGTGCCGGTGACATGCGCGCGCAGCCCATAGTCGGCCTGGGTATAGGCGATATTGAACGGACTTGCAGACGGGGAACCTGCGCTCACGACATCAACCCAACGCGGCTTCGATATCGCCAGCGATGGATTCAGGCTTGTCGGTAGGCGCATAACGCTTGATCGCCTTGCCGTCGCGTCCGATCAGGAACTTGGTGAAATTCCACTTGATCGCATCGATCCCCAGCAATCCGCCCTTTTCCTTCTTCAACCACTTCCACAGTGGATGGGTCTGGGCGCCGTTGACCTCGACCTTGGCGAACATCGGGAAATCCACTTCGTAAGTCAGCGAGCAGAAGTTCTTGATTTCTTCCTCGTTGCCCGGCTCCTGGTTGCCGAACTGGTCGCAGGGGAAACCCAGCACCACCAGCCCGCGCTCCCTGTAGTCCTGCCACAGTTTTTCCAGCCCGGTGTACTGCGGGGTGAAGCCGCATTTGGAAGCCACATTCACGACCAGCAGGGCCTTGCCCTGGTAGTCGGCCAGGGGAACGGTCTTCCCATCGATGTCGATGGCGTCGAAGTCGTATGCGGTGGTCATGGTCATCTGCTCCTTGGGGGATGCGACATCAGACACCGCATCGGCGATGCTGGCAATACCGGCACATCTGCAGGATCCATCAGCGACTACTTACTGCTTTGTCCCCCAAGGGGACTTCCTTCGGGGCGTAGATCCGAGCTTGCTCGGATTCTTGCGCACAGGATCAAAAGCATCCGAGCAAGCTCGGATCTACAGCGAATAGGGGCGTATGCCGCTGCTATTTCGCGACCTGCACCCGCACCGGTTCCGCGAACGGCTTGATCCCCAGTGCTTCGTCGATCTCGCTGGGGTAGTAGGCGCTGTCCTGCTTGATCACCAGTGCGACCTTGCGGATGTCGGAGATGTCCCGGGTCGGATCACCGTCTACCAGCACCAGGTCCGCCAACTTGCCGACGTCCACCGAGCCGCGATCCTGCAGGGTACGGGTATAGCGGGCGCCGTTCCAGGTCGCCACCTGCAGCACCTGCGCGGGAGTCAGGCCCGCTTTCACGTACAGCTCCAGTTCCCGCTGCAAGGTGAAGCCAGGCAGTTCGTCGGTGCCGGCCACGATCGGCACGCCGGCCTTGTACATGCGGCCGACGAACTCGACCAGCTTGTCGAATGACCTGGTGTACAGCGCAGCGGTGGCGTCGTCCGGAATGTCCATCTCCGCGGCCCGACGGCTGCGCTGGATATCCGGCGGCAGGTGGTCGGCCACGTCGGCTACGATCGGCGAAAGTTCGCCATTGCGCTGGTGCAGGAACTCGAACGTGGCCAGGGTCGGATCGATCACAATCTGCTTCTGCGCCAGCATGGCGATGAAGTCCTGGACCGGCTTGGAATCGAAATCCAGTCCCGCGGTCTTCTTCGCCACCAGGTAGAAGCGTTCCAGCGTGCGCGTATCGGTTTCGGGAGTGACGAAGAAATTCAGCATCACCTGGTTGATGTGCTGGATCTCGTCGTAGCCCTGCTCCACCGCTTCGTGGGCGGCCAGGAACGCCGGAATGTGACCACTGACGCGCAGGCCGCGATGGTGCGCGTAGGCGGTGGTCTCCGGCAGGATCGCCTTCGGAAACGAGTTGTAGATCTTGATCTGCGGATAGCCATGATCGGCATACCAGTCGATGGCTTTTTTCGCTTCTCCCAGGTCCTTGATCACGAAGCCGTTGCGCGCCGACATCTTGCTTTCGCCTTCGAGGAAACCGGCCGGCACGATATCGGGGCCCAGCAACTTGCCTTCCCTCAGTTGCCCCATCAACTGCTGCAGGGTGGTGTTGTCGTTGCCCATGTCGCGGATGGTGGTGATGCCCGACGCCAGGTGCAGGCCGCCTTCCCACGGGCCGAAATGCGCATGCATGTCGAACAGGCCGGGCAGCAGCACCTTGCCGCCGGCATCGATGATGTTGTCGGCCTTGGCCAATTCTCCACCGCCATTGGCGATGGAGACGATGCGGCCGTGTTCGATCAACAGGTCCGAGGCCGGCCCGAGGGTCGCATGTTCGCTATCGAACACGCGTGCATTGCGGATCAGGGTGACGCCCGGCAACGGATGCGCAAGCCGCTGCTGCATGCCCAGCAACACTTCGCCTTCGGCCTGTTTCTGCTGCTTTTCCAGGGCATCGGCGTTGGCTTCCCAGCCTTCCTCGATGAGCTGCAGGAAGCCCGGATAGATGAAGGCGAACAGGCGCGGATTGTCGCCGGTCGTGGCCCAGGCGAAGCTCGGGGTCAGGCCGACGCCGGTCATGGCGACCAGTTGCACCTTGCGCTTGTCGGTTCCGCGCAACACCTGGGCATCGCCGACCTTGCGCACGCTGAGCGTGCCGCTGGGAATCAGCGGCAGCTTGCCGTCACTGCGTTTGGCCAGGGCCGACAAGGCCACCGAGAAGCCCTCCGGAGTGCCGCCCAGCGCCGAGTACATCGCAGTTCCGGAAACCGCCTGCTTGCCCTGGTCGGAAGTCGACTTCCATTCCACCTCGTCGCCCTTGCGCACGAAGGTTTCATCGACCTTGGCCCCGAAAGTGGAAGTGCCACTGACCTTGTACTGGCTGTACGTACCGTCGGCCGCCAGCTTGTATTCCTCTTTCAGCTCCGGGCCACGACCGTTGTCCTTGAAGATGAAATCGACATGGGTGGTGCCGTCGTCGTCCTTGCGCACGACCTGCTCGCCAGCCTTGGTGCCGCCATCGACCAGGGCGACATAACGGAGGGTTTCGGCCGCCATGGCCGGACCGGCAAGGAATATCGCAAGACACAGGCAAAGGGCACGTTCGATCAAGGCACGCTTCATGCGGGCATCTCCAGGAAATCCAGGGGCGGGCCCTTCACCGGTGGATGGTGGGCCAAGAAGCCGGAGCATATCCCACCCCCTACCTTCGGCTACCCCTGCCTTTCGTCACAGGTCTGGCGGCAGGGCATCGGTTAGCCTGTTGAGTCCGACTCTGTAAGGATTCCGCAGAATGACCACCCGCCTCGCCCTGGCCCTTGCCGCCTCCCTTGGACTCGCCATGCCCGCCTATTCCCAGGCCACTACCCCCGCCGCCACCGAAGCCTCCAAGGCTGCCAATCCGTTCTTTGCCGAGAGCCCGCTGCCGCTGCACTACCCGCAGTTCGACAAGATCAAGGACAGCGACTTCGGTCCCGCCTTCGACGCCGGCATGGCCGCGCAATTGAAGGAAATCGACGCGATCGCCAACAATCCAGAGGCGCCAAGCTTCGACAACACCATCCTGGCCCTGGAAAAAAGCGGCCAGGTGCTGAATCGCGCCCAGACCGTGTTCTTCAGCCTGGTCGGCGCCGATACCAACGATGCCCGCAACAAATTGCGTGCCGACTACGCCGCCAGATTCGCTGCGCACAGCGATGCCATCGCCCTCAACAGCAAGCTGTTCGAACGCATCGACGCGCTCTACAACAAGCGCGCCACGTTGGGCCTGGACGCCGAAGGCGTGCGCCTGGTCGACCGCTATCACACTGATTTCGTGCGCAGCGGCGCCAAGCTTTCCGATGCCGACAAGGCCAAGCTCAAGGCCATGAACTCCGAGCTGGCCGAGCTGGGCAGCAAGTTCAGCGACAACGTGCTGAAGGACGTCAACGCTTCGGCCGTGGTCATCGACGAGGCAAGGCAACTGGACGGTTTCACACCCGAGCAGATCGCCATCGCCGCCGACGTGGCCAAGACCCGCAAGCTGGCAGGCAAGTACGTCATCACCCTGCTCAACACCACCGGCCAACCGCCGGAATCCGAGCTCACCGATCGCGCCACGCGGCAGAAACTGCACGAAGCATCCATCGCCCGCGGTAGCCACGGCGGTGAATTCGACAACCGCGCGATCATCTCCAGGATCATGAAACTGCGCGCGGAACGCGCCAACCTGCTCGGTTATCCCAATCACGCCGCTTACGTACTGGAAGATGAAACCGCCAAGACGCCACAGGCGGTCAACGACATGCTCGGCAAGCTGGCCCCGGCGGCAGTCGCCAATGCCAAGCGCGAAGCTGCCGACCTGCAGGCAATGATCAGGAAGGAAGGCGGGACTTTCGAACTGGCCCCGTGGGACTGGTCCTTCTATGCCGAGAAAGTGCGCAAGGACAAGTTCAATTTCGACGAGTCCCAGCTCAAGCCTTACCTCGAGCTGGACAACGTGCAGCAGAACGGCGTTTTCTACGCCGCCAACCAGCTCTACGGCCTGACCTTCAAGGAGCGCAAGGACCTGCCCGTCTATGAGCCCAGCGTGCGCGTGTTCGATGTGTTCGACGCTGACGGCAAGCAGTTGGCCATCTTCATCTCCGACATGTACAAGCGCGATTCCAAGCGCGGTGGCGCGTGGATGAACTCCTACGTCTCGCAGTCCGGCCTGACCGGCTACCTGCCCGTGGTTGCCAACCACCTCAATATTCCCAAACCGACCGCGGGCAAGCCGACGCTTTTGACCTGGGATGAAGTGACCACCATGTTCCATGAGTTCGGCCATGCCTTGCATGGCATGTTCTCGAACGTGGAATACCCCTACTTCACCGGCACCAGCGTGCCGCGCGACTTTGTCGAATATCCGTCGCAGGTCAACGAGATGTGGGCCGACTGGCCGGCGATCCTGCACAACTACGCCAAGCACTACCAGACCGGCAAGCCGATGCCGCAGGAACTGCTGGACAAGGTGATTGCTGCCTCGAAATTCAACCAGGGCTTCAAGACCACCGAATACCTGGGCGCAGCCATGCTTGACCAGCGCTGGCACCAGATCGGCCCGGACCAGGTGCCCGATGCGGCCGGGGTTATGAAGTTCGAAGCCGATGCGCAAGCCGCCGATGGGCTCAACTATCCGCCGGTGCCACCGCGCTACCGCACGCCCTACTTCAGCCACATCATGAGCGGCTACTCAGCCGGCTACTACGCCTACATCTGGTCCGAAGTACTGGACGCCAACAGCGTGGAATGGTTCGAGCAGCATGGTGGCCTGACCCGCGCCAACGGCGACCATTTCCGCAAGACCTTGCTCTCGCAGGGCGGCAGCCAGGATGCAATGAAGCTGTTCCAGGATTTCGCCGGCCATGCACCGAAGATCGAGCCCTTGCTGAAGAAGCGCGGGCTGATGGCGGAAACCAGCGATGGTGCGGCGCCCGAAGCCGTCAAGAAGTAAGCCCGGCGCCGGGTGATGTAACGGCCCGGCTGTTGCCTCGACGACGCCACCTGCGGGTGGCGTCGTTGTGTCCGCCATGCCGCATTTCTGATCAACATCCTCTGATCAACATTGTCGAAGCACGTTGGCACCGTGCAAGCGACCCGTTCGCTAATCAATCAGTTTCTGCTGCTGCCCTTCTGTTCGTGTCCAGTGGTAAAGACCTGTCGTGGTGTCGTAAACGCGATTGGGCGCGATCTGGATCATGCCGTTGACCGGCTTGCCAGCCGAATCAAATACGCTTGCCCGGTTCTTCTGCCCCACAAGCGCGGTCTGTTCAGCCGGCACTTGTTTCGCCGGTCCTGCGCTGGGGATGGGGCTGGAAGATTGCGGGCGTTGGCTGGGGTCGGTGGCGAGTTTGGAAACCTGCGCCGGCTGCGCCAATTGTAGCTCCGGACCCATGCGCCTTTGCGTAGGCACCGGCTTGTTGGCCGGAGCGATGGGTTGTTGCAGCTGCTGCGCAATAGCAGGCACGGTTGCCACGCCAACCAGGATGGCCAGAACGACAGGAATACGCTTCATGGCGCGACTCCATTGCTTGGGGAATGGCCCAAAGCTAATCCCCTGTGGATTCACGGACCATGAAGGAGGTCGCCTCAGCGCGACGACAGATAACCGCCCCTTACTCCCCCCACCGAAAGCACCACCTGCCACAACTGCGAATTGCGGCTGCGGAACGTCGCCATCGAGACAGCCAGATAGAACCGCCACATACGCCGGAATCGCAGGTCGTAACGCGCGGGAAGCGACGACCACGCCTGTTCCACATTATCGCGCCAGGCCTGCAAGGTACGGTCGTAGTCGGCACCGAAGTTGTGCCAGTCCTCGACCACGAATACACCTTCTGCGGCTTGCGCGATCTGCGCGGCGGACGGGAGCATGGAATTGGGGAAGATGTAGCGTCCTATCCACGGATCGGCGTGAGTGACCGAACGGTTGCTGCCGATGCTGTGCAGCAGGAACAACCCGCCATCGGCCAGGCAGCGCCGCGCTACTTGCAGATAGCCGCGATAGTTCTTCAGCCCGACATGTTCGAACATGCCGATGGAGAACGCCGCATCGAATGGCTCATTGAGTTCCCGGTAGTCCTGCAACCGGATCTCGATGGGCAGGCCGGCGCACAGCTCGCGCGCGTAGTCGACCTGTTCTTTGGATATGGTGATTCCTACCCCGTTGATGCCATACCGTTCGGCAGCGAACTTCAGCGCCTCGCCCCAACCGCAGCCGATATCCAGCACGCGCATGCCCGGATGCAACCGGAGCTTGCGGCAGACCAGGTCGAGCTTGGCTTCCTGCGCCGCATCCAGGCCGCCCAGCACGCGGCCGTCGGGCTGGGTCCAGTAACCGCAGCTGTAGACCAGGCGCGTGCCCAGCATGGCGGCGTAAAGATCGTTACCCAGGTCGTAGTGGCGCTCACCGACCTCGCGGCTGCGGTCGCGGTTCTGCAAGTTGAGCAGCCGCGCGCGCAAGGCATCCCAGATTTCGCCGGCGCCATGCACCCGTTGGTCGAGCCGCGCAGCGAGCAGACGAAACAGGAACCCGTCCAGCGATTCCGCGTCCCACCACTCGTCCATGTAGCTTTCGCCCAGGCCCAGCGAACCCTGCCCCAGCACCCGCGCATAAAAATGCGCATCGTGGACCTGCAGGTCCCACGGCCGCTCACCGCCTACGAGTACGTCCGCCTCCGCAAGCAGATCGCCAACCCGTTTCTGGAAGCGCTGCTGCGACATGGCCTGCGACCATTCGCCGTCAGGATTTCGCGAACAGCCCGGAATATTCGGGCGCGAGGTGCGGCAAGAGGACCGAGGCGGGCACATCGACGGTCTGTGTGCCATCTGCGTACGGCCCCACCTGGTAAGGCGGGAACACAAAGCGCAGGGCGGTGATCTTGCCCTGCGCATCCACGACCGGCTGGAAGGCGTCGAAGTTGTCGACATCAGGCTCGGTGCCTTCATCGATCATCTTGTCGGCGCTGCGCACGAACTCAAGACGTTCCTGTGGGGGCATCTCGTCGGCATCCGCGCGCACCGACACACCGGTGTGCAGTTGCTCGCGGATAAAGGCGCCGATGGCGACCCAGCCTTCCACCTTTGGCACCAGTTCCCGGGCAGTCAACAGCCGGTTCTGCGCAGGCAACCAGACGAAACGCGCCACCAGCGGTTCGCCGTGGGCGCCGCCGGTATAGCGGCTGCCATCGGCGGCTACTGCGACCAGTTCCGGCGTCTCCACCACCTGCTCGAAGCTCAACGACAACTCGTACGGCGCCGAAGGCTTGTCGTTGCCGAAACCGGCCACGGCCTGCATCAACTCCGCATGGGCAGCGTCGGCGTAGGCGGAAACCGCCTGGGCCAGGCCTGGATACTTGTTGATTGTCGGCGGGTAACTGATGCCCACGACGTAGCCGTCGGTGGTCTCAATGACATCCTTGAGCTCCCGGACCGGGGCAACAGCTGCGGCAGCCGTTTCAGCCGGAGCTGTCGTTTCAAGTGCCGGCGCTGCCGGGACCTCGGCTTCGCGCTTGCAAGCGCCTGCCATCAGGACCACAAATACCAACAAGGCGGGTTTCAACAGGGATCGCACGACCAGGCTCCTTCTAATGAGGCATACAGTCTATGCCGCAACGCAGCACGCCGCCACGCTCAGGCATCGACCAGGTCGGCGTATTCGGGATGGCGTTGGATGTAGCTGGCCGAGTAGGAACACGCGGGCACGACGCGCAAGCCCTCGGCGCGGGCGTACTCCAGGGCAGCCTTGACCAGCGCGCCCGCCACCCCACGCCCGCCAATGGCTTCAGGCACACCGGTATGGTCGATGACTATGCGCCCGTCCTGAAGGCGATAGACCAGTTCGGCTTCATGTTGGTCCAGCTGCGTGCGGAAACGTCCCGAAGCGGGGTCGTGGCTGATCTGCATGGACATGGGTGGATCTCCGTATAGGTAAGGCTTGCTGACTCTCTAATGTTTTGCAATGGGTGGTTGCCGGCGGCGGCATAACTGGACGTTGCACGTCACATTCAGCCAGCCAATCACTGCCGGAGGCCGTTCCACAACGCTTTGAGGGCGCCTTCCTGAAGTTGGCACGATTACTGCTTTAACCCTCCCACGAGTTAAACAAATGGGGAACGGTAATGAGCCTTGACGACGCAACCATCAGCAACAACGCTTCTTCCAGCGACTTCACCCTGCTGGAAGGCCTGTACCAGCTGGCTGTCACCGGCCACACCGACGACTGGGAATTCGAGCGCCTGAACAATGCCGTCTACGAGCGCCTGCTGTCCTCGTACAACAGCGTGGACATGGGCCTGCATGCCATGGCCAATCCGCAGAGCATGATGGATTGACCTTTCGCGCCGCCTTCGCTGGCGCATGAAAAAGCAACAAGAGACCTGACCACAGGTCCCGACGCAGGCGGCACCGACCGCCTGCGTCAACCCAATTCCATAAAGCAATATCCGACACATCACAGCGGCATCAGCGGTTATCGCGCTTGCCCTGGTTATGGCGATCCTGCGTGCCGATGCTGCCCTGGATCGCCTTCATCCTGCTTTCTCCCGCATGCAGTTCGGTTGCCTTGGCGACCGCCTCCTGGGACTGATGGCCCTGATCGGCCGCATGCGTGTGTTCTGGATCCAGTTGCTGCCAAGGCTGTACCTCACGGTCATGCGCCTGTTTCTGCGCCAGCAACTCCCTGGTCCTGGCCAATGCCTGCGCGGGGGTGGGCTTGCGTAGCGGTGCTTTCCTTACCAGTGTCTTGCGAGTAGCAGGAACGGGTTTGGCCACGACCGGCTTGACGGTCGTGACACCAACGGGCTTCTTCCTGCCGACGACAGGCTTGGCAATCGCCTTGCTGACGGCCTTCGCGCTCGCGGCTTTCTTCACGACGATCTTCTTGACCGCTTTCTTCGCTATGGCTTTGCCGGCTGCGGGCCTCTTGCCCACTACCTTGCCGGCAATCGCCTTCCTGGCCGGTGTTTTCTTGACGATTGATTTTTTGGAGACGGCCTTCTTGGAGACGGCTGTTTTGGAGACGGCTTCCTTGGAGACGG
>JBDTPP010000029.1:0-28951 GCA_039932615.1 Pseudoxanthomonas sp.
CAAACGGCTGGAGAAAGTGGAGCGCAGCGATCCCTTCCACCAGTTCCTGTTGGCCATGGAATACGAGAAACAGGGCGACGGCACGCGTGCTGCCCAGCACTACCTGCGTGCGATCAAGCTGCACGCAAATGAACACCGGTTCTACTTCGGCCTGGCGCGCGCCTACCTGCTGAACCATGACCTGCGCCGGGCACGGCGTGCGTTGGAACGCGCGATTTCCCTTGCCAGCGATGAGCCGACCCGCGCTTCCTATCAGGCCACGCTGGAACAATGGCGGGCCTCGCCATGAAACCGGCTCACGACGGCTGCCGCAGCATCCAGGTGGCAAGGATTTCGTAGTCGCTCCTGCCCGGCTGGCTACGCACCAGGGAGAAATCCCGCGCCTGCCAGCGCACCGGTTCAATGGCTTGCGGGGTCAGCACGCGGCTGTCGTACAGCACGGTGATGTGGGGGACGAAGTCGCGTTTCAGGTAACGGCCCAATCCGGTCGCCATCAGCTGGTTGCCGAGCTCGCGCCACAGGCCATGGATCGGCGGACGCTCTTCCGGACACAGCAATACGCAAGGATGCCGGTCGTTGCGGGTGGAGAAGCTGGAAGCGCTGGCCAGGACCATATCGAATCCGCCATGGCTGACCCGCGACGCGGCCATGGAAGCCTTGTCGACGATGTCATCGCGCTCGATCGCATGTTCGCCCAGGTAATGCAGGGTCGCGTGCAGGCGGTTCGGTTTTATCGGCTTGCCGATCAACGAATGCTCCACGCGCAGGGCGTCTATCTCGACCCCGATGGCCTCGCAAGCGGCAGGCGGCGGGAACACCCCCAGGAACAGGCTGCTGGTTTGCGTCGCCAGCTCCATGCCCATGGGCGATTCCTGCATCGGCAGGGGCGAACCACGACGGACGCTCAACTGCTGCTCCTGCCTCTGCAGTGCACCAACGCCAGGATATTGCGGGTATGACAATCCACTACATTGATCTCCGTGCCCAGGCTTCGACTGGCGTACACGCTAACGCATGCGCGGCACTCGAGCAAAATACCAGCGTTGGCAGGAGGCCTCCAGAGGGGGCTCGGCGCGGAGTGCACTTTGCTTGCTGGATACCGCAGCGGCTTAACCTGCACATCGCTAAGCTGGCGTTTCTTCCTGCTGGAACATAACCATGGAACCAGGCATGCACCCCTTCTCGCAACTGTTTGCCCAGTTGGGTCTGGCCGATGATAACGACGCCATCCAGGCTTTCATCACCTCGCATTCGCCCTTGCCCAACGGCATGCGTCTGGAAGACGCGCCGTTCTGGTCGCCAGCGCAGTCGCAATTGCTGGGCGAGGAGCGCCAGGAGGACGCAGACTGGGCGATGGTGGTGGACCGCCTGAACGTGGCCCTGCATGCCATGCCCGGCTGAAGTCCGGATGACCCTGTTCGCTTGCGCAACGAGAATGCGACGCCGCTGGTACGCTGTGACTGCCTGGCTGGTGCTCGGATTACTGGTTGGCTGTGCCACGCAACAGCGCGTGCAGGCACCGCCTCGAGGTCCTGGCGAAGTTCACGCGCAACTGCTGCGCTTGCTGCCGACCGATACGCTGGATCGCGAAGGCTGGGCGAACGACATCCAGTCCGCCTTCCGGCTGCTGGACATTCCTCCCAGCAGCGAGAACCTGTGCGCCGCACTGGCGGTGACTGCGCAGGAATCGGGCTTCAGCGCCGACCCGGAGGTTCCTGGCCTGGGCAGGATCGCGCGCGGCGAGATCGACCGACGCGCGGCGCGGCATCACGTACCGAAGCTTCTGGTCAGCGCGGCGCTGCAACTGCCCTCCCCGGGCGGCATGAGTTACCAGGAGCGACTGCAGGCAGTGCGCACAGAGCGCGATCTGAGCCGCCTGTATGAGGACTTCATCAGCAAAGTGCCGTTGGGTCAGCGCCTGCTCGGCGGCGCCAATCCGGTGCGGACCGGCGGCCCTATGCAGGTCAGCATCGCCTTCGCCGAACAGCACGCCAGGACGCACCCCTACCCCCATGGCACAGACGCATCGATCCGCCATGAGGTGTTCAGCCGTCGTGGTGGCCTGTATTTTGGCATTGCCCACCTGCTCGGCTATCCCAACTCCTATCAGCGGCACCTTTATCGCTTCGCCGATTTCAATGCCGGCTGGTACGCCAGCCGCAATGCCGCATTCCAGGCTGCGGTGACTGCGGTGTCGGGGATTCCACTGGCCCTTGATGGCGACCTCGTCGTGCACGGCAGCGACCAGGCAGGCACGACCGAAATCGCGGTGCGATCGCTGGGTTCCCAACTGGACATGAGCGATGCAGCGATCCGGCGCGCGCTGGAACAAGGCGACCGTTTCGAATTTGAAGACAGCGCCCTCTACGCGCGAGTGTTCGCCTTGGCCGAACGCAACGGACGGCCACTGCCGCGCGCCATACTTCCGCGCATCACCCTGGAAAGCCCGAAGATCACCCGCAAACTCACCACGGAGTGGTTCGCCAACCGGGTCGAGCAACGCTATCGGCGCTGCGAGGATGCGGCTTTCGGGCGTTAGAGGCGGCGCCACCCGCATCATCGCAGCCGACCGGGTGAAGATAGCCACGACTTGAGCCGATCGGCTTGCCCTTGAAGAAAATATTCCGCCATAGTCAATCCAGGAATAGCTTGGCCTTTGCCCCGCCCCATCCGGGCATCCAATGTCCCCATGCCGGGCCCGGCCTCGAGGTTTCAGCGCGTTACCGCTCGGGTTGCAGGGGTCGACACGTCCGGGCTGCCCACACTCTCGTCCAAGCACGCAATAATGGCGCAATGAACGACAAGAACCAGGTTCCCTTGGCCAACGTGATGGATCTGCTGCTGGATGCCATTTGCGTGGTTGATCGCGAGGGATGCTTTCTTTTCGTCAGCGCCGCGTTCGAGCGCATCTTCGGCTACGCGCCTGAGGAGGTCATCGGCCGGCCCATGATCGAACTGGTGCATCCGGGGGACCGTGAACGGACGCTGCAGGCGGCCGAGGGCGTAAAAGTCGGGAAATCGCTGCCCTATTTCGAAAACCGCTACCTGCGCAAGGATGGCAAGGTTGCCTACATCATGTGGTCGGCGCGCTGGTCCGAGGCAGACCAGGCCCGCGTTGCGGTGGGTCGCGACGTTACTGAACTCAAACGCGCCCAGTTCATACAAGTGGCATTGTTCGATATCTCGGAAGCAGCCAACAAGGCCGAGGATGTGCTGACCCTTTGCCGGCGCGCGCACCAGATCATCGGCAGCCTGTTGCCGGCCAACAATTTCTTCGTAGCCCTGTACGACGAAAGCCAGGACGAACTTTCATTTCCCTATTTCGTGGATGAGCACGACCCGCAGCCTGCTCCGCGCAAGCTGGATTCGGGGACTCTGAGCGCAGAGGTCATCCGCAGCGGACAGGCGTTACTGGTGACGCCGGATTCCGGCGTGATCCTGCCCGTAAATGTCACCCAGGCGATTGGCAAGGACCCGATCGACTGGCTGGGCGTACCGCTGAAGACCTCACGGGGCGTGATCGGCGCAATAGTCGTCCAGAGCTATACCGGCGACGTGCGCTACACGGAACAGGACAAGGCGCTGCTCCAGTTTGTCTCCACCCAGGTCGCAATAGCTATCGAGCGCAAGCAAGCCGAGGCCACGCTCCAACACATGGCCCGGCACGATGCGCTTACCGCCCTGCCCAATCGCGCGGTGGTGCTAAACCGACTGCGCACTTCGCTGGCGGGGTCCCGCCACGAAGATCCTCAACTGGCGGTGCTGTTCATTGACCTGGATGATTTCAAGCAGGTCAACGACCGTTTCGGTCATCCCGCCGGCGACCGGTTGTTGCAGGAAGTCGCCGCGCGCATGCAGATCTGCGTGCGCGAATCGGACACCGTCGGCCGCATGGGAGGTGATGAGTTCATGGTGATCCTGCACGACATTACCCAACCCGACCAGGCCACTCTGGCCGCGGAAAAGATCCGGGTCGCACTGGAACAGCCTTTCGAGTGGGACGGGCAGCAGATCCGCATTTCGGCGAGCATCGGCGTGGCTACCTGCCCTGGCCATGGCAACGATGATGCGCAATTGGTGCATGGAGCCGACGAGGCGATGTACGCGGCCAAGCACGCGGGCGGCAATCGCTGGCTGCTGGCTACGGGCGGCTAACCGTGAACAGCGAGCCAGGATGGCTTCGCCAACGACCGCATGGCTATGTTTGTCGATTCCGGGTCCGCTGGTTCGTCACTCAGGCATCAATCACCTACACCGGAGCAAGACGTGTCTTTCCAGGCATATCTCGACAATATCCAGGCCAAGACCGGCAAGACGCCTGCGGATTTCCGTAAACTGGCCGCAAGCAAGGGTTATGCAAATTCCAAGGGACTGCAGCCCGGGATAAAGGCAGGCGAGATCATGACCTGGCTGAAACAGGATTTCGACCTGGGACATGGCCACGCGATGGCGATCGTGGCCTTGTTGAAAAGTGGCAAGGCCGAAGGCAGCAAATGACAAGGGCAAAAGCCCCGCTCCTCGCGCGAGCGGGCTTTTTCAACCCTAGGCGTAAACGTTGACGATTGCCGCGTCGCGGTCCTTCATTTCGACAATCACGGTTGTGGGCACTCCTGCCACTTCATGCCTGGCCTCGGCCATTACGCCAGCCGCATCCACTGCGTCGCTCCAGCAGGCGAACCAGCCCCGACCCTCCATGCCGTGATAAAGCTCCCAACCAGTCATGGACGGCATGACCACGAAGAACTCGGCATCCATAGACTTGATCTCAAATCTGAAAGGTTGCCCCCGGCCCAGCTGACCGCTTGCTCAGGGCGGTACCCTTTTCCTTGTGCTGAGCGACATTGCTTGTCAACGCACAGGCAGGCTTCCGGGGGCAGGAACAGATTGCCCGGCCAGAGCCGCAGGCACTATCAGCGGACGCCCTGCTGTCGTGTAGGGAATTTCCTACAGGCTTGCCGCGGCCGCACCTGTCCTCGGCTCGACCGGCGTCGCGGGCGCCCGCCCCTGCGATGGCCGGCCTGAATATCCGGCAGGCACGATCACATCCCGATCACTTGAATCAGCTGCAAGCAGTGTATAAATCACCGTCCATCCAGGAGCCCTCCCATGAATCACTTGCGCAAGCTTGCCCTCGTCGCCCTCGTCGCAGCAGGCTCCGCCGCGCTGTCATCGTCCTCATTCGCCGCATTGAAAGTCGGCGCCCACGCGCCGGATTTCAGTGCGCCTGCCTTCCTGGCCGGCAAGCCTTTTACCTTCAAGCTGTCCGACGCCCTGAAGAAGGGGCCGGTGGTGGTGTATTTCTTTCCTGCCGCCCACACGTCGGGCTGCAACCTTGAGGCGCATCTGTTTTCCGTGGCCATCGACAAGTTCAAGGCCCAGCACGCTACGGTGATCGGCGTGACCGCCGGCAACACCGATCAGCTCGCCGATTTCTCGAAGGAAACCGAACACTGTGGCGGCAAATTCGCTGTTGCCGCTGATGCGGATGCCAGGATCGCCAAGGAATACGACGCCCTGCTGGTGATGAAACCCGGCTGGTCCGACCGTACTTCCTACGTGATCTCACCTTCAGGCACCATCGCCCACGTTTACTCCGACCTCAATCCCAACAAGCACGTCAGCGAGACGCTCGACGCGGTGACCGCGCTCGGCAAATAGAACGGGCATGCATGTGCCAGCCCGCAGGGACCCTTGCGGGCGGGGTGGCCATCACTCAGTTGGCTATGCTGTTGAACGACGCCTGACTCTGGCAGCAAGCCATGTGCAGATGAAGCATGCACATGGAAAGGCCTCGGCCTACACACAACATCCACGTCACCTTTACCTCGACCTCGCTAAAAGGGGAACCGTCCCGGCAAATGCCGGAGCGCTCCCTCCCCACGCGAGATGCCAATGAATACGCCACGAGACCTTGAAAAGAAATTCTGGAAGGCCCTTAAATCCGACCGCACGCTGATGCTGGGCGTGGACGGCGTCGAGGATGGACACTCACGCCCATTGACCGCGCTGACCGAGGGCGACGAGGGTGGCCCGATATGGTTCTTCATCGGCAAGCCGAATGCCGTGGTGGACCACCTTGCACAGAACCGTCGCGCGATTGCGGCTTTCGTTTCCAAGGGTCATGACCTGTTCGCCAGCGTGCAGGGACAGCTGAGCATCTCCCACGATCGTGCGGTGATCGACCGTTTGTGGAATCCATTCATCGCAGCGTGGTTCGAGGGCAAGGACGATCCCAAACTGGTGCTGCTGCGCTTCGATGCGGAGCATGCAGAGGTCTGGTTGAACGAGTCGAACCTGCTGGCAGGAATGAAGATGTTGCTGGGTGTAGATCCGAAGAAGGACGCCGGTGACAACGTAGCTGAAATCGACCTCGGTTGAATCGGGCAGATTGCCGGTCCGAGCGCCGGCATATGCTTATATTGCAACATGCAGGCTTGCGGCATGCAGAAAAGAAGAGCCGCCCAAGGGCGGCTCTTCGTGGATCATGCGGCGGCCCTTCTTGCGCCACCTCTTGCCTGCCTGCTCGTGCCTACTTGAACACCAGTTCACGCAGCATTTCCTGGCCAGGCAGCGTGCGCATCACCGTGCGTTTGCCCGAACCCTCATCCGCCTGCTTGTAGTTCATCTTGGTCACCTTGGCCCTGATCGGGTAAATGCCATCAACGACATGGGCGCTGAGAAGGCAGTGATGGGAGCGATGGCAGCGATAGCTCCCGAAATGGCTCGGGCAGCCGAGCCGGCACGCAAGCAGCCACGGCTTCCGCGACTACGTGCCTGCTGCTAGCCGTCGCATCCGTCAGCGGCCAGGCGCAATGATTGCAGTACCTGGCCATCGCCCGCCTGCACGATGGCGATCACGCCCCAGGCGCCAGCGTCCGGCGGTAATGGCACGAGTTTCGACAAGGGCTCCGCGCCCAGTGGCCACGGCCCCGCCAGCTGCCTGACCACGCGGTCATGGCGCAGGTTCGCACCGCGATTTTCCCCTGCCCGAACCTGGGTGACCTGGGCATCTTCATAGCGTGCCAGCCACACTTGCGTGCCCGTCGCCGGCGGACCGATCCGGCTTGCGCCCAAGGCGACTTCCCACCCCGTACCGCTGCGTTGCAGGCGCAATGCCAGTGCTGCAGCGGACGGCAATTGCCGCTGCTGCTGCAGGGTCCGTTCCCAGCCGGACCGGTCGCGCCAGTCGGCCTGCACTTTCCTGCCCAACATCACCTGCGGGGTATAGACATTGTTGCCGTTCGCCGTTTGCACCCGCTCCCGTTGCCGTTGCGAATACAACGGCGAGGAAAAACGGTCGGGCCAGCCGATGTCGTCCCAGTAGTCGACGTGGAAGGCAAGGAAATTCGCACCAAGGTCGCCGATTTGCGAAGAAAGCCAACGATCCGCTGGCGGGCAGCTGCTGCAGCCTTCCGAGGTATAAAGCTCCGCCAGCGGTACCCGCTGGGCCGCACTGCGCGCACTGCACTGCGGCGCTGCCGCGCCAGCCTGGGCATAGGCCGGCAGCGAGGCAGCCAGCAGCACAAGGGTCATGGATCTCACGGCAAGTATCCGCAGGGCACAAAAGTATGGGAGGGGGCCAGTGTCCGAAAGGGTTCGCTGGATGGCAACCATACGGGCGTGAAGCCTGCGGCTACCCGGATCTGGGCGAACCATTTCTGCACTTTCCCTCTGCAATTGGCACTATAGGTCCACCACCGGGACTTTGACGCGGCCCCTGTTGCGGGTGACCCGCGCTTCCAGCTGGAGCTAGCGGATACCAGCGTGCCGTCCATCGACTTCATGGCTCGCAGTGGCCATTTCCATCTCCGCCTGGTCACGGATGAACCCGTGGCCGCTGCGGAAGCTCTGTGCAACGAAGGAATTCGGCTGTGCGTGAACTCCCCGACACCGCGTTGACAAGCAGGCGATCGGTCACCCGTGCAACGAAACCGGACCGAATGTCTGACCAGGAGCCGACGCGCCACCGCCGCGTCCTGCGCACGCCTCAGTCGCCGACGATGCGCAAGCCCAGGATCAGGCTCGCTTCGTCCACGTATTGCGCGGAGCCACTGATGTTCATGCGCACGGTAGTGGTCTTCTTGAAGAACTGTTTGGCCTGGGCGTCGGTCAGGCCAAAGAGATCGGTCAGGGTCCGCTTGCTGATGAAGCCGGAAATGCAAACCGCGGAATCCCGTTCGCGCGAGTTCAAGGTCATGCCGGCGGGCAGTGGCACCTCAAAGCGCTCCGAGGCAGTCATGCTGGTCCGCAACTTGCCGCCGAACGGCAGGCCCGTGGTGGGGTCTATCAGTCCAGGCGTGTTCAATACCTCGTTCTCGATGGTCAGCGTGGGCGAATACGCCAGGCTTGCCACCACCGGAGCAGCGGTCGGGTTGGCATAAGCAATGTTCAGCACCGGCGACAGCCAATGGCACAACAGGGAGTTGGTGGCCTTGGGGGGCAGCACCACTCGCGCCACGTCATTGAGGACGAAGCCGGTGGGCGCAGGTGCGGCATTCAGCGCGATGCAAGGTGCATCGGGATCAGCGGGCGACGGGCAGCCTGCATGGGTCAAGGCCACATTGCCCTGGGTCACGCCCAGCCAGGTCACGTTGCGCCCGAAGGAATCGACATCGCCCACTTCCTCCAGTGTTGGCGCGGCTGCGGCGGTTGCCAGACTGGCAGGCGCAAGCTGGGAGGGACGCGTCGCCAATTTGCGGGCCGTCGCATCCGGCAGCAGGTCCGCGGAGAATTTCTCCACCACTGCATCGCGCGAGCGGGGCGACTGCGCGGCGTGCGCGGCCCAGGCCACGACCACGGCGAAGAGGGCGACACACAACGCGGCGCGGGTATTGATCATGGCAATGTATCTCGTGGGGATGTTTCCACTCCAACGCGCCGTTTGCATGCCAGCGGCCACCTGCGAGCCAGACGACCTTCCGTGGTGAGCAACGCAAGTGGGCGCCGCATGCGGCCTTGCATGCGGGGCCGATCATTCTCTCCATCCTGCCTATGATGACCGCACTACCCGTGATCACGCCGCTGCGTGCGGCAGCGCAAGATCGGCGCGAACAATCGATTCCGCGACGGACGGGCCGCAACTCGCGGGACTGAAGTGCCGTTGATTTCACCCCTGCCGGTTTGCCGGCTTCAGCTTGTCGTTTTGTTGCTCGCAACATGCGCCAGCATGAAATCAATCGCTGCACAAACCGCGGCCACTTGCGCGCCATTGCATTGCTCGGGCGTCGCGCGAGGACTGTCGGGATAGACCTCGGTGGTCGTGGTGTAGCGGGTGTTGGTGACACCTGCGCACAGGCCGAGTTTCTTCAGTGGGTATTCGATGATGCCAGGGGCGACCACGGTCGAACCAATGATCTCGTTGTGAGCATCGGCCGGGGCGATATGGGTGACCCTGGCCACTGCTTCGATCACCGCCTGCTGGAACGCGGGTTGCCGGTTCTCGGTGTCGTCGACCAGGTAGAAGCCATCAGGAATCTCGCCTGGCTCGTAGGCCACTCCGTCGCGCGCTGCCAGCGCGGGACGGAATTCGGATTCATCGGTGTCAGTGGTTTCGTGCAGATCAATATGCATGCCCACGCGATCGCGCAGCGGTGCGACCAAGCGCGTGAGGGCTGCCGATTCCTGCGTCTCTCCGTCGCCGTGGAAAGACCGGTTCGGGTCAAGCGCTTCCGCATTCCAGCGCTGTACCCGCTCATAGCCCCATGGGCTTACGCACGGTGCCACCAGCAGGTTGACTCGACCGGCATAGTTCTTCGCATGCCGGTCGACAAACTGCAGTGCACCCACCACGCCGCTGGTTTCGTAGCCGTGCACGCCCCCGGTCACCAGCGCGCATGGCAGTTCATCGCTCCAGTCGCGGCTCTTGATGGCGAACAGCGGGTAGCTGTCGGGTGCATAGTCGAGACGGCCATATTCGACCACATCGAAACGCTGGCGCAGGTCGTCGATCACGCGTAACACGTCCGTTTCGTAGCTGCGCTGGCGGACCTGCTTCTCGCGCCATGCGGCTACTTCGGCGGGACCCCATGGCTTTCCGTGGGTACCGATGGGATAGATCGTTTGGGTTGTCATTGCTCTGCTCGCGTTCGTTGCCGGGAGAAATGGGTGGGCGGAGCCAGCATCGATGCTATGGGATCTTGTTGACGAACTTTTCCAACAGCTTCTTGCCCTCGGGCGACTGTGCCAGGCCTTCCAGCATGCTGGCGACTGCCGTGCCGCCGTCGGCGGAGAACAGGTCCATCACCCCGGACAGACCCTTGCCGGGGGTGCCAGCGTTGGAGATCACCTTGACCTCGGCTGACTTGAGTGCCTCGGCTTGCGCGGTGCCTACCGCTTGCGCGGCTTCGATGTTGCGGATGCCGAGCAGGTAGGTCTGGTAGCCCTGGTCGCTGCCGATCTTTTCGGCCAGCTTGATCTGCGCGTCCACGGGCGCCATCAGGATGGCGGTTTCGGCTGAGCCCTTGGCATGGCCTTCCACGGCAATGCCCTCTGCGTTGCGCTTGGCGGCTTCCAGCTGGCCTTCGGCGGTAAGCACCGTCTGCTGCTTGTTGCCTTCGGCGCCAACGATGGCCACCTGCTTGGCGGCGTCAGCCTGGACGATAGCCACTTCCTTGGCCTGGGCGGCGGTGATCACCGCCACCTCACGGCTGATCTCGGCGCCGCGCACGTTCTTCACCTGGACCACGTCCATTTCCTTGGCTGCGGTTTCTCGCTGTTGCACCTTCACCTGCTGTGCGGACTGCTCGTTGGCCACGCCGACATTCTTGTCCTTCTCGGCCGTGCGCAGGCCCACCTGCTCGGCGGCCTGCTGGCGCGACATCTCGATTTCGCGTGTGGCCGCGATCTCGGCCATCTCCGCCTGTCGGGTGTTGTCGGCCACCACCAGTCGCGACTCTCGTTCAATGCCCGAGGTGCGCTTGGCCATGATGTTCTGGATGACCTGGCTGTCCTTGGAGTCGCGGATGTCCATCAGCTCGATGTTCTTGATCGCCTCCACGCCCCACCCGCCGAGTTGCGGCATCACCTCCTTGGTGAAAGCTTCGCCGAAGCGGCTGCGGTCCAGCATGATCTGGTCGATCTCGTGCGCCGCCAGCACGGTACGCACGGAGCCCTGCACGATGGCGGTCAGCTGCTCCTTGAGTTCCTCGAACGAGGCCACGCGCTGGGCAGCGGTGTTGGAATCGCTGATGCGGAAGAAGGCCATCACATGTACCAGGAACGGCACGCGCTCCTTGTCGTAGGCGGCATAGTCCGGCAGGTCGATCGAGAAGTTCGACACCGGCAAGGTCACCCGCACCAGGCCGATCATCGGGATCCGCGACGGCCATTCGTAATAGGTGTTGCTGGCAAAACCCTTGCCGTAGGACACGGTGTTCTTGCGGGTCTGGACGATGTGGACTTCGTTGACCGGCACGACCCGGCGCAGGGCAATGGTCCAGAAGAAAAGCGCGAGGCCAATCAGACCGGTGACGATGGCCACGGCCGCAAGGATGAGGGATGTGCCGAGCATTGGATGTCCTGGGATTCGGGCAAGGAACGCCAGTATAGGGTTACGCTGCGAAGCTGCCCCGGGCAACGTGTGCCTTGGCCACAATGTTCGGGGCTGCGGACCAGGCAGCCGGTTCTCGACAGCGAAGCCGGTGATCCGCGATTCGGGGAACGCGCCGCCCGTGAAAAAGAACAACGCGTGCTAGCGGACGCGCGTGAAAGCCATGCAAATCGGCTTGCCAAAACTTACGGGCGCGATGCTTTATTTCAACGCGAACACGGTGAAGTAATGCGACCGGGCCGTCAGCCTTGCGATCACCCGTCATTACAGTAACCATGCAGCAGACATCCCACCGGCGACCCTCATGATCGAAGCGTTCACCGTCACCCTGCCGAGCGGCATCGAGCTCCGCTGCCGCGCCACTGGCGACGTCGATGCGCCACTTCTACTGTTCCTGCATGGATTTCCCGAAGGCGCCTTCATCTGGGACCAGGTGATGAGCGCACTGGCGCCGCGCTATCGCTGCGTGGCACCGGATCTGCGCGGCTATGGAGAATCTTCCGCGCCCGCGGATGTGGATGCGTATCGCGTGCAGATACTTGTCGGCGATATCGATGCGCTGGTGCAGCATCTGCACGCGCCGGTGGCCGCGTTGGTCGCCCATGACTGGGGTGGCGCACTGGCCTGGGCCCTGGGCGCACAGGGCCCGGCATGGCTGCAGCGGTTGCTCATCATCAATTCGCCGCATCCGGCGACCTTCCTGCGCGAGCTGCAGCACAGCGCAGCGCAGCAACAGGCCAGCGCCTACATGAACTTCCTGTGCCGGCCGGATGCAGAGGAATTGCTGGCCGCGAATGATTTCGAAAGAATGTGGCCATTCTTCACTGCCATGGGCGCCCGCGATGGCAGCCAACCCGGCGGCGGCTGGCTCACCGAAGAGGTTCGGGACGACTACCGCCAACAATGGAAGCATGGCCTGCGCGGCGCGCTGAACTACTATCGCGCCTCGCCGATACGTCCCCCGACGGCAGGCAACCAGCAAGTCAGGAGCCTGCAGTTGCCGCCGGAATTGACCCGGGTCTCAGTGCCGACATTGGTGCTGTGGGCCGAAGCCGATACCGCCTTGCCACCTGCCCTGCTCGATGGCCTAGAGAGCCATGTCCCCGACCTGCGCGTAGTTCGCATCCCCAAGGCCACGCACTGGGTCATCCATGAGCAACCGCAGCGGGTGGTGGCCGAGATCGGGAACTTCGTCGCCACCGCCTGAAGGTACGGCGCCGGGCGACTTTCGCGTCAGCGCAGTTCCCGCCGCAGGATCTTGCCAACCGCGGTCTTCGGCAGGCTGTCGCGGAATTCGATCTTCCGCGGTTGCTTGTAGCCGGCAAGGTTCTGCCGGCAATGCGCGCGCAGGTCATCTTCGCTCAATGCCGGATCCTTGCGTACCACGATCAGGCGCACCGCTTCGCCGCACTTCTCGTCGGGCATGCCGACCACCGCCGCTTCCAGCACGCCGGCGTGCATCGCTACCACGTCTTCCACCTCGTTCGGGAACACGTTGAAACCCGAGACCAGGATCATGTCCTTGCGCCGGTCCAGCAGGAAGTAATAACCCTGCTCGTCGGCCTTGGCGATGTCGCCGGTGCGGAACCAGTTGCCTTCGAAGAATGCATTCTCGGTTTCCTCCGGCTGCTGCCAGTAACCGGTGGTCATGTGCGGGCCGCGTGCGCACAACTCGCCCGGCTCACCCAGGCCGACCAGGTTGCCGTCCTCGTCGCGCAGGGTGATTTCCACTTCAGCCAACGGCAGGCCGATGGCGCCTGCCGGATTGGGTGCATCCCAGCGGTTGTAGGTGATCGCCGCACTGGTCTCGGACAAGCCATAGCCCTCGACCACGTTCATTCCGGTCAGTGCTTTCCAGCGCTCGGCCGTGCCCCGGCGCAGCGCTGTGCCGCCCTGCAGGCACAGCTTCAAGCCACTGAAATCCAGATTGGCGAAGTCCGGCGAATTCAGCAGCGCGTCGTACAAAGTGTTGACGCCGGAGAAAAAGGCCGGCTTGACCTTGGAGAAGGTCGCAACCAGCGCGGGAATGTCGCGCGGGTTGGTGACCAGCACCGAGTGGAAACCGTGGGTCATGTTGAAGGTGAGATTGCTGTAGGCGGCGATGTGGTACATGGGCAGGCAGATGACGACAACGTCGGCTTCCGCGTCCAGGCAATGGCCGAAGCATTGTTCGGCTGAAGCAACGTTGGCAATCAGCGCGCTGTGCGCCAGTACCGCGCCCTTGGACAGGCCTGTGGTGCCGCCGGTGTACTGCAGTTGCGCGGTGTCGCCGGCCTTGGCCTGCGCCTGCACGCGTGGCAGGCGCTTGCCTTCGGCCAGTGCTTTTGGCCAGCGCAAGGCGCCGGCGATCCGGAACGGCGGGATCATCTTCCTGACGTGCTTGAGCACCGTATCCACAAGCAGTGACTTCGGCCAAGGCAGCATGTCGCCAACACGCGTGGTGATGACCTGGCGCACGGCGGTGCCTTGCAGCGCCTCCGCTGCGACCGATCCGAAGTTATCCAGCACGATCAGTACCGCTGCGCCCGAATCGGCCAGCTGATGACGCAATTCGCGCGCGGTATAGAGCGGATTCACCAGCACCGCGACCAGGTCGGCGCGCAGCGTGCCCAGTACGGCGATCGGATACTGCAAAAGGTTGGGCAGCATGATCGCGACGCGCTCGCCGGCCTGCAGTCCCAGTCCCTTGCGCAGGTAACTGGCCAGGTCGCTGCTCAGGCGATCGACGTCGCCGTAGTTGATCGTATGCTCCAGATTGCTGAAGGCCGGCCGCCCGGCATGGCGCTGGCAGGCGGCGATGAGCATCTGTGGCAAGGTTTGCCCCGCGTCGAAGGCATCGCTGGCGACGTTGATGAAGTCGGGCTGGGCCAGCACCGAGCTCGTGTTCTGTCCAAATGGCCTGATCATCGCAACGCCCCTTGTGTGGTCGACACGCCCTCCCCAGGGCTGGGCCTACGTTACGCCGGCAAGCCCAGCGACGCCATCCACGGGCCGATCACGTCCCCGCAATACGCCGCTCGGTAACCTGCCCGCTCCCCGACACCGAGCACCCCTGCATGAAGATCCTGATGGTATTGACCTCGCACGATCAACTGGGCGACACCGGCAAGAAGACTGGTTTCTGGCTGGAAGAGTTTGCCGCGCCCTATTACGTATTCCGCGATGCCGGGGCGGAAATCGTGCTGGCCTCGCCACGGGGCGGCCAGCCGCCGCTGGACCCCAAAAGCGATCAGGCCGATGCACAGACCGATGCCACCCGGCGCTTTGCCGATGATGCCCCGGCACGCGAGGCGCTGGCGCATACGCACAAGCTGGCCGAGGTGGCCGGCCAGGCATTCGACGCGCAGCGGTTCGATGCAGTGTTCTATCCCGGCGGCCACGGCCCGTTGTGGGACCTGGCCGAAGACCCGGATTCGATCGCGCTGGTCCAATCCACCGTTGCCGCAGGCACGCCCTTCGGTGCGGTCTGCCACGCGCCGGCTATCTTCAGGCACACCCGCAGCGCTGATGGCGCACCACTGGTGCAAGACCGCCAGGTCACCGGTTTCAGCAATGCCGAAGAAGCCGCCGTCGGCCTGACCGATGTCGTGCCCTTCCTGGTCGAGGACATGCTCAAGGAAAATGGCGGAAATTACTCCAGCACGGCGGATTTCCAACCACACGTTGTCACCGACGGCCAGCTGGTGACCGGCCAGAACCCGGCCTCTTCCGAGCCTGCGGCACGTGCGCTGCTTGCGCTGCTGAAGGCGAAGTAGCGGCAGCAAGCCGCATTCCCCACCTGACACCGGGCCGGCAAAAGGTGAAAGGTTTTCGCAAGGCAGGCACCTGGCGCAAACCGCCAGGCAGCCTGGGAACGCATAGGCACGGAGCGTGCTCGCCCCGGCACGCGCTGTAGTCCAGCAAAGCAGGCAAGCCCATGTAGTTGCCCCCGGGAGCTTGCACCCGAAGCACCAGATTTGTCCGCCGACGCCGGGTGCGCTTCGCCACCCGGCGATTTCGTTGCGTGCCAATCCTTCGCCACGAATCGCCACGGCGCTCCAGGCGGGGACCGCTGCCGGCGTTGCGCCCGTCACGCCAACGACCTACCCTCTTTTTGCAGACAGGAGTTCCGATGAAGGCGCGTTTCAGGCAATGGATGGGACAACTGGGTGAATCGTTCTGGCTGTTGCCGGGAGCGATGGTGCTGGCCGGCGTGCTGCTGGCAGAGGCACTGGTCGCACTGGACCGCAGCGGAGCGCTGCCCGACTGGCTGGTGCGCTCGTCATGGCTCTACAACGGCGGCGGTACCGGGGCGCGGATCCTGCTGGGCGCGGTCGCCTCGTCGACGATTGGTGTTGCCGGCACGGTGTTCTCCATCACCATCGCTGCGTTGTCTCTGGCCGCTGGCCAGATGGGGCCGCGGCTGCTCACCAACTTCACCCGCGACCGGGGCAATCAATTCACCCTGGGCGCCTTCCTCGGCACGTTCTCTTATGCGTTGATGGTGCTGCGCACGGTCCGTACCCAGGAGGAGGGGCTGTTCACGCCGCACCTGTCGCTGTCGGTGGCGTTGCTGCTGGCCTTCGGTTGCGTGGCGACCCTGGTGTATTTCGTGGGCCACATGGCCAGCCGGATCAGTGTCGACACGGTGGTCAATCTTGTCAGCGGCGATGTCAGGCAAGCGATGCGCGCACTGGTGGTGGAGCAACCCAACCTCGATCCGCCGGACGAGGACTTCTGGGCCGGGGCGGTGGCGGTGGTCGACTGCCGACGCGGCTACCTGCAGCAACTCGACGAAGACGCGTTGGCGAACTGGGCGGCGGAGAACGGCACCGCCCTGCGCCTGCTCATTCGCCGTGGCGACTACCTCTTCCCCGGTGCGCCGATAGCCTTGATGACGGCCGGAGTTGCCGGCGCGGAAGCCGCCATTCGCCGCAATACCGCACTGGGCCCTTCGCGGGGCAGCAACGGCGATACCGAGCAGACGGTCCGGCAACTGGTTGAAGTCGCCGTGCGCGCACTGTCGCCGGGCATCAATGATCCGCATTCGGCCATGAGCGTTCTCGACCGGCTCGGTGACGCGCTGTGTGACCTGGCGGGCAAGGTGATTCCCAACGGCGTCCATGAAGTCAACGGCAAGATCGCGCTAGTTGTTCCCAATGTTTCCTACCGCAGCCTGTGCGATGTGATGTTCCACCTGATCCGGCAGAACTCGGAAGGCAGCACCGCGCTGCTCATGAAGATGGTCGAAGTACTGGCGGTGGCGGCGGCCTGCGAGCCGGACGCGAAACGCCTGGACGTGTTGGCCGCGCATGTCGCCCGGATCGGCGAAGATGCGCAACGCACGGTCGGCAATGCCCTGGACCTTGCCGATATCCAGTCGCGGCTGGTCCACTTCGCCCGCATCAGGTCCGCCCGCCAGGAGGGCAACGTTACCGCCAATGCGCTGCTGGGAACGGCTGCCTATGCTTGACGTAGCCGCTTTGCTGCTGGTGGTCACGGCGCTGCTGGCCTACGCCAATCATCGCTTCCTGGGCCTTCCCAACACCATCGGGGTGATGGCTATCGCGCTGTTCCTCTCCCTTGGCATTGTCGGGCTGCATGCGCTGGGGCTGGACCATGGCTTGAGTGCCTATGAAAAATCGCTGCTGCGGTTCGTCGATTTTTCCGACGTGCTCATGCAGGGCATGCTTTCGTTCCTGCTGTTCGCCGGTGCGCTCCATGTCGACCTGGTCACCCTGAAACAGTACCGCTGGCAGATTGCCGCCCTGGCCATCGTTGGCACCTGCCTTTCCACGGCCGTCGTCGGCATGGCGATGTGGTGGCTGCTGCCTCTGATAGGCGTGTCCCTGCCGCTGGTGTACTGCCTGCTGTTCGGCGCGTTGATTTCGCCTACGGACCCGATCTCGGTCATGGGCATCCTAAAATCCATCGGCGCGCCCAAGCAACTGGAACTGGTGATCGCCGGTGAGTCGCTGTTCAACGACGGCGTGGGCGTGGTCCTGTTTTCGCTGCTGCTGGGCATTGCCGCCAGCGGTATCACGCCCACCGCGGGCGAAGCCGGCATGGTCCTGCTGCGCGAAGCCGGCGGCGGCATCGCCTTCGGCGTGCTGCTGGGCTACCTGACCTTCCGATTGCTCAAGAGCATCGACCAGTACCACGTCGAAGTGCTGCTGACCCTGGCTGCGGTGATGGGAGGCTATGCGCTGGCCACGCACCTGCATGTCTCAGGGCCGCTGGCCATGGTCGTGGTCGGCCTGATGGTCGGCAACGGCGCGCGTGCGAAGGCGATGTCGGACACGACCCGTCGCTACGTGGACATGTTCTGGGAGCTGCTGGACGAAATACTCAACGCCGTGCTGTTCGTTTTGATTGGCATGGAGGTCATCGTCATCGCGTTCTCGCCGCCGCTGCTGCTGGCCATCGTCGGCGCGATCGCGATCACCCTGGCCGCGCGCCTGTTCACCGTGGGCGCACCGGTACGGGTAATGACCGGATTTTTCCGTTTGCCGCACGGTTCCTGGCGGGTTCTGACCTGGGGCGGCCTGCGTGGTGGCATCTCGGTGGCGCTCGCTTTTTCGCTGGCGCCCGGGCCGGACCGCGACACGGTGTTGGCGCTCACCTACGGCGTAGTGGTGTTTTCGATCCTGGTACAGGGTCTGACCGTCGGTCGCGTCGCCCGCAATGTCTGCGAAAGTCCGCGGGAAGCTTGAGTCCAGCAGCGACATCCCTGTGTTCCAGTGGTGACGCTGGCGGCGCCCGCACAAGTGTCGAATCACAGTCTGTAATGACCCTGCAATATGCAAGGGCTCCAGCCGTTAACGGGAAGAGGCATTCAGGCTGGTGTTGGCTCGCCGCCAATGTGGTTGATGTTCGTTTAGTCGCGATACCGCCAAGGGCAGATCTTTCACGGTGACCGGGATGAGCGCCGCTATTACCCCGGCGCGCTTTCAGCGCATCCTACGGCTTTATGGTTTTACCAAAGTGGCCTGGCCAATCACCTCACTTCGGTCGCTTTTGTGCAATTTCCGGCCGAAATAACATCATGTTCATAGCTGAAGGCGCATCATGCGCGCACTTCCCGCCATCCTCCACGCCACCGCACTTGCCGGGGCGTACGGGCGCAGTCTCGCGCCAATTCGATGGGAAGTTCCGATCCAGGTAACCATACCGCATCGGATTTGTTGCCCCTCCGCCGGCCAGCAAACTGCTCGCCAACGGCGATCGACAGAAGGAAACTCCATGCCACTCCAGGCCACAAAGACACGAAGCACCTCTTTCCAGCAGCCCCGGCGCACCGGCAAAGGCACGACGCTGGATATCACCAGCCAGAGCATCGCCTCTGACCTGGCTGCATTCCGCAAGCAGGGCGGACGCATTGAAATCCTGGGCACTACCCCGCTGCGCCCCAACGTCACCGCCTTCAGCTCCAAAGGCAACACGCAGCGCAAGACCAAGCCGGTATCGATGGAAAAGTCCGCTGCCCGAGGCTGAAGCGCAATCCAGCCGTGAAGGAAAGCCCCGCATCGCGGGGCTTTTTTATTGCCGTGATTGCCGCCAAACGGGAAGTCGACGAAAGTCCTTTTGTTTTCCCGAACCAAAGGCACGTGCTTGACCTGCAGCGCCGTCAAGCAACGCTTTGCTCTATTTCGGCAACTTGGCTAATCGCAACAATGCTGCCCTTCGGCCCGTGGCGACCTTGCCACGAACCCACGCCGGCGCGCGCGTTGATTCACTTGCGCTGGAATTACCCGCTACCAGTCCGAGCGCGATCCCCGGTTACGCGCAATGCCCGCAGCAGGTGCTTGCGCCACTGATATGGACTTCGGTCGCCAGCGGCTTCGCAACGTAGCCGATGCGCTGCAGCGCGTTCTGCAACTGAGCCACGGTGGCGGTCGAAATCACTTCCAGGCGGTTGTGTGCGGCGTCCACGACGATGCGCGCGTTGGAATCAAGAGAATGCAGGGTGGTGACCAGGCCGGCCTGGTCGAGATCGCGGGCCGACAGTTCGAACTGCATGGGGTGTCCTCAGTAGATATCGGCGTATGCCGGTGTATCCAGCATGCAAGACCCTGCCTGCGGCGCACTTGATCTGCGTCAACTGAATACGACACGGCCTGCTGACAACCCGCTAATTCACAAGGCAGATACGCCATCCGTCAAATAATGGCGTACTGATTCCCACACGGAGCTTATGCCATGAAGTCACGTCTCACTTTCCTCGCTGCGGCCTGCACACTGGTCCTGGCAGCATGCGGCAAGCCACCTGCCCCGACCGAAACTACTACCGCAACGCCTGCGCCTGCGGCCGAACCCGCACCCGTTGCCGCGGAACCCGCCCCGGTTGTCACCCCGGAAGCCGCCCCGGCTCCTGCCGCAAGCACTGACAAGCCTGCCGCGGTGGTGGCCAACTGCGCGACGGTCATCGAGGGCAACGATGCAATGCAGTTCAACGTTGGCTCAATCACCATTCCGGCGTCGTGCAGCGAGTTCAAGATCACCCTGAACCACACCGGCAAGTTGCCGGCCGCCGCAATGGGCCACGACGTGGTGATTACCACCATGGCCGACATGCCGGCAGTAGCCGCGGAGGGCATGGGTGCCGGTGCTGCCGCCAACTACGTCAAGGCCGACGACGCGCGGGTGATTGCCCATACCAAGGTGATCGGCGGTGGCGAAAGCACCTCGGTCAGCTTCGCGGTGAGCAAGCTCAAGGGCAGCGGTCCCTATGAGTTCTTCTGCAGCTTCCCCGGGCACTCGGCAATGATGAAGGGCACGATCGCAGTCCAGTAATCCGCGCAATGCAGACAGGAAAACATGCCGGAGGGCCTTCGTGGCCTTCCGGTATCGGATATTGCCGACAGCTTTCCGCATCCGAGACCGGGGAACGCAACAGGCCGTACAACTGGCACGCGGATGTCAATGGAAGTGCCCACTTTCCAGTAATTTCGCGACAGACAAGGTATTCCCGCGCCAAGGGAGCCCGCCAGCTCAAAGTGTCCTGGTCACTTCGCCACCCCGCGCCGACATGAAATCGGCCGCGGCGTTCTTCTGTTCGACAGAGAAAGCATGCACCAGAACCGTGGTGCGGCGCTCTGCCATGGCGTCGTGGGTGGCCTGGATGTAGCGGTCGTGGTCGGGGCGCAGCGCCACCAGTCCTCCCAGCATCAATCCAGCCAATGCACCGAAGCCGGTCATGACCAGGCCCGCAGCCCACGGGGACTGGACGATGTAGAGCACGCCGAGCCACATCATCAGGGCGAAGACCAGCGCGCCGACAATGGCGCCAACGATGCACAGGCGCAGGTGGGCCACCACGATGGTGCGCCAGATACCGCGACTTTCCGGTTCCAGCTTGGCGTCGGCATGCGGCTCATCCGGAGTAATGACCTGGACTTGCGCAGGCTGCAGGTCCAGCGCCTGGGCCACGGCAGCAGCCGCGGCGCGCGCCGCGGCAGTCGTATCGAAGACCGCGGCGATCTTGCTGTTGGAAACTTCTCCGGTGATGGCGTTGTCGGACATGAGGAATGCTCCCGGTGATGTACCCCAACCATTAACAGAGAGGGAGTTCCTGCCCCGTGATTGCCACCGGTTCGCTGGCTCGAAGCATGGTCCCTTGGCGCAAGACGCTGTGATCTTCGGCGCGGCCGTTGACGCAGGATAGACACACGTGGATGGCGGGCATGCGCGGATCAACCGAAGCTGGCCGGCACATCCGTGCCCACGTGGAGTCCAGCCTCCATAAACCGGCCTTTTTTCTGCTGTCGGTTATCTGATCCATTTCGCCATCGAACGGGCTTGCGACCACGGATGTGCCCGCATTCCAGACATTTGGTCAAGGCAGCATGAAAATTTGTGCGTGGCCGGATCACTGCCGGGTAACGCCGCATCAACATGATCGTAGGCCCCAACCAGGAGCAACGACATGGCACGCGACATCCTCAAGACCCTGAAGAGCGAGCACGATGACCTGCGAAAGCTGTTCAAGGACATGGAAGACACCACCGACCGCGCCAAGAAGTCGCGTGCGGAGATCCTGGCCGACATCGAGGCCGGACTTATTCCCCATGCCAAATGGGAGGAACTGGTGTTCTATCCGGCGTTCAAGGCGCGCGCGGACCGCGATGGCCTCAAGACCCATGCCGAAGCAGTGCAGGAGCATCGCGCGGTCGAATTGACCGTGTTGCCTGACCTCAAGACCAAACCCACCGATTCGGTCGAATTTGCCGGCTCCGCCAAGGTGCTGGGCGAGTTCGTCGACCACCATGCCGGCGAGGAAGAGAAAACCATGTTCAAGATAGCGCGCAAGCTGTTTTCCGCCGAAGAACTTTCTGCCTTCGACGAGGAATACGAGCAATGGAAGGCGACCCCGGAAGCGGCGCAGGAAATGCGCAACGCCCTCAAGCAACCCAGCCCGATACCGGTCGGCTGACCATTGCCTTGCCGCACGGATGCGGCGGGATCGCCCCAAGGCCCCAGGCAATGCCTGGGGCTTTTTAACACGTACCACAACGCAGAGGTCTCAGGCGATGAGATGCATGGACCCTAAGGTTTGCTGATGAAGATCCTCGACAAGCTGGCGATCCTCGCCGATGCGGCAAAGTACGATGCGTCCTGTGCATCCAGCGGCGCGGACCGGCGCAATTCGGTGGGCACCGGCGGCATCGGCAGTACCGAGGGCATGGGCATCTGCCATTCCTACACCCCGGACGGTCGTTGCGTGTCGCTGCTGAAGATCCTGCTGACCAACTTCTGCACGTTCGATTGCGCCTATTGCGTCAACCGCGTTTCCAGCAACGTGCGCCGCGCCCGCTTTACCCCGGACGAAGTGGTGCAACTGACCCTGGACTTCTATCGACGCAACTATATCGAGGGCCTGTTCCTGTCCAGCGGCATCATTCGCGACAGCGACTACACCATGGAGCAACTGGTGGAAGTGGCGCGCTGCCTGCGCGAGGACCACAAGTTCGCCGGTTACATCCACCTCAAGACCATCCCCGACGCAACACCCGAGCTGATGGCTGCCGCAGGACGTTACGCTGACCGGCTCAGCATCAATGTCGAACTGCCCACTGAAGGCGGTCTGGCCCACCTGGCACCGGAGAAAAGCCAACCGCGCATCCGCGCGGCAATGGGCGACCTGCGCTGGCGCATCGAGGAAGGCAAGGAAGCGCGTAAGGCGGCAAAGTCGATGCGGGCCAGGCCGCCGCGGTTCGCGCCTGCAGGCCAGAGCACGCAGATGATCATCGGCGCCGACGACGCCGATGACCGCGCCATCCTGGCCACGACCGACAACCTGTACGGCAATTACCGGCTGCGGCGCGTGTACTACTCGGCCTTCAGCCCCATTCCCGATGCCTCATCGAAGCTGCCGCTGCTGGCGCCACCGCTGCAGCGCGAGAACCGGCTTTACCAGGCCGACTGGTTGCTGCGCTTCTACGGCTTCGGCGTGGATGAGATCGCACCAGCTGAAGGTGGCGGCATGCTTGACCTGGACATTGATCCGAAACTGGCCTGGGCGCTGCGCAATCCGGCCAGCTTCCCGGTCGACATCAATACCGCACCCAGGGAGATGCTGTTGCGCGTGCCGGGCATGGGCACGCGCAACGTCGGGCGCATCGTGATGTCGCGCCGGCACGCAGCACTGCGCGTGGCTGACCTGCAACGGCTGCGCGTGCCGATGAAGAAGGTGCTGCCCTTCGTCAGCCTGCTCGACCATCATCCACGCAAGCACCTGGACGATCCGCTCAAGCTGCGTGCACAGCTGGTACCACGGCCGCGGCAGGCCGGCCTGTTCGACTGAGTCGCACTCACGTGTACTGCGTCGACGTCGATCCGCCCTGGAATCCCGAAGCCTGGCGCCGTGCCGCTCGGACGGCCTTGCGTGCCGGCGTTGCGCCCGAGGCCCTGACCTGGAACGGCGACGCGCAAGGTGGACTGGCCTTCGCAAGTGACCTGGACGCGCTGCCGTCGATTCGCGAGTCACCGCGTGTCCCTGGCGATTTCCTTGCGCTGGCCGGGGCGGTGCTATGCCATCGCGATCCGCACCGGCATGGATTGCTTTACCGCCTGCTCTGGCGCATTGCCAACGGCGAGCCGGCGTTGCTGGAACGCGCCACGGATGCGGATGTGCACCGTGCGCGCGAGCTGGAGAAATCCGTGCGCCGCGACAACCACAAGATGAAGGCCTTCGTGCGATTCCGCGAGGTGCCCGGCGAAGCCAACGCGTTCGTGGCCTGGTTCGAGCCCCAGCACTGCATCGTCGATCGGGTCGCCCCGTTCTTCGCCCGGCGTTTCGCGGGCATGCGCTGGGCCATCCTCACGCCGTATCGCAGCGCGCACTGGAATGGCCAAGCCCTGACCTTCGGCCCCGGTGGCACGCGCGCCGACGCGCCCGGCGACGACGCAAAAGAGGAGATGTGGCGCATCTACTACGCCAACATCTTCAATCCCGCACGGCTCAATCCGCGGATGATGCGCCAGGAGATGCCGCAGAAATACTGGAAGCTGTTGCCCGAGGCGCAACTGCTGCCCGACCTGATCCGCGACGCCGGCCCGCGCGTGCGCGACATGGCCGAGCGCGCGGCCGAAGCGCCACGTCGCAAGATCCCGGTGCCACTTCCGGCCGCGCCCGATCCCGTCGACGACAGCCTTGCCGCACTCAAGGCCGCGGCCCGCCATTGCCGGCGTTGCGAGTTATGGCAACCGGCCACGCAGACCGTTTTCGGCGAGGGGCCGGAACAGGCGCGGGTGATGATCGTCGGCGAACAGCCGGGTGACCAGGAAGACCTGTCGGGTCGCCCATTCGTAGGGCCGGCCGGCAAGCTGTTCACTCGCGCGGTGCAGGCGCTGGGCCTGGATCGCAGCACCTTCTACCTGACCAATGCGGTCAAGCATTTTCGTTTCGAGCAGCGCGGCAAGTTCCGGCTGCATCGCAATCCGGAGGCCTCGCATGTGCAGGCGTGTCAGCACTGGCTGCGGCGCGAGCTCGCAGTCGTGCGTCCCGACATCGTGGTCTGCCTGGGCGTCACCGCAGCGCGGGCCGTTTTCGGCAAAGGCTTCCGCCTGGCTGACCAGCGCGGCCTCTGGTGCACGCTGGCCGACGGCAGACGCGGCTTCGCGACCGTGCATCCTTCCTGGGTGCTGCGCCAGAAGGGCGATGCCCAGCGCAGCGGCTACGAAGCTTTCGTGGACGATCTTCGACTGCTGCAAGAACCGGCCAAGCCTGGCAAAGGCGAAGCAACGTAGGGCGGGTCAGGACCCCCCTTCGGCAGCAGCCCCTCGAAGCAACAGCAACCCGATCGCAATCACCAATGAGCCGCGACCAGCCACGGAAGACGGGTCCAGACCCGCCTTCCACACCGTACCCGATCAGAGGGCCGAACCGCCCTACTTCACCTCGGCAAACACGTACTCGTGCTGGCCATCGCGGACGACGAGCCTGCGCACGCCGTCCTGGTCCGCGCGCACGAACAGGAAGCCAAGCGCCACCGGATCGATGGTGACCAGGCCGAGGCTGCCGTCGGGCTGCGGCATGGTCGCCACTTCCGAACTGAAAGCGCCAAAATCAAACCACGCCTGGTCCTGCTTGCGCGTCACCAGCAGCTCGCCCAAGGCGTCGTTGTGGTAGCGCGAAGCCAGCCCGGCCAGCGCCTTCGGGTCGGCCGGGATCTGCAACTGCTTGCGGAAGGCCGCGAAGCCCTCGCCGTTGGCCTTGGCCCCGGCCTTGGCAGCGGCCTCGGCCTGTGGCTCGCCGTCAAACATCAGTTCCATCAGCCGGCGCTTGAACGGGCCGCGCAGGTTCACGCCTTCGTCGGCATTGGTCAGGATCACCGCGCCCACCTTCTGCCCGGGCCACCACATCATGTTGGAGTGGAAGCCACCCATGTCGCCGCCGTGGTCGATCACGGTGGTGCCGTCGCTCTTGTCCACCATCAACGCCATCGCGTAGTTGCGGTCCACGCCCAATGCTATCTGCGGCTCACGCCGCTGCATCAATGCGGCCTCGCCGATATAACGCTTGCCGTCCGGCAACAGGCCGCTGTCGATTTCCATCCGTACGTACTTGAGCAGGTCGTTGACCGTGCTCCATGCAGCACCGGCCGGACGCGAGGCGACGATGGTGTCGTTCAGACCCATGCCCATGACTTCGACCTTGTGTTCGATGTCGTAGCCATGCGGCGCGGCGAAGTCACCGGTCTGCGCCTTGGCATAGTCGAAGGTAGTGTTGCGCATGCCCAGCGGATCGAACACCAGCGCCTGCATGGCCTGGTCGTAGCCGGCGCCAAGTTCAGTACCGGGATAGGCGACCTGGCCACCGATATAGCCCGCGGCCGCGGCCATCGGGTTGGAATACTGGAACAGTTCACCGAAGCCGCTGGTCGGCTGCATGGTGCCCAGCGTCGCCATCACTTTTTCCGGAGTCTGCTTCTCGCCCTCGAACAGCCACTCGTAGTCCTGGCGCGGCACGCCGGTGCACGCACAGACAAGGTGCTTGACCAGCACCTTGTCGGTAGTGGCCGCATCGCCCAGCTTGAAAGCGGGATAGACGTCCTCGGCACGCGCATTCCAGTCCAGCTTGCCGGCGTCCACAAGCTTGGCCAGCATCAGCGTGGTCAGGGCCTTGGTGTTGGAGGCGATCATGAAGCGGGTGTCGCCGTCGACCTTCTCCGGCTTGCCTAGTTCACGCACACCGAACCCTTGCGACATCACCACCTTGCCATCCTGGACGATGCCGATGGCCACGCCGGGCACGTCGAACTCCTCGCGCATCTGCTCGACGAAAGCGGCGACCTGCTGCAGCCGCGCCGCATCCAGCTTGTGCGCGGTGCGCCCGGCGAAAGTCTCGCGGGTGTAACCGGCCGGTTGCAGTCGCTGGGAGATCTTGCCGAATTGCGAGCCGCGCTTCTCGGCGATGGCCTGGTCCACGTCGACCACCACAACGGTCCACGCCGTGCCCTTGCGATAGGCGCTGGCGCCGACCGCGCGCTTGGCGTTCGCGGCCACATCGTAATCGTAGAAACGCCGGGCATCCCAGCCATCCTTGGGCGCAGCGTCGGTGGCCACCAGGAATTTAGGGGTCATGCCAAGGATGGCCCAGCCTTCGGCAATCGCCGCGTCGGCCGTGGCACCTTTCGCATCGACAATGGCCAGGCGCGAACCGTCGCCTTCGGGCGGCATGACCAGCACCGCATTGTCCTGCACGCGCTGGGTCCAGCCGGCCGGCAGGATAAAGGTGGTGCCACGCGGGGTCTTCGCAGGCGTGTCCGCCGCTGCGTCAGAGGCTGCTGCGGCCGGTGCCTCGCCGGCATGGGCAGGCGACACGGCAAAGGGCGACGCCAGCAGGATGGCAAGGACAAGAGGATGAAGGCAGGGACGCATTGGAATCTCCGGCAACAAGGGGTGGCGCAGGATGCACATACTTCCAATCGGGTACGCAAGCCCCATTGGGGACAGGCCATTCTGGCTACGTCCGCCACTGCGAAGTGCGGACCGCCACGCTCGCGCACCCGTGGCCAATGACATGCACGCCGATGCCCTGCCCACGTTCACCACGATTTTCCAGTGTGTCTGCGACGCTTGATCGCGGTCACGACTCGACCCAGGCCCGCGGGAGAAATCCAACGACTCCCGACAACAGCAATGGCGATGGCATCGGCTTGTCGATTCCCGGGCCCATCGTTCGTCGCTGAAGGCAACGCGGGCACCAGGGCCCACGCCAACACTCCAAGGAGAAGCTCATGATCCCCAGGAACACGATCTGCCTCTGGTTCGACGGCACCGCGCTGGAAGCGGCGACTTTCTATGCCGCGACCTTTCCCGACAGTTCGGTCGATGCCGTCCACCACGCGCCCGGCGATTATCCCGATGGCAAGCAGGGCGACGTCCTGACCGTTGATTTCACGGTGATGGGCACGCCTTGCATGGGGCTGAATGGCGGGCCGATGTTCAAGCACAGCGAGGCATTCTCATTCCAGGTCGCCACCGACGACCAGGCCGAAACCGACCGTCTGTGGAACGCCATCGTCGGCAACGGCGGCCAGGAAAGCGACTGCGGCTGGTGCAAGGACAAGTGGGGTTTGTCGTGGCAGATCACGCCCCGCGCCCTGACCGAGGCCTTCACCGGCCCGGACCGCGCGGCGGCCAAGCGCGCCTTCAACGCGATGATGACCATGCGCAAGATCGACATCGCCACGATCGAAGCCGCACGACGAGGCTGAAAGGAACCGCAGGGCGGAACCATCGAGGACGGGACCCGACTTCCGTCCGCCGCGATGTGGGTGCCGAGCAAGAGCGTCAGAATGCCGAAACCGCATCCGGGACCCTGAAATTGTTCCCCGACCCCATTTCACGCGAAGCCATTTCACGTGGACAATGTGCGGGCGGCACGCCCCGTGCCGCGCGGACAACCCATCGGTCATCACACACATGCGAACCTTTGTACTGAGAGCGCGGGCGGCACCCACGGACAGCCAGAAACTGTTGGCGTCGGTTGGCCACGAGGCCCATACCGAAATACTGGCGCATACGCTGATGAACGCGATCTTCGTGGCCCAGTCGCATCGCGCCGACGTGACCGTCTACCTGGTGCTGGAAAGCACCGAGGATTTCTCGCGCACGATCCGCTTCGAAGTCAACGACATGCATGATATCGGAGGCTTCAACGAGGCCGCGCTGCTGGGCAAGGTCACGAAGGCGCTGGACGCTTCCCGGGGTATGGGCAAGGAAGAAAGGCGACCGGTGGAATCAGGTGTCAGCGTGCAGACGCTGAGCTTCGAGCGGCTGGTGCAGGCGCTGGCCGAAGACCACCAGCTTTTCCTCATGGACAGGAAAGGCACCCCCATGGGTGAGCACGCGTTCGAAGGCAACCCCTGCTTCCTGCTGACCGACCATATCCCGATGCCGAAAAAAATCATTCCCAGCCTCGAACGCCTGGGCGCGAAGAAAATCACCCTGGGATCCAGGATGCTGTTTGCGTCGCAGTGCGTGGTATTGATCCACCACGAACTGGACCAGCGACTGTAGGAGCGGGCCCTGCCGGCGACGCTCCTGGCATTACCGCGAGCGGATCGAAAAGCATCGCGGGCAGGGCCCGCTCCTGCAGGGGCAGCCGGCTCAGGACTGGAACACGGGCTCCAGCATGCGAAAGCTGCCGTCATCGGCATCCATTTCCACCTTGCCGCCGACAGGCACGATGAATTGCTCGCGGAGGTGGCCGATCATCGCGCCGCGATAGGCGGGGATATGCAGCGGCTTGAGGTAGTCGTCGAATATCTCGGCCAGGGTAAGCGAGCCGTAGCCATCGCCGGGCTCGCAGTCGGTGCACTGGCCGAAGATCACTCCCGCGACCTGGTCCAGCACACCCATGAGCTTCAAGGTGCTGAACATGCGGTCGATGCGGTAGGGCGCTTCGGACACGTCCTC
>JBDTPP010000030.1:0-28551 GCA_039932615.1 Pseudoxanthomonas sp.
CGCGAACCTGTACGGCGCTGGCAGTCACAACGCCGCGTTGGCGATTTTGTATTTCAAGCATGGCGGGTTCGAAATGGAATCCGCAGAATGTCGCCACGCGCCTGAGTTGCGTCTCAGGATCCACGGTGAGCTGCGCATAGTCGACATCCAGTATCCGTCCCGGGTATCGCGCATGCCAATGTTCCATCAAACGCTGGTATTCGAGAAAATAATCCGCGAGTTCAGCCAGGTCGTAGCTGTAGGGGTTGGCGCTGGAGAAAAGTTCGCGCAGGTTCGAAAAGCAGGTCTCCAGCGGGTCCCGCACCATGTGCAGGATCTTCGCGTTCGGCAGGGCGCGGCAGATGAAGCCGAGGTTGAGGAAGTTGGAGGGAAGTTTGTCGGTAAAGAAACGCTCGCCACCCAGGCGCCAGCCGATTCCGTCCAGATATCGTTTCCCGACCTCGTGGAAATCCACCCTGCCTGCACGCGCCACTGTGAGCAGATCAATCACGCCCGGGCAGTGATGGTCCGTGGCATAGCGCATGGCGCTGGTGAAATCATAGAGCTCGCCGAGCCCACGAATGTCCCGATGGCCGTCCAGCAGTTGTTCCAACAGGGTGGTGCCGGAACGATGCATGCCCACAATGAATACGGGAACGACATCCGCACCTGGACTGACCGGCGCAGCGTCGTCCGTCGCGCTTTCCTGCTCGCGCAAGGCGGCGAACAATTGCGATGTCGCGCCCGCATCGTAACGAAGCATGGATCGCTTGCTGGCACAGCCTTTCTGCAATGCAAGCCACGCTTCCGGGTAGCGCCCCAGGTCGTCCAGCTCCTTGTGCAGCGCAAACGCAAGGAGTGCCGGATCCTCCGCAGAACGCATCGGAGCCTGCAGGCGTGCAGCAATGCGCTGCACATGGTTGGATTCCTGGGTCTGTTTGCGTACCTGGGCCAGCAACCAATAGCCCTGCGCCAATTCGGGTGCGCGCTTCAGGACGCGCGCCACGTCCTGCTCCGCTTCAGCAAAACGCCCCAGGTAGATCAACACCTGCGCGCGCGACAGCAAGGTCGCCGGATAGTCCGGATCCGCGCGCCTGGCTTCATCCAGGAATTCGATCGCCTTGTCCGCCAGGTTGACGTAACTCAACTGCGCGGCGAACGCGATCAACAGCGGGACCGGAATGCGCGACATCGGCAGCATGCGGTCGATGCACTCCAGCAGCGCGGGAATTTCGTTGAAGGTACGCAGGCGGGCGATGAGTTCCTTGAGTACGGATTCGGATTTGGAGCCGATCGCATGCGCACGCATCGCGTGATCGCGTGCTTGGACGTAATGGCCAGCCAACGAGTGCATGTAGGACAACTGCAAGAGCAGGTTGGGATCTTCTGGCGCGAGTGCCAACGCCGACTCGTAACAAACGATGGCCCGGGCAAACTCGCCGGCGCCGGCATGCTGCTCCGCGGCAGCGGCAAGCTGCGCCAGTCCCTGCCTCGATCCGGGATCGGTCATCCGCTCCTCGCGCCGCGACATGTGTTCATGATGCTTTTCCCAGCAGGCGCTCCAAGGGTTCCAGTTGTCGCGAATACCGCTTCCACGCGCCTATTCCCTGCGCATGGATCGGCTGCCGGATTTGCGAACTGCTCGCCGTGGAAACGGGCGCCTGGTTTGCAGTGATGTCCAGCATCCCGGGCGCAGCCTCCAGTCCACAGAAAGCCAATGCCTGGCGCAAGGGTTCATCGCCGTTGACGACGAGATCCTCATAGCGCACGACATGCACGGAAGCCGGGGCGACCTGCTGCCAATGGGCCAGCAGGTCTTCGAAAATGCCGTGGTGCGCCGCCAGCTCTTCCAACCCATAGCTGTAAGCATAGGCGCCACCTTCGAACAGCTCCTTGAGATTGGAGAAGCATGCATCCATCGGATCACGGCGCAGGCAAAGGATCCGGGCTTGCGGCAGCGCCTTCAGTATGTGGCCGATGTTGAAGAAGTTCTGTGGATTCTTGTCGATGAAGAAACCATTGCCCTGCGCAAACGGCGAAACACGCTGCATGTACAGCAGACCTGCCTTGCGGGGGTCCAGGGCGCGCAACTTGTCCCAGCGGGTTTCCGCCAGCGACCCCGGGAAGAAGTGATCCGAGGCTTGGCTGATCGCTGCATCGAAATCATTGCGTTCGCCGAGCGACACGACGCGCGGATGGTTGCCGAGTATCCGGTCCAGTAACGTCGTGCCGGTACGTGGTAGGCCCACGATGAAGATCGGCACGGGTTGCCCATCCACTTGCGCGCGGCTGCTCGCGATCGAATCAGCATGGAATGCCTTCAATTGTGAAAGCTGCTTCGCCTCGTGTGCGATGTCGTGTGCCACGCGGCCGCGCATGATTCCTGCCCCCTGCATGAGCGCATCCCAGGCCGCCACCGTGTCGCCCACCCCTTCCAACTCCTTGAACAGGGCGAAGCAGAGACGCACCTGCTCCAGTGAATCAGCCGGGTACTGGTTTGCAGCTGCACGGATGCGGGGAATCCTCTCCCCTGGCGTGGCAGCAGGTTGATGATAGGCGAGCGACCAGTGGGCGTCGGCATAGTATGGCGACAGCCGCAGTGCGTACTCGTAATGCTCGCTGGCTTCCTCGAGCTTCCCCAGCGACCTGAGCACATTGGCCCGGGTATAGCTCAACAGATGACTGGGGCGTACGCGCGCACTGATACGGGTGAGGAACTCAAGCGCACGGTCGTATTCGCCCACCAGCCACAGATGCTGCGCAAACACCGCGGACTGCTTGAGCACTTCCGGGTCAGAGTCATCCATTGCGCCTATCAGGCGCGCCACTTCGGCGTTCTCGGCAAAGGCCAGCAGCCGCAGGCTGATGAAACCGGCATCGCGGGAGATATGCGCCGTCGTGGCAATCCGACTGGCATCGAGCGCGTGCGTGCGCGATGCGACATATCGGTCCGACATCTGCGCGAAGCGCGAAAGCCTGAGCTGCGGAATGACTTGCATGGGCTCAATGGCAAGCATGGCCTCATATTCGGCCTTGGCCGCCCGCACGTCGCCCGTAGCCTCATGGCGGCGCGCGGAATTCCAGTGCAGCAGGAGCTCTTCTTTCATGTATTTGTTCTACCGGAGTGAAGCAAGCATATCCGTTGCATCGCCGTCCGGCGACGGGCATGGATCAAAAAAGCGGCCGCCCGAAGGCGGCCGACAAGAGAGCTGAACTTGATACCAGGTATTCGTCAGAAGTCGTATTGGACCATGAAGCGGAAGCTGCGCGGGGCCTGATAGGCGCGTGGCAACAGATAGGTATTCAACGGGTTTCCCGTCGCGGAATCCTCGGCTATCTCGCTCACTGCAATGGTCTTCTGCGAGTCGAAGACGTTGAATACATCCATCTTGAACTGCAACCCCTTTGCGAACGCTGGGCGATAAGCCACGTTCAAGTCGAAGCTCGTCGTTGTTGGCAGACGACCCGCGGTGCCGCGGGGCACGGCGGAAACCGTGAGATCGTTAGAAGCGCCATCGGGCGAATTGCTGCAACGCATGAAGCCGGAACCATAAGGATGCGGGGCATAGTTGCTTTCACCGAAGATGCCGTCACCATCAACATCCGTCCCCGCAGGTTCGGGAAGCAGCGGATTCTGGTCGAGAACGCCCAGGCAGTTGATGGGGCGACCGGTTTGGACGATGAGGTTGCCACCGACGGACCATTGATCGCTGAAGTCGTAGTTGCCGAATACCTTCAACGCGTGCCGCCGGTCATTGGGCAGGTAACCATAGGTATCGACCGTCAGTTCCCGGTAGTCGAAGTCCTGGGTGGTGCTGGTGTCGCTCTGGCCGATGTCCGACTTTACCCCGCCCTCGGTATTGCCCTTGTTGTAGCCCAGAGTGTACGAAGCCTGGAAGAAGAACTTGTCCCAGCTGCCGTCCAGGAACAATTCCAGCGCCTTGTAGGAGCGCTTCGCTTGCGGGCTGAGGCGAGCCCCCTCGACCGTATAGGTCGTGTAATTGCCATCGCCGTTGAGATCGGTGACGATCACTGCATCCGCGCCTGGGTTGAACAGCCGGCAATACGGGAAGCCCGGATTTGGCACGGTGTAGCTGAGCCCATCCGCGTCGGCCAGCTCGGTAATGGCCGTGTAATCGCAGTTGTCGTCGATGGCCGCTTTCAGCTTGCGGTAGATCCCGCGCGCACCGAAGTTCAGGTGATCGGTCCACGCGCTCTGGAAGCCCAGGATGAACTCGTCCTGGTACATCGGCTCCAGGTTCTTGCTGGCGATGGTGAGCGGATCGTGTGCGTGGCCGTCCTCACCGTTGATCAGGCTTAACGGATTCAACGGACCAATCAGGATCGGTGCGCCGGTGACCGGATCAACCCCGGAAAAACGATTGTTGTTGCTGCGCTGGTAGATCGAGGCGCTGGAACCGCGCACAGCCACACTTGGGGTCAGCGGCAATGCGTAGCGACCCGCATTTCCGTAGATCTTCAGGGTGGAGTCGCCGTTGACGTCCCACGAAAAGCCCAGGCGCGGGCCGAACTGGTTCTTGATCTTGACGAAGGCCTCGCCGTTTGCGTCCAGGTTCTCGAACGTATCCCAGCGTGCGCCGAGGTAGGCCAGCAAATTATCGGTGATGCTCCAACTGTCCTCGACGTAATAGGCCAGTTGCTTGACCTCCAGCGTGGTACCGCGTGCAGTCGTCTGCCGGCGTACCAGGTCATATTCATCGCCAGTATCCGGCTTGCCGTCCGGCCCGTTGTTGGTGGAGTAGCGCCACAGCCAACCGCCCGCGTTGGCTTCGCCTGCGACTGATTTGTAATTGTCGACATCCACGCCGAAACGCAACTGATGCGCACCCAGCACCCACTCGGCATCGATGCGGTATTGGTCACGGGTGTCGCGATTGTTCTCGGCCTGCAACAGGCCGCCATCGGTCAGGTTGCAGAAGCTGCCATACGCTCCGGTGATGTCCTTGCGGTATCCGGGACGCAGGTCCAGGATCACCGGGCAGCCGCCGAGAGCAGTGGTTCCCGTAATGCTGGTCGTATAAGCCGTGGTGATGTCGCCGTTGTAGCTCACCACCGAACCATCCGGGTTCTGCAGGTGCTGCTGGCGCTTGAACACGCCATGGCCGTACAGCGCCGTCAGAGTAAAGCTGTCGGTCAGGTAGCCGGTGTACTTGAGCACGTAATTGTCGCCACCCTGGGTATCGAACAAGGTGCCCGCATAGGCCGTCCGATCCACCTCGCCCGGGGTGTTTGCGTATACCCGGGTCTCGGTGTCCTGCTTGTCCGAGAAAGCGGTGAGTTCCAGCTTGTTGCTGTCGTTGATGTTCCAGTCGAACTTGGTCAGCCAGGTTGGATTCTTCAGCGAGCTGCTGCGATTGGTGAAGGCGCTCGTATCGCCCCAGGCATCAGAGTCGGTCTTTCCGTACGACAGCAAGGCGTAGGCGAAAAGGCGATCCTGTACCAGCGCGCCTCCCGCCCATACGCTGCCGATCAATTCGTCTTTCTTGTCCTTGCTGTTGTCTTCAGCCAGTTGCCCGAAATCGCCCGGCACCAGTGAGTTTGAGTAGTTGAAGTTCTCGATATCGGATTGCAGCGATTTCGGTGCCCAGAATACGTTGGCGCCGGCCTTGAACTCGTTGGTACCGCGCTTTGTGATCTGGTTGACCACGCCGCCCAGCGAACGACCGAATTCCGCACCATATCCGCCGGTCTTAACCTGCTGTTCGGCGATTCCCTCGAAGGGAACCTTGGAGAAATTTAGGCTGCGGAATGAATTGGTTACGTTGAAGCCATTAACGAAATACTGGTTCTCGGCGACAGACGAGCCACCGAACGAGGCCAGGTTGCCGAAGGCGTTGTCGCCACGCACGGTACCGGGTGCCAGCAGCGCCACCGAGGTGGTATCGCGGGGCACCGGGATCTTCGCCAGTTGTTCGGCCGTCAGGATGGTGGTGGACTCCACCGAAGAAACGTCGATGGGGTTGACCAGGCGGGAACCCAGCACCGTCACCGCGCCGAGGTTGGTGGCACCGTCGCCGCCAGTGGCGCCTGCAGCTGCAGCGAAATTCACCGAGGTACCCGTGCCGACATTGACCGACACGTCGCGCGTCGCGGTCGTGCCATCCGCGCGCCGCAGCGTGATCCGGTAGTTGCCGGGCGCAAGCGCCGAGACCCGATAAGCGCCGTCGGCACCTACTGATATTTCACGACTGAAACCGGTAGCGGGATTCTCAACGAGGACCTTTTCCCCGACGGCCGCCTGGCCGAACACCGCGCCGGAGGTGTTGGACTGCGCATGGACATACGAGTTGAAGCAGAACCCGAGCGCCACGGTAAGGGCGCTGCGCCGAAAGGCGCGGTTGAAGGTGTGTTTGGACACTGTGTGACTCCCCGCTATAGGTTGACTTCACATGAGCAGCCTGATTGGCCCGCCCTCCAGAAAAACATGACTTTGGTCCTGTGACCTGGGCCATTTGCCTTAATAACAGGTTAATTAAATGTTGGGATTAGGTTATGTGACATCATTTTAATTATGTGATACACGTCACATTTTTGTTGGGAACTTTTCTCAACTTGGCTCTTTAAGTCGACTGGTGACGCTGCAGGCATTCGGACCTGGACGCAGCACGTTGCCCCACCCTAGGGCGCTGCCCGAAGGGTGCAGCCACAAAAAAGCCGCGTTGGACGCGGCTGTTGGGACGGGACTGGAAGGAATGCGCCTATTCCTTGGCCTGGAAGACCACCTCTTCGTAGGGCTGCACCACTACCCAGCCTTCACCCGCAAACCTCAGCTGGACGCTTTCCCCCGATCCACGGCCCAAAAGCGTGCCGAGCGAAATATCGGTGACGATTTCCGGCATCAACCCGCCTGACCAGGCCACGGTCGCATTCGGATCAGTGAAGACCGGACCGGTCTGTGCGTTGACTGGCAGGGTCAGTGGTTCGTAGTGCGAAGTGATGGCGACAATGCCGCTACCACTCAGGCGCACGTTGAACAAGCCACCGGAGAGCATGCCGGCGACCTTGCGCATCATCGTGATCTTGCTTTCGATACCCGATTCGATCGCCAGCACGTCGTTGCCGTTAACGAAGATCGCCTCGCCGGCAAGGCGCAGCAGGGTGATCTTCTTGCCAGCATCGGCCAGGTACACGCGGCCCTCGCCTTCCACCTTCATCAACTGCATGCCTTCGCCGCTGACCATTTTCTTCAGCAAGTTGCCCAGGCCCTGTTCCATGATCCCCTGGCGGGTGAACTTGACGCTGCCCTTGCGCGCAACCATGGACCCGGCCTTGGCCCAGACCATGCCATTGAGGCGCACTTCCAGCATATGCGGGCTTTCCAGCTCGAAGGCGTCGCTGCTTACATCTTTTTCCTTGGACGAGGCCAGGAATTCCTGCAGGGTACGCACACTCATATGGGTTCCTTGATGTCGGTCGGGTAAGCGGCAGGGTCGCCGCGACGCCATGATAGGACTTCCCCTTCACGGAGCACCGCCATGCCCGGCACGTCCGCATCCCGCCCGATGCCAACGGCAATAGGCCCAGCCCCGTGGCCAGTGAACGCCTGGTCTCGGGGACACCGATGCAGACGACGGCCAACGCGTATTCCGATCCGGGCAATGCATTCCATTGCGGCGTGTGGGAAGGCGGAGTGGGGGCCTGGCGGGTCGCCTGTACCGAGCACGAGTTCTGTCATCTGCTTTCAGGACACATATACATGCGCGGCGATGACGGCAGTGAAACCATACTTTTCGCAGGCGACAGGTTCGTCATCCCGGTCGGCTTCGAAGGCATCTGGGAAGTGCTTGAGCCGGCGCGCAAGCTCTACGCGGCCTATGAACCTCCCGCCTGACGGCAGCGGCGGGGCTCGGCTAGAATAAGCCTGTTTACTCAACGTCAGAGATGCCTATGTCCGCTCCCCTCGCCTACCGCCGCATCCTGCTCAAGATTTCCGGCGAGGCCTTGATGGGGGCCGAAGACTACGGTATCGACCCGATCGTGATTGGCCGCATCGCCCGCGAGATCATCGAAGCGCGCGATGCCGGTGCCGAAGTAGGACTGGTGATTGGTGGCGGCAACATCTTCCGCGGCGCCGGCCTGGCTGCCAGCGGCATGGACCGGGTCACTGGCGACCAGATGGGCATGCTGGCCACGGTGATCAATGCACTGGCCATGCAGGATGCACTGGAAAAACTGGGAGCCAAGGTGCGGGTGATGAGCGCGATCAAGATCAATGACGTGTGCGAGGACTACATCCGCCGCCGCGCCGTGCGCCACCTGGAAAAAGGTCGCCTGTGCATCTTCGCCGCCGGCGTCGGCAGCCCGTTCTTCACCACTGACTCAGGCGCGGCGCTTCGCGCGATCGAAATCGGCGCGGACCTGTTGCTGAAGGCGACCAAGGTCGACGGCATCTATGACCGCGACCCGAGCAAATTCCCGGACGCCAAGCGTTTCGAGCAGCTGACCTACGACGAAGTACTGAAACGCGACCTGCAGGTCATGGACACCGCCGCCTTCGCCCTGTGCCGCGACAGCGACGTGCCGCTGCGCATCTACGACTTGTCCGTACCCGGCAACCTGATGCGGATCCTGCGCGGCGAGAATATCGGCACGCTGGTGAAAGGGCGTGGTTGAGGCGTGACGCCGCACCTGCGGCGCAGTTATTAAAGAATGGAGGTCGCGCCTGCGACACGGTGAAGAGTGAAGCCGGCCGCTATGCGGCCTGCGAATGAAAATCGCTCTGTTTGACTATTCGCAGATGGCAAAGCCACCGACTTTCCAGCGAGCCCAGCGAACGACTGCCCGTTTAAATCGTTCCACTTGGCTATTGGCAGTTGGCTAAGGCGCCGACTTCCCAACGCGCGTAAACAGCGTCTTCACCACCCAATCATGTAATTGTGTCCGCCCGGTCGCATTGGCCACGCTGTCGCCCATGGCTCATTCCCACGCCCCCCAACTTCCCCATGGATCTGCAACGCGTGCGTTCGGCTGGACGATAGTCATCAACCTTGCCTACACGGCACTGGAAGCAGGCTACGGTTTCCATGCCAATTCGTTGGCTTTGCTGTCCGATGCGTTGCATAACCTGGGCGACGTGCTGGGCCTGGGCCTGGCCTGGGGCGCCGCGAAACTGGCCCAGCGCCCGCCCACGCACAGCCACACCTACGGTTGGCGCCGTGCCACGCTGTTGTCGCCACTTGCCAATTCAATCCTGTTGATGACGTTTTCCGGCGCGTTGGGCTGGGAGGCGATCCGCCGTTTCAGCGCACCACCCTCCATTCCTGCAGTAACTGTGATGGTGGTGGCGACCATAGGCATCTTCGCCAACCTTGCCGGGGCGTGGCTGTTGCGCGACGGACACGGGCACGACCTGAACAAGCGTGGCGCGTTCCTGCACCTGATGGCTGACGCGGCGGTCTCGCTGGCGGCGGTACTGGCCGGCGCGGGCATGCTGGCATTTGGCTGGACCTGGCTGGATCCGGCCATCGCCCTGCTGGTCGGCGTGGTGATCGCGGGGGGCACCTTCGGTCTGCTGCGAGACAGTTTCAACGCGGCAATGGATGCGGTGCCGGGCAACATCGACCAAGCCGAAGTGAAGGCTTTCCTGTCGGCCCAACCAGGGGTCAAGGCGATCCATCACCTGCACATCTGGCCACTGGGCGCCAACGAGATAGCCCTTACTGCGCACCTCGTGCGCCCGGATGACCACGATCACGACGATTTCATCGATGCCACCACGCACGAGTTGGACCATCGTTTCGGCATCAATCACGCGACCCTGCAGATTGAACGCGGCATGGCCTGCGGGCACGACCTGCATGATGCCGCGCCGCATCATTCGCATTGAGCGTGTGGGAGGGCTTGCGGGAACGGCTTCAGGCCGCGAGCTTTTGATCTTGTTGCGCTGAGCCAAGGGCATCACGGGCGGGGCCTGCCCCTGCATTGGCGTTCCGGGGATAACTTGCCGGCCTCCCGTATAATCGGCGGCTGGCCGAATTCTTCCGGAAAACCGCAATGCTCAATGAAATCAAGAAAGACGCGCAGGCGCGCATGGCCAAAAGCATAGAAGCGCTGCGTCACGACCTGACCAAGCTACGCACCGGCCGCGCCACCACCGCCTTGGTGGACCACCTGAAAGTCAATTACTACGGCTCGGACATGCCGCTGACCCAGGTCGCCAGCGTGACCGTGACCGATGCGCGCTCGCTGACCATCAGCCCGTGGGAGAAGCAGATGGTCTCGGCGGTGGAGAAGGCGATCCTGGCCTCGGACCTGGGCCTGACCCCCAACACGGCCGGCACCGTGATCCGGATCAATATCCCGGCCCTGACCGAAGAGCGCCGCCGCGACTTGTCCAAGCACGTGCATGGCGAAGGGGAGAACGCCAAGATCGCGGTGCGCAACATCCGCCGCGACGCCAACCAGCAGGTCAAGGACCTGTTGAAGGAAAAGGAAATCACCGAAGACGAGGAACGCCAGACCCAGGACGAGATCCAGAAGCTCACCGACAAGGCGATCAAGGATGTCGACGATGTGGTCAAGGCCAAGGAACAGGAACTGATGTCCGTCTGATGCAGTCGCAGATCCGATGACTGTGCCCCCCACCTCCGCACCCGCCGTTCCGCAGCATCTCGCCGTGATCATGGACGGCAACGGGCGCTGGGCAGAACGCCGCCGGCGTCCACGCATCATCGGCCACCGCGCCGGCGCGCGCGCGGTCAACGTGTGCATTGATTTCTGCCTGGAACGCGGCGTGCGTGCACTAACCCTGTTTGCCTTCTCCAGTGAGAACTGGGGACGGCCACAGGAGGAAGTGGGCGCGCTGATGAAACTGTTCCTCAATGCGCTGGATCGCGAAGTCGAGGAGCTGGACCGCCGTGGCGTGCGCGTGCGTTTCATTGGTGAACGGGAGCGTTTTTCTGCAGGCATCCGCGAGCGCATGCACGCCGCCGAAAACCAGACCCTCGCCAACACGCGCCTGGACCTGGTGATCGCGGCCAGCTATGGCGGCCGCCAGGACATCGCCGACGCCGCACGCGCGCTGGCCGCCGATGTCGCCGCCGGCAGGTTGCTCCCCGAGGATATCGACGAGGCCGCGGTCGCCTCACGCATGGCCCTGGCCGACTTGCCCCCCCCTGATCTTTTCATCCGCACTGGCGGTGACCATCGGATCAGCAATTTCCTGTTGTGGCAGCTGGCGTACACCGAACTGTGGTTCACCGAACTGTTGTGGCCCGAACTTGATGCCGCCACCTTGCAGCTGGCGCTGGACGATTTCGCCGGGCGCGAACGCCGTTTCGGTCTGACCAGCGCCCAAGTAGCCGACGCTCTCCCGGAGAAAACCCCCGCATGACCCGTACCCGAGTCATCACTGCACTGGTCATGGCGCCCGTCGCCATTGCCGCGATCCTGTTGCTGCAGACGCCCTGGCTGGTGGCCCTGACAGCGCTGGTATTCCTGATGGGGATGTGGGAATGGTTCAAGCTGGTCGAGATCGACGACACCTTGTCGCGAACCATCCTGCTGGTCGCGAACCTGCTGCTGATGGTGCTGCTGGTATGGGCATCGGCAGGGTCCCTGGTGCTGTTCCAGATCGTGACCCTGGTTGGCGTGGTCTGGTGGCTGCTGGCATTGCTGTGGCTGCGTTTTTTCAACTTCGCCTCCGACCATGAAACCTATGCGCGCGGTTTCAAGCTCGCAGCCGGCACCCTGGCCATCGTTCCGGCCTGGTGTGCGCTGGGACTGATCCACGCCGGCCAGCCGGACGGAAATCGCTGGTTGCTGGTTGCACTCACCATCGTCTGGGGGGCTGACAGCGGCGCCTACTTTGCCGGCCGGCATTTCGGCGGCAGGCTGTTCGGAAGCCGCAGGCTGGCGCCACGCATCAGCCCCAACAAGACCATCGAAGGCCTGCTGGGCGGGCTGCTGGCCGGCGTCGCGATTGGCCTGTTGTTTGCGTGGTTCACCGACCTGACCCTGGCCCACGTACCGGCGTTCATTGCCGTAGCCGTGGCTACCGTGCTGTTCTCGGTGGTCGGCGACCTGTTCGAGAGCCTGCTCAAGCGCCATGTCGGCGCCAAGGACTCGGGCAACCTGATCCCGGGCCATGGCGGCATCCTCGATCGCCTGGATGGAGTGCTGGCGGCTTTGCCGATCTTCGCCCTGGGCAAGGAACTGCTCGGTTTCTGACATGGCCGAAGTGCGCAACATCGCGATATTGGGGGCCACCGGCTCCATCGGGTCCTCGGCGCTGGATGTGATTGCGCGCCATCCTGATCGGCTGCGCGCCAGCGTGCTGGCGGCCGGCAGCCAGGTTGATGCCCTGATCGCATTGTGCGTGATCCATCGGCCGGCACACGCGGTGATCGCCGATGCCTCCCGCTACGCCGCATTGCGCGACGGCCTGCGCGATGCCGGCCTTTCCACCGAGGCCCACGCCGGCGATGCCGCACTCGATGCCCTGGTGGCGTCCAATGCATGCGACACCGTGATCGCGGCCATCGTGGGTGCCGCGGGGTTGGGTTCGACCCTGGCAGCGGCGCGTGCCGGCAAGCGCCTGTTGCTGGCCAACAAGGAATCGCTGGTCCTGGCCGGCAAGCTGCTGATGACTGCGGCGAATGGCGCAAATGCCGAGATCATCCCGATAGACAGCGAGCACAACGCCATCTTCCAGTGCCTGCGTTCACGCGACACTCAGGGCGATGTGCGGCGCATCGTGCTCACTGCTTCGGGCGGGCCGTTCCGCGGCAGGACCCGCGAGTCGCTGGCCTCGATCACTCCCGAACAAGCCATTGCCCATCCCAAATGGACGATGGGTCCGAAGATCTCGGTCGACTCGGCCACGCTGATGAACAAGGGCCTGGAGCTGATCGAGGCCCACCACCTGTTCGACATTCCGGGCCACAAGCTTGCGGTGCTGGTGCATCCGCAGAGCCTGGTCCATTCGCTGGTGGAGTTCGTCGATGGTTCGACCCTGGCCCAGCTCGGCCTGCCGGACATGCGCACCTCGCTGGCAGTCGGCCTGGGCTGGCCGCAGCGGATTGAATCAGGGGTGGCAGGCCTGGACCTGCTGACCCACGGCCGCCTGGATTTCGAGGCCCCCGACGCTGAGGCATTCCCTTGCCTGCGACTGGCCTGGCAGGCGCTGGAGGCCGGTGGCGCCGCACCCGCAGTCTTGAATGCTGCCAACGAAGTCGCGGTTTCAGCCTTTCTTCAGGGCCGGATAGGTTTCCTAGCCATTCCCGCGCTGGTCGAGGACACCCTCACCGCGCTGTCTGCCGCCCCGGCCGAATCGCTGGAAGCGCTGCTGGCAGCGGATGCGCAGGCACGCCGATTCGCCGAACGCAAGCTCACCGAACACGCAGCCACAGGCCACGCCCACCCGCATGAGTGACATCGTTGGCTCAATCTGGTGGATGATCGTCGCGCTCGGCGTGCTGGTGACGTTCCACGAATTCGGCCATTACTGGGTGGCCAGGCGCTGCGGAGTCAAGGTGTTGCGCTTCTCGGTGGGCTTCGGCAAGCCGCTGTGGTCGCGTTACGACCGCCATGGCACCCAATTCGCCATCGCCGCGATCCCGCTGGGCGGCTACGTGAAGATGCTGGACGAGGCCGAAGGCGATGTACCCGCCGGACTGATCGGGCAGACGTTCAACCGCAAGCCGGTACTGCAGCGCATCGCCATCGTGGCTGCGGGTCCAGCCGCCAACCTGGTGCTGTGCGTGGCGCTGCTGTGGGCCATGTTCGTGATTGGACGCCCCGACTATTCCGCGACAGTCGGCCAGGTCCAGGGCATCGCGGCACAGGCCGGCTTCGTGGCGGGGGACAGGATCCAGGAAATCGAAGGCCAGCCAGTGCGCACCTTCGGCGATGCCATCCAGACCATGACCACGGCGGCAATGGATGGTCGTGACTTGGATGTGGGGGTGGTCGACAGCCACGGCCTGCAGCACTCGCGCACCCTGGCGCTGTCCAGGCTTGCCAGCGGTTTCGACCAGGAAAACGTGTCCGCACTCGCCGGCTTCGCCTGGCGGCACCAGTTGGCGCCGGCGCTGGTGGAATCCACTGCTCCCGGGATGCCCGCAGCCGGGCTGCTGCTACCTGGCGACAGGATCGCCGCGTTAGATGGCGCCCAGGTGCACAGCTTCGGGGAGATCACGCCCCTGGTACAGAAAATCGGCCAGCGTGGCGGAACCGGCCAACTCCAGGTCGAACGCAACGGCAAGCTGCTGGTGCTGGATATCACCCCCATCTGGTACCGCGACCCAGCTTCGGGCCGTGAATACTGGTCCCTCGGCATCAAGCCGCCGACCCAGGCGCCTGCTTACGATGCCCTGCAACGCCTAGGCCCGCTCGCGGCGGTTCCCGCGGCTTTCCGCGAAACCGGCAAGATGACCTCTGATTCGCTGGGAATGATCCGGCGCATGTTCACTGGGCACGCATCGGTGAAGAACATCTCGGGGCCACTGACCATTGCCCAGGTCGCCAACCAGACCGCCAAGCGAGGCGTGGGCTGGTTCCTTTTCTTCATGGCCCTGCTGTCTCTGAGCTTGGCTATCATCAACCTGATGCCGATCCCGGTCTTGGACGGCGGGCACCTGCTGTATTACCTTATAGAGTTGGTCAAAGGCAGTCCGTTGAGCGAACGCGCCATGGCCACCGGCCAATACATGGGCCTGGCCATGTTGGCCAGCCTGATGGGCCTGGCGTTCTACAACGACATATTCCGTCTGGTGACCTGATGGCCCTGCTTTCCCGGTTTTCCCCGGCCCGGTTTCCCCCGGCCCGGTTTTTTCCAGTTTTCCCGCCGGCAGTATTCCGGCACTCCCCTGCAGTTGTGCAGGCAACACCCGCACCTACCCTATCGGAAGTGATGATGACGCGACTCCCCTCCCGCCGCCTGCTCGCCCTCGCCCTGGCTTCGGCCATCGCATTGCCGGCATGGGCGCAGACGACGGAATCCGGCCTGCCGGCCATCGCCAGCGCGGACGCTTTCACCGCCACCGATATCCGCATCGACGGCCTGCAGCGCATCTCCGCTGGCACGGTACTGACCTATCTGCCGATCGAACGCGGCGACACGGTCGATTCCAGCAAGACTGGCGAAGCCATCCGCGCGCTTTACAAGACCGGTTTCTTCGAGGACGTCAGGCTCGACCGCCAGGGCAGCATCCTGGTGATCACCGTCAGCGAACGTCCGGCGATCAACAAGCTCACCCTCGCCGGCAACAAGGACATCAAGACCGAAGACCTGATGAAGGGCCTGCAGGACATTGGCCTGGCCGAGGGCGAAACCTTCGATCGGCTGGCCCTGGATCGAGTCACCCAGGAGTTGACCCGCCAGTACAACAACCGCGGCAAGTACAACGTCGAGATCAGCCCCGTCGTGGCGCAGCTGGACCGCAACCGCGTCGACGTGACCATCAACGTGAAGGAAGGCAAGGCCGCCAAGATCCGCCACATCAACCTGATCGGCACCGAGAAGTTCGAGAACAAGGACATCCTGGACAACTGGGAGTCGAAGGAAAGCAACTGGCTGTCGTGGTACCGCCGCGACGACCAGTATTCGAAGGAAAAACTCTCCGGCGATATCGAGAAGCTCAACTCCTACTACCTGGACCGCGGCTATGTGGACTTCAGCCTGGATTCGACCCAGGTCGCGATCAGCCCGGACAAGCAGGACATGTTCCTGACTGCGGGCCTGACCGAAGGCGAGCAGTACAAGGTCTCCGACGTCAAGGTCACCGGCGACACCATCCTGCCGGTCGAGGAAATAGAGAAGCGCGTGCTGGTCAGGAAGGACCAGGTGTTCTCGCGTGCGTTGCTGGAATACACCTCCGATGCCATCACTTCCACCCTGGGCAACATCGGATATGCCTTTTCCCAGGTGAACCCCATCCCGACCGTTGACCGCGAAAACCGCACCGTCGCCATCAACCTGCAAGTGGTGCCGGGCCCGCGCGTCAACGTGCGCCGCATCGTGTTCAAGGGCAACACCCGTACCGCCGACGAAGTCCTGCGCCGCGAGATGCGCCAGTTCGAAGGCAGCTGGTACTCGCAGGCCGCGATCGATCGCTCCAAGATCAGGCTTCAGCGCCTGGGCTACTTCGAGACCGTCGATGTCGAAACGCCCGCCGTCCCCGGCAGCAACGACCAGGTCGACGTGGTCTACAACGTGAAGGAAACCACGTCCGGCAGCTTCGTCTTTGGCCTGGGTTATTCACAGTTGTCCGGCATCACCACCTCGATCCAGCTGTCGCAGAACAACTTCCTGGGCAGCGGCAATCGTGTTTCGGTGGAAGCGCAGCGCAGCGACTACCTGCAGCGCTATTCGTTCTCGTACGTGAATCCGTTCTTCACCGACGAAGGCTTGTCGCTCGGGTACAACCTGTGGTGGCGCGAGTTCGATTACTCCAGCTTCAACACCGCCCAGTACTCGACCACCAGCGCCGCGGCGCAAGGTGTGCTTGGCCTGCCGATCACCGAGAACGATACCGTCTCGTTGCTGTTCGGCATCGACACCAACGAGATCCTGACCTTCGCCGGCTCCACGCCCGCATCGATCATCGACTACATCAACGCGGTCGGAAATCGTACCTTCCACGCCTGGCGCACCGAACTGGGCTGGGCGCGCGACACCCGCAACGACTATTTCATGCCTACCGCAGGCACCTACCAGCGGATCTCGACCGAAATTACCCTGCCCGGTTCCACGGTCGAGTATTACAAGCTCAACTACGAGTTCTCCAAGTACTGGCCACTGAGTCCGTCGCTGGTGTTGAACACGCGGGCGGAACTGGGTTATGGCGACAGCTACGGCAGCGACACCACGCGCAAGTTTTGTTCGGTCCAGGCCGGCAACGACACCGTGACCAAGGCCGCGTCCGCCGAGTGTCCGGCGGGTACGGTTGAAACAAAATCCATAACCGCCACCGGCTTGCCGTTCTTCGAGAACTTCTACGCAGGTGGTGTGCGTTCGGTGCGTGGTTTCCGCGACAACACCCTGGGACCGCGATCGGAAGTGATCGGTGGCTTCAAGGGCCAGCCGCTGGGTGGCTCGCTGAAAACCACGGGCTCGCTGGAAATGTATTTCCCGAAGCTGTTCGACTCCAAGGCGGCGCGTATCTCGGCCTTCGTCGACTTCGGCAACGTGTTCGCAGGCACCAGCGACTTCGACGCCGGCGAGCTGAGGGCTTCCGCCGGCGTTTCACTGCTGTGGCGCGCGCCCGTGGGGCCGATCTCGATCAGCTACGCCTACCCGCTTCGAAGCAAGGATGACGACGAGATCGAACGCCTGCAGTTCACCTTCGGCGGTGCGTTCTGACCCATTTGCCCGCACCCGCGGCATCATGCAAAGGCCCGGACACGTCCGGGCCTTTGCTTTTCACCCGAGGCTGCCCCAGACGTTAAACTGCCCGCCTATGGATGCCTTCCAGGCCACTGCCGACGAACTCGCCGAGCGCTTCGCCCTTTCCGTCCGCGGCGACGGCTCGACGACCGTGCATGGTGTGGCCACGCTGGCCAGTGCGGGTAGCGGGCAGCTCGCCTTCCTCGCCAACCCGCGCTACCGCAACCAGTTGGCCACCAGCCAGGCATCGGTCGTCGTGCTGCGCGCCGACGACGCCCACGATGCGCCGCACACCGCGCTGATCGCCAGCGACCCGTACACGACGTTCGCCAGGATCGCCGCGCTGTTTGAATCGCAGCCGGCTCGCGAACCGGGCATCCATTCCAGCGCCGTGGTTGATCCCTCGGCATGCATCTCGGCCAGTGCCCACGTCGGCCCATTCGTGGTGGTCGGTGCCGGCAGCCGCATCGGCGAAGGTTGCGTGATCGGGCCGGGCTGCGTGATCGGCGAGGATTGCGAAATCGGCGCGGGCAGCGAGTTGATTGCCCGAGTCACCCTGGTGACCCGGGTCCGCCTGGGGCAACGCGTGCGGATTCATCCTGGTGCGGTGCTGGGCGCCGATGGTTTTGGCCTGGCCATGGAGGCAGGACGCTGGATCAAGGTGCCGCAATTGGGCGGCGTGGTGATCGGCGACGATTGCGAAATCGGCGCCAACACCACGATCGATCGTGGCGCCCTGGGCGATACGGTGTTGGAAGAAGACGTGCGCCTCGACAACCAGATCCAGATCGGCCACAACGTGCACATCGGCGCGCACACGGCGATGGCCGGTTGCAGCGCCGCGGCCGGTAGCGCAAAGATCGGCCGTTATTGCCTGATAGGCGGCGCGGCCGGTGTACTCGGGCATCTGGAAATCTGCGACAAGGTCACCATCACCGCGATGTCGCTTGTCACCCACTCCATCCGCGAGCCGGGAGAATATTCCTCGGGTACGCCGCTCACCGACAACCGCACCTGGCGCAAGAATGCCGCCAGGTTCAAGCAACTGGATTCTATGGCGCGACGCCTGTCCGGCGTGCGCAAGGAGGAAGAATGAGCGAGACCGTGCAACTACCCATCGATGTGACCCGGATCCAGCAGCTGCTGCCGCACCGGTATCCGTTCCTGCTGGTCGACCGGGTGGTCGAGTTCGAGGCACACAAGCGCATCGTCGCGCACAAGAACGTGACCATCAACGAACCGTACTTCCAGGGCCACTTCCCCGGGCATCCGGTGATGCCCGGTGTGCTGGTGATCGAGGCGCTGGCCCAGGCCGGCGGCCTGCTGACCCAGTTGTCGCGTGGCACGGTCGCCGACAACAAGCTGTTCTACCTGGTCAAGATCGACAACGCGCGCTTCTCGCGCATGGTGGTGCCGGGTGATGTGCTGGAATTGCACGTCGAGATCAAGCGCATCATCCGCACCATGACCTTCTATACGTGCGTGGCCCGCGTGGCCGGCGAGCTGGTCGCTTCCGCCGACGTGCTCTGCGCCGAAACCGAGAAGGAATAGGTGATGAGCGGAGCGCCCGGGATACACCCCAGCGCGTGGATAGATCCGGCCGCACGACTGGCTGCCGATGTGCAGGTCGGGCCGTTCACCAGCATTGGCGCGGATGTGGAAGTCGACGAAGGCACGGTGATCGGCGCGCACTGCAGCATCACCGGCCCGACCCGGATTGGGCGCCACAACCATGTCCTCGGCCACGCTGCGATCGGCGGCGATCCACAGGACAAGAAATTCGGCGGCGAGCGCACCGAACTGGTCATCGGTGATCGCAACACCATCCGCGAGTTCACCACCATCAACCGCGGCACCGGAGCTGGCGGCGGCGTGACCCGCATCGGCGACGACAACTGGCTGCTGGCCTACACCCACATCGCCCACGACTGCACCGTTGGCAACCACTGCGTTTTTTCCAACAATTCGACCCTGGCCGGACACGTGCAGATCGGCGACTGGGTGATCATGAGCGGCTTCGCCGGCGTGCATCAGTTCTGCCGCATCGGCGCGCATGCCTTCCTGGGAATGGGCGTGCTGGTAAGCGGAGACGTGCTGCCTTACACCATGGTGGCGGGCGATGCGCAAGGCCGGCCACGCGGGATCAACAGCGAAGGGCTGAAGCGCCGCGGTTTCGACAACGAACGCATCAGCGCCATCAAGCGTGCCTACCGGACCCTGTACGTGGCCGGCTTGCCGCTGGCAGAAGCCAGGCAGCAGCTGGTCGAGCAGGCCCGCGAAAGCGAGGACGTACGCGCCTTGCTTGATTTCATCGACAGCGGCGAACGGCCCCTGCTGCGATGAGCAGAGAGAAGCAGGAGGGCGCCGCGGCATCCCCGACCCTGTCCGATCTGGTCGCCTCTCCTGCGGCCCAGCGTCCTATGCAGCACCGGCGCATCGCCCTGGTCGCGGGCGAGTCCTCCGGCGATGCGCTCGGCGCCGGCCTGATAAACGAATTGCGCAAGCGCTTTCCCGAGGCCGAATTCGCAGGCATCGGCGGCGATGCGATGCGGCGCTCAGGCTGTGATACGTGGTTCGATTCAGGCGAATTGGCGGTGATGGGTTTGTCGGAAGTACTGCGTCATCTTCCCCGCCTGCTGAAGCTGCGCCGTGGATTGCGCGAACGGGTGCTGGCGTGGAAGCCGGACGTGTTCATCGGCATCGACGCACCCGATTTCAACCTGGGCGTGGAGCGCTGGCTGAAACAGCGTGACGTGCGCACCGTGCATTACGTCAGTCCGTCGGTGTGGGCATGGCGCGAGAAGCGTGCACAGAAGATCGGCGCCAGTGCCGACATGGTCCTGTGCCTGTTCCCGATGGAGCCGCCGATCTATGCGCGGCATGGCATCGATGCGCGTTTCGTCGGCCACCCGATGGCAGACGACATGCCGATGGAACCGGACCAGGCCGCGGCGCGGGAAACATTGGGGCTGAACGCGTACACGCCCGTGCTGGCGGTGCTGCCGGGCAGCCGGCTGGGGGAAATCGAACGCCTCGCGCAGATCTTCCTCGAAGCCGCACGCAGCGTGGCCGCGGCGGTTCCCTACCTGCAGATCGTGGTACCCGCCGCCAACGCCGCCTGTCGCCGCGCACTGGAACCACTGGTTGCCAAGCTTTCCGACCTGTCGCCGCCGCCCAGGCTGATCGACGGGCAGGCCCGCGAAGCCATGATCGCGGCAGACGTAGTCCTGCTGGCCTCGGGCACGGCCACGCTGGAGGCGATGCTGGCCAAGCGGCCGATGGTGGTGGGCTACAAGGTGGCGCCGTGGACCTATCGAATCGTCAAGGCCTTCGGCATGTTGAAGGTCGAGCGTTATGCGCTGCCGAATGTATTGGCCGGCGCCGACCTGGCGCCGGAACTGATGCAGGACGAATGCACCGCAGCGAACCTGTCGGCGGCGGTCTTGAACCTGTTCCAGCATCCTGAGATCGTCGGCGCACTGCAGCCGCAATACCGCGAACTGCACGAATCGCTGCGCCAGGATGCGTCGGTGCGCGCGGCCGACGCCATCGCCAAGCTGGTGCGATGAACGTGGCAACCTGCTTGCTGGTGGCCGGTGTCGATGAAGCCGGACGCGGGCCACTGGCCGGACCGGTTTCGGTCGCCGCGGTGATCCTGGATCCATCGCGACCCATCGCCGGGCTGAACGACTCCAAGAAGCTCAGCGAGCGTAAGCGCGAGGCGCTGTATCCACTGATCATCGAGCGCGCGCTGGCCTGGCATATCGAATTCGTCGATGCCGCCGAAATCGACGCGTTGAACATCCTGCAGGCCACCCTCACCGGCATGCGTCGTGCACTGCACGCGTTATCGCCCGCAGCGCAATTCGCACGCATCGACGGCAACCGCCTGCCACGCGACCTGCCCTGCCAAGCGGAATCGATCATCGGCGGCGATGCATCGGAGCCGGCGATCATGGCCGCCTCGATCCTGGCCAAGGTCGCGCGCGACCGCGCGATGTGCGAGCTGCACCTGGCATACCCGCAATACGGTTTCGACCGGCACAAGGGCTATCCGAGCCCGGTGCACCTCGCCGCACTCTCGGCACATGGTCCGTGCCCGCAACACCGGCGCAGTTTCGCGCCAGTGCTGCGGGCGTACAACGCGTTCACAAGTCCGCTCGCGACCACGCCCCGGTCGGTCTCTTCGCCATAGCCCGCTAGGTCAAAGGACGCGGCCCGGTAGGCCGGATGATCACGCCACCTGCGAAGACGATCCCCGGTACGCCCTTTATGCCACCCGCCTGCACCTGGTATTCGTAGACACCCGGCTTCGCATTGGAACGTATGGTGACCTCGGCTATCTGTTGCGGCGAAGATGTAAAAGTGCGCCCTTGAGCAGCCGACCCGTATTTGGACTGTCTTCCGCCCTCGGTCGAAGGCGCGCCGGTAGCCGTCTGGCCTGATCCCTCGTCCACGGGAAAATCCTCCGCAAAAACAAGCTTGAATGCGCGCTGTTCGTGGGACGCCGTATGCCAGAGCAGCCGGTCTCCTGCATAGACGCCCACCATGGCCGTATCGACCCATGGCGAACCATCCGCGTTGTAGGAAACCTTTATCAAAGAGGCGCGCGGTGTATCCACGCCTATGCCGGGATCTCCAGCGCCAACTCCGGTTTCGGCCTTGCTCTCACTGCCATTGTCGATTGCCATGTGTTGCACTCCTGGTTGGTGCCCATCCCTGGAGCGGAGGATCCTGCTTGCTCAACGCACGGGCTTCCCTTCTTTCCGTGCGTGGAAATTCTTCAGGAATGGATTTGTCCTGATCATGTTTTCCGAGATCCCCCCTTCGCGTGCGAAGGCCACACGCGTCCTTACGTCTTCCTCGCTTCCAACCAGGGTCATGGTCTGTGCGTTGTACCAGCCCACTTCGCCACGCTCGGTGCCCAGGGCTTCGGACTTGGCGACCAGCAGACGGGCTGTCGTGGCGTCGCCCAGGTTGATTCGGTACCAGCCCAGCGCAGCCATCGCGCGCGCATCATCGGGTTTTATCTTCAGGTATTGCTCCGCCATCTGCGCGGCGTGCAGGAAGGGCTCGCGCGCACGACCCGTAGTGGCCGGATCCGCCAGCAATGCTTCCGCCAGGTAGCCCCATATCTGGAAATCACCGGCATCTATTTCCAGCGCCCTGCGGAACAAGGTCGCTGCCGCCGCGTAGTCGCCTTGCTGGTACTTGAGCGCGCCATAGTTGCTCAACACCGCATCGGTCGGCCTGATGCGGATGGAATGCTCGAAGGCCTTGGTCGCCTCGCTGTTGTTGCCGGCATTGACGTATAGCCCGCCCAGGCTGCTCCACAGTTCCGCGTCATCGGGGCGCAAGTCCACCGCCTTGCGAAAGGACGCTATGGCTTCGGGAAGATGGCTGGTGCTGTATTGCCAATATCCGATCGCGGAAAGTAGAGAAGCGTCGTCGGGCCGCAGCTTGCGCGCAAGTTCGAAGTATTTCCGCGCATCGTCCTGCCGCCCCTGGCCGGCATAGGCCTTGGCCATGCCCAGGTACACGCTCGGCTTCAAGGCGGGATTGGCTTCGGCTTTGGCGTAATACTCCAATGCCTGGTCGAATTTGCCTCGCGCCTGGTGCAACTCGCCCAAGGCGAGATCGACTTGGTCCAGCGCCGGATCCATTTTTTCCGCCCGCAGGCAGGCGTCGCTCGCCCGCTGGTAAGCGTTGGCATCGCGCAGGGACTCGAACCGGAACAGTTCGGAACGGCAGATGCCGGCCTGGGCCAGGGCGAACCCGCCATCGGCAGCCAGCGCCTGCTTGAACAAGCCGATGGCCAGGTCGAAGTCGCCATCCACTGCGGCCAACCGCAACTGTTGCAGGCCCATCAGGTAGGCATCGAAAGCAGCGACGTTGCGGGTCGGCGCCAGTCGCTTGGCCAGCGCCTTCTCCCTTCCGGGGATCGCGCCCAGCAGCGAACGGACGACCTCATCCGCGATCTCGGTCTGGGTGGCGAATACCCCGCCCAGTTCATGGTCGTAGGTCTTGCTCCAGAGGGTGTAACCGGTGGAAGTATCGGACAGCCGCGCGTTGATCCGCACCCGCGTTCCTTCGCGGCGCACAGTCGCATCGAGCACCGTGGCGACGCCGAGGCGCTTGCCCAGGGCCTTCAGGTCGGTCTCGCGAGTAGCCGCTACCGCCGGGGACATCTCCGCGGCCACGGTCAGCCCTTGCACGCCGGCAAGGGCATCATGCATCTCCAGCGCCAGGCCCTCGGCGAAATAATCGTCGTCGCGGTTGTTACCGAGGTTCTCGAATGGCATTACCGCGATCGACGCATCCGCGCGCGAATTCGAATTGGACGATCGCTCGTCCCATAGCGAAGTCGCCGCAACCACCGCCGCCAGAAGTGCCAGAGGTATCCACCAGCGATGTGCATGCTCATGGTGGCGATGCAGCGCCCGGTCGCGATCGTCGATCACCTCGTCATGCTCACCAGGTGACGCGGTCACCGCCGGTGCTAAGGCCCGCGCAATTGCAGCTCCATTTCCGGCCAGAACTGCCGTCGCCGTCGGCGTCGGCCTGGCATCGTCGATCCGCTCGACTGGCACCTCGGCGATCGCCGGTGTTTGCGGCACCAGCTCGCCGATGAACCGGTACCCCAACGCATGCTGGGTCTGGATGTAGCGCGGCTGCTGCACGTCATCTTCCAGCGCACTGCGCAGTTGCGCGATGGCCCGCGTCAATACGCCCGGGGTGACGTGGCGGTGGCCCCATACTTCGTCAAGCAATTCATCGCGGCCCAGCAATTCGCCCGGCCGCCGCAGCAACGCGATCAGCACGGCAAAGGCCTTCGGTTCCAGCGCCTGTGCCTGCCCGTCCCGACTCAGCGTGTGCGCGGGGACATCGACCACGAGCCGGTCGAAGCGGTAATGCTCGCCTCCGCTGGAGCCTGGTCCGGCGGCTGCGCCGGGTTTCATCGCAATTTCCTCACGATCGCCTCACAAGCTCAGCCAAAGCTGGCAGAAGGATCGCGCTCCCCTCATGACTCATCTGCCTGGGTCGGTGGACTCTGGTGCTGCGCCGGAATGACCGCGCAGCCCCTTGACCCAGTGGAGACAGAACCATGAACGCGATGCAGAACATTCAGTATCCCTTGCCCTCCATCCTGTACCTGACGCCTTCCTCCCGCGTGCCCGGCCGTCGCAAGAGCATCGGCCAGTTCCGCCTCAACAGCCTCGACCTGGACCGCTTCAACCGCCTGTTGGGGCGTCTGGGCCGTCACCAGGCTCCGTTGGTTGCCGACCAGCTGGTCACCGCTGCCCGCGAACTCAACCAGGGCAGGCAACAGGCCGAACCACCCTGCATCGTCCAACGCATCCAGCGCGCCGAAACGGTCGCCGAAATGGTCACCGACAGTGCCTGGATGGCCTCGAGCGCCAGCGACGCCGCCAGGCCCGCGCGCCTGGTAGCTGATTACCTGCAAGGGCCGGAAAGCCTGATCCCGGGCTGGCTGCCTCAGGTCGGGCACCTGGACGACGCCATTGTCCTCGAGACCGCCTGGCCAAGTCTGGCCGACGAAGTCATCGCCTACGTCGACTTTCGGCGCCTGCGCCGGATCGAAGCCGGCCTGCGCGGCTGCGCGGAGGACGAGTTCCGCTTCGACCGCAAGGACTGGTTGGAAGAACGCCGCATCGAAGCCGCCCTGCACGCCCAGCGCAGGGCCGTGCGTGGAGCCAGCTACCTGCCTGCCCCTTGCGCGATCTTCCACATCCACTGATGCGGCGCGCGACCTGCGCAATCCACCACTTCATTCCCGGGCAAATCACCCCATCAAGACTGGAGAACGACATGAACCGCAATGCCTACAACCTGGATCCGGCGCCGTTCGCGCTGCCGTTGCTCATGCTGCTGCCGGCCCTGCTTGCAGCCGTCCTTGTCTTTCCCCCGAAGCTGCGCGCCGCAGAAGCGCGATCCTCCGCGGCCAAGCGCAGCCTGACGATGGATTGCGACAAGCGCTTCCTCAGCCAGCGCCAGGCCGGCTGGCTGCTCGGCACCGACAACTTCAGCCAGACCTATGAACTGCGCGCGGCGCTGTATGCCGAAGTGGCCCGCGCTTGCGCCACCGGAGTAGTGGCGGTTCGCGTCGAAGGCAAGCGCGCGGACACACCCGTCACCCGGCTGTCGCAGCGCTGACCTGGGGTGCCGGCTGGATCGCCTGGACAGCTGTCAACCGTGCATGAATCGACCCTGTCGGACGTTGCTCACAACGGCTTCCGGCAGATGCAAGTTGCCATCGCCCAGGCGCACGATGGCACCCCACCCAAAGTGAGTGACCAAGACTTTTTTACTGATATTCCATGAGGTGTCCCATGTACCGCTTTTCTCCCGAACTGTCTTACCCCGAGCTGTCTTCCCCCGCTCAATCCGCCAACGCATCACCGGTGACCACGAGAACCGCCAGCGACGAACGCAGGCAGCTGCTTGCCTCGCTGTTGGCGGACCACGAATGGCAGTGCGACGCTTACACCCGCACCCGACTCGAAGTCCTGCATCAATGCCTGCAAGCGGCCACACCCCTGGATGCCTGCGACGCCAAATGCCCGGGCGAAGCCGAATGGACTTTGCTGGCCAACGAGATCGAACGCTATCTCGACTTCCGCCGCCTGCGCCACCTGGAGGCACAGTTGCATCAGTGCAACGACGTCGACTTCCACTTCAACCGCCATGAATGGGAAGTCGCGCATGAAGCCGAAGCCGCCCTCGCCGCGCACCTGCGCCATGTCCATGAAGAAAGCTACGTGCCCGAACAGGTCGACCTGTACCTGCACGTGCATTGAGCTTGCCCTGCGAACCTTGCGACCGGCCGCCCGAGGGGCGGCCTTTTTTTTGGTTCTGCGGGAGGGTTGTCAACCCCGACGCTTTCCAATGCACATTCATCGGCGCTGACGAACCTCGCACAACACCCACAAGCTCCCGCCTGCCTGACCAGGGGCGCGGATGCCCTTAATGTCCCTGTCAAGCCTTGTTCCACCCTACCCCCCGGGCTACCCTGACCATCGCATGTCTTCCCGCTTCATCCACCTCCACCTGCATACCGAATTCTCGCTGGCGGATTCGACCATTCGCGTGCCCGAGAAACCGGAAGAAGCACGCCCGGACAAGGCCAGACGGCCCAACCTGCTGAGCCGCGCGGTGGAAATGCGGCTGCCGGCGCTGGCAGTCACCGACCGCAACAACCTGTTTGCACTGATCAAGTTCTACAAGGCGGCGGAATCGGTCGGCATCAAGCCCATCGCCGGCGCCGACATCAGCATCATCGATGGCAAGGAAAGCCCCTGGCCACTGACCCTGCTGTGCCGCGACCACACCGGCTACCTGTCGCTGTCGCGGTTGCTGACGCGCGCATGGATGGAAGGCCACCACCTGGATGGCGTGGCGATCACGCCTCAATGGCTGGCCGAGGACTGCGAAGGCCTGTTCGCCATCGCCGGACGCCACAGTTACGCCGGACGCCTGGCTGCCGGAGGACGCCATGAACACGCCGAACAACACCTCGCCGACCTGCAACGCAGCTTCGGCGAAAACCTGCACCTTGAAATCACCCGCACCCAGCGCGAGGGCGAGGAGGCGTTCAACGCCTTCGCCCTGCACGTAGCCGCCGCACGCGGACTGCCGGTCATCGCCAGCAATGATGTGCGCTTCCTCGACCGCGATGGTTACGACGCGCACGAGGCGCGGGTCTGCATTTCCACTGGCAGGGTACTCGACGATCCCAAGCGCCCACGCGAGTACAGCGCCGAGCAATACCTGAAGTCAGCGGACGAGATGGCCGCGCTGTTCGCCGACGTGCCGGATGCAATCGGCAACACCCATGCGCTGGCGCAACGTTGCAACCTGGAATTGACCCTGGGCCAGTACGCCCTGCCCGCCTACCCGGTGCCCAGCAACGAGACCCTGGACAGCTGGATCCGCAGCCAGTCGCACGCCGGCCTGGACAAACGACTGCTGAAGAATCCGCTGGCTGCGGGACACAGCGAAGAAAGTTACCGCGCGCGCCTGGACCTGGAGCTGGGCGTCATCGCGCGCATGGGGTTCCCCGGCTACTTCCTGATCGTGGCCGACTTCATCAACTGGGCCAAGGACCATGGCATTCCGGTAGGCCCGGGGCGCGGATCGGGTGCCGGTTCGTTGGTCGCCTGGGCCTTGGGCATCACCGACCTGGACCCGATTCCGTACGACCTGTTGTTCGAACGCTTCCTCAATCCGGAACGCGTGTCGATGCCCGACTTCGACATCGACTTCTGCATGGATCGTCGCGATGAGGTCATCGACTACGTCGCAGCAAAATACGGCCGAGACCGGGTCAGCCAGATCATCACCTACGGCACCATGGCAGCCAAGGCCGTGGTCCGGGATACCGGCCGCGTGCTCGGCTTTCCCTACGGCCTGGTCGACGGCATCGCCAAGCTGATCCCGCTGACCCTGGGCATCACCCTGGCCGACGCGATGGGCGAAGGCAGCTCGGCGATGGCCTCGCAGGAGCTGATCGACCGCTATCGCGACGAAGACGACGTGCGCGACCTGATCGACCTCGCCCGCCAGCTCGAAGACCTGACCCGCAACGCCGGCAAGCACGCGGGTGGCGTGGTCATCGCGCCCTCGCCGCTGTCTGACTTCTGCCCGCTGTTCTCAGAGCACGATGCCAATGGCCTTGGCAAGTCCCCGGTCACCCAGTTCGACAAGGACGACGTCGAGGCGGTGGGCCTGGTCAAGTTCGACTTCCTCGGCCTGCGCACGCTGACGATCATTGACTGGGCGGTAAAGGCGATCAACCTGCGTCGCGCGCAGGAAGGCCAGGAGGCGCTGGAAATCGCCACGCTGCCGCTCGACGACAAGGTTACCTACGACCTGTTCGCCAGTGGCGAAGCCGGCGCGGTGTTCCAGTTCGAGTCACGTGGCATGCGCGAGCTGTTGAAGCGCGCAAAGCCCGATCGCTTCGAAGACCTGATTGCGCTGGTATCGTTGTACCGGCCTGGCCCGATGGACCTGATTCCCGACTTCATCGAGCGCAAGCACGACCAGAGCAAGATCGAATACCCGGATCCGCGGGTTGAAGGCGTCCTGCGCGACACCTACGGGATCATGGTCTACCAGGAACAGGTCATGCACATGGCCCAGATCGTCGGCGGTTATTCGCTGGGCGGCGCCGACCTGCTGCGCCGCGCGATGGGCAAGAAGAACCC